>DUQB01000180.1 GCA_012838035.1 Bacillota bacterium | reverse complement strand
CGTGAACGGCAATGGGGCTTACTGTTTTACTCCTAGACATATCAGCATCTTCCGGCACGGTAGACGTGGTCTGCGCATTGTCAGCCGGCGCAGCCATAGGCTCATCAGTGTCCGCAGGCGCGGCATCATCCGATGCATCACTCAACTCCTCCGTCTCGTCCGCATTGACTGCAGATTCAGTTTGCGTCCGCTCGTTTACCTCGCTCTCACCTATTGTCCACCTCGTCCAATACCTGGCCTGCCATTCCGTAACGGCTTCCCCACAAGCCCGCGTTGCAGTATCCAGCCATTCTGCGTCCTGCAACAAAGCTTCCAGATCCGGATCGCCGAACAGCGCCAGTTCTACCTGGATCGCCGGTATCCGTACACTCCTGAGTAAGCCGGTCTCGTATGATGCGATCACGCCGCGACCAGCCAAGGCTGTCTTCTCCATCAAATGTTTGTAAACCAACACCGCCAGCTGGGCGGACAACCCTTCCCCTTGCGGATAACGGACAGCAACCTCACCGGAGCCGGCAGTAGCGGATGCTCCGTGAATACTCAATAAAGCCTGACACCCCATATACCTAGCTATACTACCGCGTCGCTTCAAGTCTTGCCGCGGCGATTCCGCCGGCGCTTGTTCATCGGTGCGAGTTAAGACTACTTCATGTCCCAGCTTGTTCAAATACTGTTTTAACAGCAATGCAAAGCGAAGAACCGCATCTGCCTCGGAAAGCTGCGTCGAACCGACAATACCCGGTTCTATGGCGCTATGTCCGGGATCAACACATATTCTCATGATCATGTCACTCCTTCATTGCCAACAGCAGGACAGCCGTCTGTGTCGCTGCCCTAGTTGCTCACACGCCATTGGGGACAAAGCCTGTTCCCAGCACCTGGAGCGCCTGTATCCTGTACAGAATATCTGTGTTTTCCATACGTCTAGGTCTCAAAGATATCGAGCACGCTCCTAGGTCAGGTTATGAAACAACAACCGTTTCCGTCCCCATGCAATGCGCTTAGCAACCTATTCAGGAGTCTGGGCTAGGTGGTGACGAGAGGTTGCTTATCTTAAGTATCCTTTGGTGAACCAAACGATGCTGTTCCTGCTGCGAGCTTGCTTGGATTACCGTACAAGCGCCCTGGAGGCTGAGCGCAACAACCGTCAATGACGATAAATCAACACTTGAGGCTAGTTACTCCTTCTTTGCTTGGCCCATAGGCTAATATCCAAAGGCGACCTATGCCTAATAACAAAAAGGAGGGCCTTATATGGGCTATTGGGACGAGTATCAGTACGACCAGGTCAGATGGGATCCCTGTAGACAAAAAGGATGGGATTCGTGCAAAGACCGGGATCGGTGCAAGCATCCGGATCCGCGCCGTTTCCGTTGCCCCTTTATCCAGTGTTGCTGTTGTTGCTGGTGTTGTGACCGCTATTGGGATTACGACTGGGATCGCAAGTACTAGGCTTCCGACGGCGATTATACAGGTACTTCCGATGAGAGCATGCGGTGGCCTCATATGAGGTGAGGCTGCCGTTTCTTATACCCTTCCCTCTTGTAGTGCTCTTGATTAGACGCTCCAAGATGCTCGGTCACTGCTTAACACTAATCCGTGAGTAATAGTCGCTGAATCCTATGACCGTTTTCCTATTAAATACATATGGTAAGGCACCAGTCTATCATGGCTTGGGTATTTGGGTAGATGGAGGGATGATTGTGGCAACACACCAGGTGTTTGTCCAGAGCGAACCACAGCCCGAGCAAATTAAGGTGCCCGGGGTCTTGTGTAACGTCAAGATTCAGGAGATAGGCGATCTGGTTATACCTGCCCCCAGCGGCGTTACCATGGACGAAAAGACGGGGTCGCTTTGTCAAGACGTCCGTTTGGAACTCAATGGAGTACCCAGTCTGCGCACGGTAACCATTTTGCCAGGCAAGGTCATCAACATGGGCGTTGTTCCTGTACGCTTGCTGGTAGAAGGCGTAGTTGTGCATCAACTGTTGGAGATCCCGTTCCAAAACGTAATCGAGTGCCCGGGCGCGCAACCTGGCGACTTGGTACAAAAGCACGACGTGCAGATTGAGGGCTTCAGCATAGCTCCCATCAGGCTGTTTGATCCGCACAAACCGTGCTTGCAACTGCATCTGATACTCAAGGTAGTCGTCTATGCCTGCGTGATTGTGGCGCAAGAGACCATTTTGCGTGTGCAAGCTACTCGCGCATGCGTATAGGTATACCATCTCGATTTAAACAGGGGGGATCATTGGAATGTCCTGGGCATGGAATTACGCTGAATTCCCAAGTAGCGGACCAAACCGGCGTCACCAGGAGTCGAGAGCGCCGAGACGGCCACCCAGACCGGCGAGAGTAGACTCCTTTGAGCCGCCATGTATGTCGGGAAGGCCGCCTGGTCTGCCGTGTCCGCCGGAGCCGTCTCGCTACCACGACTATGAGCGCAGACCCAAGCCGCGTTATCATGAGGATGATCCACATGATGACATGGAAAGACACGATGAGCATGAAGCGGCAAGAGACAGATTTGAACCGAAAAGGTGCCATGACGATCGGCATCTGCTTGAGCTGAAAACCAAATTGGTGGTGTCGGAAGAGACATTTCAAAAAGTAGGCGTCATCGATATCACCGCACCGCCGGGAGTCGGTTTTGATGCGCTCACAGGTAAAACCACCCATCGCATGTATCTGGAGCCCATTGGTTGTCCGACTCTAAAACCTGTAGTGTTGCACGATAAGCTCGTCAACGAAGGGTTCCTGCGCGCTCGCTTGGTCATTGAGGACTTAGATCCGCACCCTTGTCCTGATGTACGCAAGCAAAGCGCCATTCAAGTCGTCATCCCCTTCCAGTCGATACAAGATATCAAAGGGATTTGTCCCGGCGATCACGTACAGGAGTTCACCGAAATTGAGGGGTTGCTGGTCTCTGCTACTCCCGGGATCTGCGATGCGAACGGCAATACCGCTAAGTTGACGCTAAAAGCGATTCTCAAGGTACGCGCTTTGATCACCCGCGAATGCGTCGTAGCGGTAAAGGGCAAGCTGGTGCAAGTTTTGCCGCCGCCATGCGATACGCAAGCATAGATTCATGCCTTTGCCGCTTCTCACGTACCAAAAGGTTGCCCTCTCCAACAGACGGCAACCTTTTTCCATACGTGGAAATCAGCTAGCTTCTTGTTTTTGTAGTATGATAGATGACAGTCCCGTATCTCAAGAGATACTTGGGCATCAAACCAGTATGCTCACTATACTTTGCCCACAAACCAAATCGGTTTAAAGAGCGCTCTCGCAACTGTATACCCCGATTAAGAAGGAGATAGGAGTTGGCTGATGATGAAAATACAAGAAAACCTACAGTATTCCACTCTCATGCCGGCGGCAGAGCACGTTTTTACCGTATCGGCGGCAAAGCTGGCTGACATCGAACGCACATGGGATCCTGCGCAAGGTGCGCCGGTTTTCACAGTCAATGGTCGCTACACCAGCCGCGGGTGGACTGACTGGACGCAAGGTCTGCGCTTTGGTTCAATCGTATTGCAGTATGATGCAACCGACGATGCCGCCATGCTGGAACTCGGACGCGACCGCATCGTGCAACAAATGTCCAGTCACCTCACCCATACCGGCGTGCACGATCACGGCTTCAACAATGTTTCTACATACGGTAATCTGCGGCGCCTGGCGTTGGAAGGTCGTTTTGCCGCAACAAAGTGGGAAGTTGATTATTACGAACTAGCGCTGGCGGTGTCCGCTGCAGTACAAGCGAGTCGTTGGGCAGTTACATCCGACGGATCCGGCTACATTTACTCCTTTAACGGGCCCCAATCACTCTTTGCCGATACCATCCGCAGTCTGCGCGTTCTTGCACTGGGTCACCAACTCAACCAGGTGCTCATGGGAGAAGGTGATGTAAAGACATCCCTGTTGCACCGCTTGGTGGAGCACGCCGTGAACACCGCTCGCTATAATGTGTATTATGGCGAAGGACGAGACATCTATGATGTATGGGGACGCGTCGCACACGAATCCATCTTTAACACGAAAAACGGTCAGTATCGCTGTCCATCAACCCAACAAGGTTACTCCGCATTTAGCACATGGACACGCGGACTGGCTTGGATTATCCTCGGTTATGCTGAGCAGTTGGAATTCCTCATAAACACACCTCCGCAGGATTTTCCCAACCAGTATACCAAGAGCGCAGTGCTTGATTTGTGTCTGAAAGCGGCAAAGGCCGCCGCCGATTTCTATATCGCCAACACTGCGGCGGACGGCATTCCCTACTGGGACACCGGTGCACCGGGACTGGTCAACCTATCTGATTATTCGAACAAACCTGCTGACCCCTACAATCCATGGGAACCTGTAGACAGTTCAGCTGCAGCTATTGCGGCTCAAGGACTGTTGCGTTTGGGACATTTTCTCAGCAAGCATGATCAAACCGGCGGCGTTTATACCCAGGCCGGTTTAACCGTGGCGCAAACCCTCTTCCAAGAGCCGTATCTATCGGTAGATGCCAACCACCAAGGACTTCTGCTGCACTCCATCTACCATCGTCCCAATGGTTGGGATCATCGACCGACTAATAGCAACATCCCCCATTCGGAGTCTTCGATGTGGGGAGATTATCATCTCCGCGAACTAGCAGTCTATTTGATACGACTAGCTAAGGGGCTGCCTTATCTGACCTTCTTCTCTCCCCAATGACAAGTAGAGGGAGTGGCTTATACGCCGCTCCCTCGTTGTATGCGCCGTTAAGTGACAAGCATTATCTAGAACTTCGGCGCCACTGATATGTAGAGTGTGGGGTTAGACTTACCCTCAATGGGGTGCTCAAGGCGGATGAGCGCCTGAAAGCGCCAACGTTCTCGATCTAACGAGTACCAACCTTGGTATACAGGTACATTGCGCCCTAACGAAGTGGTAATGGCCTCAATACGGAGCTCTTTGTCTCCTTCATAGGGGTCGCGTATCTCAAAGCGCAGCTTGCCCATAGGTCTAATACCGGTGGCGCTCAGCACAAAACCTCCTTGCAGCGTTAAAGCGCCGGGTCCTAGTTTAATCTCCGGACCGGTGGATAAGCCGAGGCGGTACCCATTCTCATTGACATGCGTGCGGAACGCCACGTCCTGACTCCATTTTAGGCCCCAGCTATGTACTACATTAGCGGCAACTCCGGCTTCTAGAAAGTAATACGGTATGTCTTCCATAATGCCGTTGGTCACCGCCTCGCATTCCCAGGGGAATATGGACAGATGGCTTTCCACATAACCTAAGGTAACGCTACCGGTAACGCTGCCAAAAGAACCTTGTCCTTCGATCGTATAGGACTGGTTGAGCTTATCTGCTTGTTGTCTCACATAAGCCGAGCTTTTGATGGTGGCATAGTAAACCAACGGCTTCATGTACCAGAGTTCCAGTTCGGCTCCCACGGTTACCGTACTCAATTCCGTACCTGGTACAAGTACGTTCGAAAGGTGAAGCGTTAGGCCGCTATTTTTGCCCGCCGACTTAAGATTGGCGCCAAGCAGGATCAAAGGAGCTTTGACGGAGTCTTTATACCCTAATGCCGTTATTAGCTCCATTTGAGTTGCAGCTTGCGCCGTACATGCACCAAGCAGCACTAGAATTAATAAGAAATAGATGCGAAATTGGCGCTGCAAACAATCAACCCCGAGTCTAGTCTCTCGATAATTATACTGCGAAGACCGTTTGCGCGCCACCATTACTAAGATATTTCTGATTAAATTCCTAAGGTGAGTATGTGGTACAACCCAACCATAGGCTCGGTTACGTAGTGGAAATGTGCTGAGTTCCACATCAAGATGCCGTATTAGTCCCTTTTAGGCACCAGAAGACAGGCAGCCTGTGGTCCCATGCGGAGTCGCACAGGAGCCATCCTGCTAGACGACTTGGTACTCTCAGGCCTTCCTCCATCCGGCAAGTGGGCCCACCCTGTAAGGTGTACGACTTCAACACTATCATTAGATCTTAGCCAGCGTCCGGACAACTGTAAATCGCGTTCGTGCCAAGCCGTGTTGAATACGCATAACACGTTTCCGCTCCGGTGTTGTCGCAACATGGCGAATAGAGGATCGCCTGGTTTGCTCCAAATAGGTAGGAATCCACCTCGGCATAAAGCCGGGTATTGTTTGCGAATCTTAATTAAATAACGATAAAGCCCAAGCATATCTTGATTTTGGTCCTGTCCATCCCAACGCATGCCGGCACGACAGGCAGGGTCGCTGCCTCCATACATCCCTACTTCATCGCCGTAATAGATCTGCGGCACTCCTGGTGACATCATCTGG
>DUQB01000179.1 GCA_012838035.1 Bacillota bacterium | reverse complement strand
CGATTTGGAACGGCATACCCGCGCTTTCACAAAGCGCGGCCATCATTTCATTGACTTGGTAAAACTCCTTTTCGGTCAATGTGTAGAACTCGCTTGCAGTTCCGCCTGAATAGAGTCCATTTACGCCCGATAAGGTCAAATATGCGATTTCATCACGCAAACGGGCGTAATCAATACTGTCATCTGCATTAATCGGCAATAATACGGTTGCCCAGGTACCTGTAATTTCTGATGCCGAAAAAGGGCGCACAGTCAATCGTCACTCCTATCGTCGTCACTCGCCGCAGGCCTCACGGGCCGCCTCATTCATGGCCAAATAAGCGTCAACCGGAATAAAATCGGGAACAGAATTGCCGGTGCCAAAGGCAAACCCGCCAAACGGTCCGGCTTGACGAATGATCTCTTTGGTGCGTTCTTTCACTTCACTGAGCGAACTAATGCATAGGACGTCGCAATCGAGTCCGCCGAAATTGCCGATGCGATCGCCGTAGAGATCCACCCAGGTTTGGAACGGCGCGATGAGATCTTCATTCGAGTGTTTAGCATCAATTTTGACGTCGGAGATGAGATCTTCCATGATGAAGAAGATATTGCCGCAGGAGTGCAGGAGAAAGGGCTTCCCGGCATTGTGGACAAGCGCCGTGATTTGCTTGTATACCGGCAAGATATGCTGCTTAATGTCGTCTTCCGGGATAAGGGTCATTGTTTTGAAGCCAAGGTCATCGCCAAAACGGCAAACGCAAAACGCATCGCCATATTGCGTAAGAAAGCGTTCCCAAATTTGCAGCGCCACCTCACCCATGCGTTTGAACAACAGCGCATACAGCTCGGGATCATCGTACCGGATTAAGCAAAGGTCCATATAACCCACCAGATCTTGAACACACTCGAAAACGCCGTTCCCCACCCCGCCGACGGCTTTCATCCCTGGCGGGAGTGTTTGTTGCAGGGCTTCAAAAGTAGGAGCAAAAGCAGCAAAATAGCGCTGGGGAATCTCATCCCAGGGATATGCCGAAAAGTCCGCCATGGATTTGATGCACCCGGGTTGATGTTTCCCCAAAGCGCCGCCGCCTTCGAGCACATCTGTTATGCATCGTTCGAACGGACACGCATCATAGCCGAGTTGTAAGAAGAACTCATGATACCGACGCAAACCTTCTATTAGGTCCGGTCCTCCAGCTTGGATGAGCGGCGCTACAGGCTCCCCCAAGATGGCCTCGATGATCCCATCGCCGACAAGGTGATCGTAAAGCGGCAGGCGGGCAGGCGTATGGTTTTTTGCGGCGGTTACCAAGTTCCTATAATCAGACTGAAACATGATCAATCGCCTTCTCTATTGTGATAATTCATATCGCCATACTACCACTAGCGTAAATATCATACCTTTAGCGAAGAAGCGGTACTGCGTTCTAAACATCCATATACAATTTAGTAAAGTATTAAGCACGTCATTAAGTAACAATTGCATCGTAACAAAATTCTTATCCCTGGTCTAGATACAATTCATACATCATATCATGTCTGGCTTCCTCCTCCCGGCCTCCAAAGACATGATGGGCCTATTTCCTCCTGCTTACTCTCAAATGCACTGTGTAACTCCATCGGAGTGCGATAGCCTGAGCTCCTATCGATTCACGAGTTGTGGTATTAGTCCACATACGCGAACAAGGTAGCATAGGCATCAGCGAACGTGTGGAACGCATGCGTCCCCAAGAAGAAAGTGATAAGCCTCGCTGTATGCATTCTTATTCGATTTCTACATAGGAGTATGCTCTTATTAAACGCTGTGATCCTTCGGCATCTCCACCGAAGTTGCTGCCGGCTGGGAGAACGATGTCATGGCAGGCGATCCCGGAATCCGTCATGAACCCGCCTGATTGAACGCGCTGGTTAGTCAGTGACTATGCGACCGGCAAGGTCCGGGATCACTGTACGGAGGAGAATCTCTCTTCTTCGGCAGTATAGCCGTATCTGACGTCGGTCTCACTTACTTGATTGACAATGACGATTTCCTAGTTGCCACTGATGTGCTTAGCCTTTCGATGATTGTGTTGATGTTTAGCTTATGTTCTAAATTTGCGTTTACAACGTAAGCGTCAAATCCCAAAACAAGCCCAGGAAGTGATCGCAATCAGTGACCATCAATCAGAACAGCGCTCATCGGAAACGGTGAGCGCTGTTGCGTGATTTGACTGTGATGGACATTGCCGCATGCAGACGCGACTTCAAAGAGTGGATTCCCTACCGGTGGTTACTATTGGACGCTTACGGTACTGCGGCATTGCTGCTTTAACCTATGATGAACAAACTTCCTTGTGTTCAACTACCCATATCACCTGCGATCCAATATCGCCTGGATCGGACCGGCGACCTTCTCAATGGTGGTACGCACCGGAGCGCCGTTCCAGATTTCGTTGAGCGCAGGCATGAGCAATGCCCATACTTCAGTGTAGTTGTGGAAGTACGGCTCGGGATCCGCATACTCTGCGGCATTGAAGAAGGCTATCCAGTTGACGTTAGACAACGTGGGGAACTGGGTTCTAAAGGCGTTCAACCATACCTGGGCTACGGAACGCCGAGAAGGTTGCAATCCGGCGACTCGTGCTCGGACAGTCATTGCATAACGGCCGGCCAGAAACTCGACAAACCTATATGCCTCATCAGGATGCTTGGTGGTGGACACGACCGCATAACCATCCGAACCCAAGTACGAAACCTTACCAAGCGGTCCTTGCGGCGATTCTACAACCGCCAGTTCAAACGGCACGTCGTAAAGGCGCGCCTGAGACACCTGCCAAGGACCATTCTCTTCCATACCGACATTGCCGGCTTGAATACGCCACTGTGCTTGGGTACCTGAGGGTGAAATGGCTTCTCTGTGGATCAAACCTTGCAGCCATTCCAATGCGGCAATGGATTCCGGCGTGTCCAAACCGAATTTGTACATATCATCGTTCTCCAACAGCGAGCCGCCGGCACGCTTGATGGACATACCTAAACGATCCTGCATCCGCAGGAATACGAAGCCGTACTTGTCGGGAGTGCCGTCACCTGATGTGTCGTAGGTGAGCTTCTTCCCGATATTCACGAAGTCGTTGAGGTTCCAGTTGCCGGACGGCAAATGCACCCCGTTCTGATCAAACAGCGTCTTGTTCACCAGCGTCACTACGGTGCCGGCGTACTGGGGTAATGCGTAGAGCATATCGCCAAGGCGGAAATATGCCAACTGGTTCGGAAAGAAATCATTCAGATCGTCTTGGCTCAAGCTATTCTTCACATACGGAGCCAAATCCAGCCACATGCCTTCCAGAGCCAGCCGCTTAAACTCCGCACCCCACCAGGACACCACATCCGGTCCTTGACCACCGACAACCGCAGTCACCAACCGATCGACACGGCCGGTGTTCGATAAAGGCTGCAAATCGACTTTGATATCCGGGTTCAGCCGTTCAAACTCAGCAATGATCTCTCTGGCTGCGGCCATGCGATCATCCACAGCAATCTCCCAGTAAGTAAGCGTTACCTGACCAGCCAAAACTAGTGAAGCGTTCAACACTACGATCCAAACGAGAGACAGTAGAGCAACAACCGCTACTCTGCACCTATGCTCCTTCATCCTCTTCACCTCATTTTGTGCTGTAGTACTATCTACCTGCATGAGAATTTATTATTGGGATGTTCGAGGCGAGAAGGAATTTTCCTTTATGGCATGTGCCGTGGTATAACCGTGAAGGCGGAGTAGTGATAGTGGGATCGCGCTTTCGGTATCCAAGCGTTACCTGCCGATTCCTAAAAACGTCGAGCAGGAGAGTAGAGCGGACCTACCAGGTCCGAATACGCCAAGGGCTGGGTGATGTGATCTTAACATCCAGCAT
>DUQB01000178.1 GCA_012838035.1 Bacillota bacterium | reverse complement strand
GCAATGATTTTGGAGATGACTCCGGCGCCTACGGTGCGGCCGCCCTCGCGAATGGCGAAACGCAGGCCTTCCTCCATGGCGATGGGAGTGATCAACTCTACCGCGAAATGAACGTTATCGCCGGGCATGACCATTTCCGTACCCTCCGGCAGCGTGACTACTCCGGTCACGTCGGTGGTGCGGAAGTAGAACTGCGGCCGATAACCCTGGAAGAACGGCGTGTGACGACCGCCTTCATCCTTCGACAGTATATACACGCTGCACTCGAACTTCGTGTGCGGCGTAATGCTGCCGGGCTTGGCCAACACCTGCCCGCGTTCGATCTCGTCGCGGTCGACGCCACGCAGCAATACGCCGATGTTGTCGCCCGCTTCAGCGCGATCGAGCAGCTTCCGGAACATCTCTACACCGGTGGCTACCGTGTTGCTGGTTTCCTTGATGCCGACGATCTCCAGAGGATCGCCTACCTTTACCGTACCGCGCTCCACGCGTCCCGTGGCTACCGTACCGCGTCCGGTAATGGTGAACACGTCTTCTACCGGCATGAGGAACGGCTTGTCTACGTCGCGCTCCGGCGTGGGAATGTACTCGTCAATGGCGTCAAGCAGCTGCTTCAGCTTGGCGCACCATTCTCCGGGCTGACCCTTCTCCAGCTCTTCCAACGCTTTCAAACCTGAACCCGCGATCACCGGAATATCATCGCCCGGGAAATCATACTGGGACAGGAGTTCACGCACTTCCATCTCGACCAGTTCGAGCAGTTCGGGATCGTCGACCATATCGGCCTTGTTCATCCATACGACCATGTTGGGTACGCCTACCTGGTGCGCCAGTAGGATGTGCTCGCGCGTCTGGGGCATCGGACCGTCGGCGGCCGATACGACCAGGATAGCGCCGTCCATCTGCGCCGCTCCGGTAATCATGTTCTTGATGTAGTCGGCGTGTCCGGGACAGTCTACGTGCGCATAGTGCCGTTTCTCAGTTTCATACTCCACGTGCGCGGTGTTGATGGTAATGCCGCGGGCCTTTTCTTCGGGAGCCGCGTCGATCTCTTCATAACCCTTTGCCGATGCCTTACCCTCTTGAGAAAGCAAGAGCGTAATAGCTGCGGTCGTGGTTGTTTTGCCGTGGTCTACGTGGCCGATGGTACCCACGTTCACGTGCGGTTTCGTGCGTTCAAACTTCTGCTTAGCCATTGAAGCCAGTCACTCCTTGCATTTAGCTAAGTGATTTGGGCGCGTGCCCTCATAATTTTAGTTCCCGGCGCCGGACACTCCGCTTTTGTAGAGGTCTAGCGCTTCCTCCCTAAGTGATGCGAACGCAAGGCCTCTACTTCGTCTAAGAATGGGTAAACCCACCCAAAGGTTCTTGGTAAGGCCTGTTTCTCCTGCCACCTTACCAAAATTAACCGGCATGTTCAACAGAATATGTAGGTCCCCACATGGAAAAAGAACCTCCGGCATGAACCGGAGGTTTTGGAGCCCGCAATCAGGGTCGAACTGATGACCTCATCCTTACCATGGATGCGCTCTGCCTACTGAGCTATGCGGGCGTTGGTTGCGGGGGCCGGATTTGAACCGACAACCTTCGGGTTATGAGCCCGACGAGCTACCAGGCTGCTCCACCCCGCGACGTTTATGGTGGAGGGGGAAGGATTTGAACCTTCGAAGGCGTCCGCCAACAGATTTACAGTCTGCCCCAGTTGGCCACTTTGGTACCCCTCCACGAGGTACATACTGCTTTTCCCCAGCCAGGGGACGGATGCTATTGTAACACCCTTGTTGCTTACTTGTCAACCGTTCTTTTTGTTGATCCCACTTTTATTGCGATAAAGTGGGGCCAGCGGTGGGAATTGAACCCACAACCTCCCGCTTACAAGGCGGGTGCTCTGCCAATTGAGCTACACTGGCGTCACGGCAACGCCTATGCTAGCACGGATTCAATGGGGCTGTCAAGAGGTAAGGCGTGCCAAAACGTGTTTTTTGCTGTTTGTGGTAGGACACTGGCGAACCCCGCATTATGCCGAGCCGACACATCCTACAACTGCCGCGCCATTTCATTCTCTCGTTTCTCGAGATACCGTTCGAGCTTACGTTTGACCCGCTGCAGAGCGTTATCTATGGACTTGACATGCCTGCACAGTTCCTCAGCAATCTCCTGATACGATTTGCCTTCGAGATAGAACATGAGCACCTTCCACTCGAGTTCACTGAGAAACTCACACATTCTACTCTCGATATCCATAAACTCTTCTCTGCTGATAACCAACTCTTCCGGATCGGTGACTTTCGTACCTGATATGATATCCATCAGGGTACGATCCGACTCTTCATCATAAATCGGTTTATTCAGCGACACGTAGGAGTTGAGAGGTATATGCTTTTGCCGGGTGGCTGTTTTTATGGCGGTGATAATCTGCCTGGTGATGCAAAGCTCGGCAAAAGCCCTAAATGAAGCCAACTTATCCGATCTGAAATCGCGTATGGCTTTATAAAGCCCTATCATGCCTTCTTGAATAATATCTTCGCGATCTGCTCCAATTAGAAAGTAAGAACGCGCTTTAGCTCGCACAAAGTTACGATACTTACCGATTAAGTACTCTTGGGCAAGTTCGTCCCCTTCTCTAGCAAAAGCCACTACCTCTTCATCACCTAAATCCTCATACGCTGCGTAGTAGCTTCGCTCAGCATAGACGCTCACCCGCATCTCCTCCAACCGCGTTTCAGCGGAATATCCAGCCGTATACCCGCCGAGAACGTTGAATCTCGGGTCGCATGTATATTAAAAGCCTCCGCGGTACAAACCGCCCCCGTGAGACAACATGCCTGGAAAACTTTTAACTTAAACGGTGATACCGTGCGCGATGCAACCAGTAACTTTGCAGAAGCCTATTCTGCAACTTGAAAAGAAAGACAGTCTACGTATTAGATGAACCGGGGTATTCGAATATCGCCGCTAATAAACGACAGACGCCCCGAAGGCGTATCGAATGTAGTAGAGGTTTTGGTTGAAGTACCGTACCGCCGACATGTGATGCGGCTACAGCCCTACACAGGCTCTACAAGCCCAATTCCTGCGGTTATTATACATCAGCGCGCCTGTAGCGTCAAGGAACTAACCGCCGCTCAGCTCACCTTGATTAGGGATATTTCTCGGTAAATAGCGGGAGAAAAAACAACGTTATCCTAAGAAATTCGTGCAGAACTGCAAGAAGTGGTACAGGTATGCGGCTTCATTCATCAGTGCATTTTCAGAGAGGGAGCAAGCCGTCTGCAGCCGAAGCATCCTTTGGGTAATAGGTATTTGGATGGACTTTGAAAATAACCGGCTTAGCCGGATACAGGTCATGGGAGATCTGTTCTCTATAAAGCTCTCTACCAGCAGCATCGTAAGCTACCCGAAATATCCGGCCTACCCATCCCGTTTGTCCTGCTTGCACCTGTATGCTCTCCCCCGGGGGAACCTCGGCGGAAGCGATGAACTCCGCTTTGAACGGCAGCTCGGATACCTCGGCAACCACGATGTCATAGCGCACTGCCGGAGGTTCAGGGGCGAATATCGTGATCCGCAGGGCATTGTAGTGCACTCCGGCCCTAATCACTATACTGAAGTGATACGGATTGCGAAAACGAAGATCGATGCTGTCGTAATATACGGTCGCGTCTCTGCCTGTAGGTACATAGCCCAAGGGTTTGGAATGCGGACGTCTGTAAACGATCTCCAGCCCGGACAACAGCGCTGCGTTGTATAAAGTGGATGAGGTTTGACAGACGCCGCCGCCGACGCCGGGCACCAACTCTTGATTGATGATCTCTTCCGCTACGTGAAAACCGCGTTCGATCGTCCGCGGTCCCACTACCTGATTGAAGGAGAATGTCGCCCCCGGTTCAAGGACAAAACCATCCAGCATAATGGTCGCGGCGACAATGTTAGCCGTCCGTCCGACATCGGTTACATCAAAGTAGGTAGTGTAACTTGCCAAAGCATGTTCCGCCCGTAGTTGCAACAGTGCCGCCTGCGTAACAGCAGGTGTTATCACTTGCGTCTGCGCGACCACCGTAGGCGTGCCGTAATGCAAGGCCGTCAGCAAACGTTCCAACGTAACGTCGATATTCAATACCCGACCAGACTTCTCGGGCTGAATACGGCCTAGTTCGTCATAGGTCGCGTTCTGGGGCGCCCGCCAGTACAAAGCTCCTAATCGGGCCAAATAATCTCTGACAAAACTTTGATCTATCAATAAACGCAGCGGTTCGTCAGTAAGGCAAACGCGCCGTAAGCGGCCTAAGAGGGCGCCGCTGGGACATTGTTCCTGCGCGCTCTCCCACATCGCCACCCGATCTAAACGCACTCCCAAGGAGCGCCCGGTAACCTCCCACACCTGCTCATCGGCGACAATATAGAGAGGCGTTTCTAAGATATGCTCTTCAAGCATATCTAAAGCGGTGTCAAATTGCTGTCGATCATCGAGCGGCAATGTTATCCCCGCCACCACGACCTGACGCGGCAGACGTCGTATATAGAATAGTACGCCTCCTCCCATGACGATAAAACCGCATATCAGCAGCAGGGCTCTTCGCCGCACTTTCAGTCCGCGCACAAACTTACCTCGTTTCCGGTGCTTCTCACTGGGAGAGTGAAAGAGCGCCCTAATGTCGTAGAGGTTAGGATGCGCGATAAACGGCTTTCCTATGATCTTTTTAACCGTTGATGGAGTGCTTCATAGAGCATGATGGACCCGGCGACGGAAGCATTCAAGGAATTGATGGCCCCTTGCATCGGCATGCGCACGAGAAAATCACAATTCTCGGCAACCAAACGGCTGATTCCGGTATCTTCACCGCCTACTACAATCGCTAACGGTCCGGAAAGGTCAGCCTCCCATAGGTCTTGTTCGGCATTCATGTCAGCCCCAACAACCCAAAGTCGTTGCTCTTTCAGGTAATTAACAGTCTGGTTGATGTTCGTTACGCGGCATACCGGCACATGCTCAATCGCTCCGGCAGAGGTTTTCGCCACCGTAGCCGTTAAGCCTACGGACCGCCGCGCCGGAATAACGACCGCATGGGCGCCCGCGGCGTCTGCCGTACGCAACAAGGCACCTAGGTTGTGGGGATCTTGCAGTCCGTCACAAATCAACAACAAAGGTGTCTCGCCGGTTTCTCCCACAGCCGCCAAAACCGCATCCAGATCGGCATACTCTTTTGCGGCGGCAATGGCAATTACCCCCTGGTGCGTTCCGGTGGCACTTTTGAAATCAAGTGTGGCCCGAGACACCTCATCGATGGGTATGCGGCGCTCACGCGCCATGGCGATAATCTCCGCAATAGGCCCGCGCTGCTCTTTGTCAGCTACCATTAGTCTCCGTATCGGTCTACCGGCAAGTAAAGCCTCTTTCACCGGATTGCGGCCCTCAATTTGGTTTTCAGGTCTGATCTCTCTTTCTTGCGCGCTACGCCGCAACGGCGGAGTCTTCTTGCCGGAAGCAGCTTTCTTGCCGTGTCCGCCATACTGCGGCGATCGCCCAGTCTGCCTCCCGGCGCGTGCATTACGTCGCTCTCTCACTCCCAAAACCTCCGCAGCTGCCCACCAACCCTATATTCAGGTTGGTGAACCTCCTCTGTTTTTCGGACGATAACCGAATAGGCCTGCCCTAATGCCCCGCAAGCTCGGCATATGCCGACTCTATCAACTGCACCAAGCGTTCTTGTCGTCCTGTTAGATATAGGTAACCTAACAAAGCTTCAAATGCCGTACTGTAGTGATAATCCGCCGCATCGGCGGCACGCCGCCCACCTGTTTTTGCGTTTCGCCCTCTTCTGACAATATCATGTTCTTCCGTAGTCAGGTTATCCAAAATGCGGTGCAGAGCTTCAGCCTGAGCAGCCGCCTTGACCTTGCTGACGGCTTTCTTGTGCAGCACTCCCGCCCGCGCCCCTTTGCCGCACACCAAACGCTCCCTTACATACAACTCTAATACGGCATCACCTAAATATGCTAAAGTGGTTGGCGGTAGGCGGCGCGCTTCTTCTATGGTTATTACATCCTGACCTAGCAAACTTGCTCCAACTCCTTCGCTTGACGAACCGATCGGCGCAGCGCAGGCTCTAACACCATACCGACTCTTGACAGGGCTGTGTGCGCAAAACATGAAGAGCTTAAGACGATGCACGCACCCAGCGCGTTCCCTCCGGCGTATCCTCCAAACCGATACCTAACTCCTGCAAGCGACTACGAATATAATCAGCTTGTGCCCAATCTTTGCGCTCCCTTGCCTGAGCACGCAACTCCACCAGCAAGTCCAGCAGCTGATTGACCTCCTCAGGAGCAGCCGTGGTTTCAAGCCGTCCTTCGATGCCGAACAGGTTGCATGCCTCTTGTAACAACCCTAAAGCCCAACCTAGCTCAGCAGTGCTTGCATTCGCCTGATTGGCTCTTACATCGCGTACGAGATCAAATAGGGCCGCCATCGCTTTAGGCGTATTAAAATCATCACTCATCGCCGCATCCAACTTCCGGGCCGCTGCGACGACCAAACCGCCTAGTTCGCCTGCCGGCGGCGTGACCTCGGTACGCCACACAACGGCAAGTCCGGGCCAGTGCGCCATATCCGCTTCACTATCGCGTAATTCGGCGAGTAGCGCATTAAGCCGTTGCCACCCTTTTGCGCTTGCCTCTATGCGTTCGGAGGCAAAATCAACCGGCGTGCGGTAATGGTGCGAGATGATATAAAAGCGTATTAAAGGAGCCGAGTATTTTTGCAGCGCATCCTCTATCGAGAGATAATTCCCCAGCGACTTGGACATCTTTTCACCGTTTATGTTCACCAACCCGTTGTGCAACCAATATCGCGCAAACGGCGCCTCGCCGGTATAGGCTTCGCTCTGGGCAATCTCATTCTCATGGTGTGGAAAGACTAGATCGACACCGCCTCCGTGAATATCGAAATGGTTACCTAAATACTTGAGGGACATCGCTGAGCATTCGATGTGCCATCCGGGTCTACCTTTGCCCCACGGGCTATCCCACGCCGGTTCGCCCGGACGAGTCGCTTTCCACAGTGCGAAATCCGCGGCATGACGTTTTTTGTCATCCACCTCAAAACGCGTGCCTGCTTCCACTTCCTCTAAACGTTGATTGGACAACTTACCATATTCCGGAAAGCGAGTTACATCAAAATACACGTTTCCGTCCGCCTCATACGCCATACCTTTTTCGATCAGAGTGGAGACCATCTCTATTACGTCTGCAATGTGCTCCGACACCCTAGGGTAAGCATCGGCCGGTTCCACGCCCAATCGGGCCATACTCTGCAAATACTCTTCGGAGTACAAACGCGAAAGAGCCAGAGGATCCATGTTCCGTTCGGCCGCGCGAGCGATAATCTTATCGTCTACATCGGTGAAGTTCTGTATGAGCCGCACCTTATACCCCTTGATCGACAGGTATTTTCTGATGACGTCAAATACCACGGCGGGTCGAGCGTGACCCAGATGGGTAGAATCATATGGGGTAACGCCGCAAACATACATCGAAACTTCCCCGGGCGTACGCGGATTGAAGGTTTCCTTCCGCCCTGACAGCGTATTTGTAATTTGGATACTCATGGAGCTACCTTCTTTCCTCAGCAAGTTGTGTTTCACCTAGCGCGTTTCTTTCTTGTTGTAACTCGCGTACTTGTTGTTCCAACGCGTTTACCCGCGCGACTATCTTTCTAAATGCAGCCTCCACCGGGTCGGGCAAGTTCGCGTGGTCAAGCTCCGTTCTCTCGGTAACCTTATGCCCATTCTCGCGTACGACGCGCCCGGGTACACCTACTACCGTACTATGTGGAGGCACCTCCTTTAAAACCACGGCGCCGGCCCCTATTCGGGCATGATGCCCTACGGTAAATGAGCCAAGGACCTTGGCGCCGGCGGAAATCACGACGTGATCTCCAATGGTTGGGTGTCGCTTACCGCGCTCCTTACCCGTACCCCCCAGGGTAGCTCCCTGGTACATGGTAACATGTTCCCCGACCTCCGCGGTTTCACCGATCACCACGCCTTGACCGTGATCGATAAAGAACCCGCGACCAATGCGCGCTGCGGGATGAATGTCGATATTGGTTAGAAAACGCGCCGTGAACGATAACCATCTGGCTAAAAACCGTAGTTTGCGCTGCCAGAAGAAATGAGCTATGCGATGCATAATCAATGCATGGAATCCGGGATACAGCAGTACGGCTTCCAAAACGTTGCGACAAGCCGGATCACGTTCCATTACGGCCTGTATGTCGTACTTTAACGTTCTAAACATGCGCTGTACCTCCCGTACATATTGTGCGCAACAACAAAAAAACCGCCTCTGCTGTATGCAGAGACGGCAGCAACAAGCTTCCGCGGTTCCACCCTGCTTCAAGACTATCGTCTTCTCGGTCGGGTACCAACATACCCTAACGCTATAACGGGCGTACCCGTTCCGACATACCACCGCTCGAGCGGCTTCTGCCTGCAACTCCGGGGCGCATTCCCCTACCCGCCGTGCAAGGTCGCTTTCACCCGCCGACGACCTCTCTCTGCGCACTTGGTACTAGGGTACTATTCCCCTTCATCGTCTTTGCCGCCATTATAACATAGGGCGGGATGGTGTCAATGCGTCCGCAAACCCCTTGAGGCGCGTTTAAGCAGGCATTAACCAAAATATAACACAACCTACCCGCTCCCGGTTTCGCGCAATACCAGCGCCACCCATTTTCGTATCTCGTCGGTCAGGTCGAGTTGGGCCAACTCTGCGGCATCATACCAGCCTAAGCAGTCGGCTTCGTTGTTGGCCGTCAACTCCGTATTTCCCACCGCTTTGGCGATGTATACGAGATTGATGTGTTCGTGTCCGGGCGCAATGCGCTCCAGTTGGATCCCCCGCGGCCGGCATAGTTGTCTCGGCTCTGTTACATCAAGCGCAGGCTCACCTAGCAGAACAATCGATACGCCGGTTTCTTCGGCCACTTCGCGTTTGGCGGCCTCATCCGGAGTTTCACCCGCCTCAATGTGGCCGCCGGGCGGCAGCCATTTGCCGTACTTGCGGTGATACAGCATCAGCAACCGTGCCTCATGCACCACGAAAACCGCTACGGTCCAATGGCGCTCCGATCTTTTCTTAGGATTAAGCGCGCTTGTTTTGTTGTTATGCATTACGACCTCCATACCGTAGAGTTCTGCGCCGCAACCACCACGCGGCCACCGCCAACAACGGCGTTATAAGTTGCGTTAAGGTAAAGAAGCCGCCGCCCCAACTGGTAACCCAGCCGCCCACATAAAGCGGGTTGGCACGGAAAGTCTCCTCAATAATGCCGCGCAAGAGGGTGTAGTACAACACAAATGACCAGAAACGATACCCGACCGGTGGCTTTTTGCGACTAAGCGCCGCGTTGATTATCAGAAGAATAACGCCTATGAGAGAGCCGTAAATTTGCGCCGGGTGTTGAAACCCACCAGTCGTAAACCGCCCCATCACCTCTTGGTTAATGATGTTCGCCCAACGTACCAAAGCAATGCCGATGCCTAGGCCGGGCACAACCAGGTCCGCCAACTCATTGAACGAGGCTTTATGTTTACGCAGGTAAGGCAAGGCGGCTAATGCCCCGCCCAGTACGGCGCCGTGAATTGACAAGCCTCCCATATCGACTCGGATGATGGCTGCCGGATCCCTAACGAAATAGCTCCAGTTGGTAACCACGTAGATGAACCGTGCGCCGATGACGCCCGCTATGACGATGATGTAAGTAAGATTGTACAAAAAGTCGTCTCCGTACCCTAACCGTCTGCCGTCACGTAACAGGTAGTAAAAGCCCCACCCCACCGCAACGGCCATGAACAAGCCGTACCAATGAATGCTGAAGGGACCTATCTGTACCAGTATGCGATCGATCGTTCCCAAAATGACTCCACCTCCAATAACTGCGCCTCAACCGAGCGTCTCTTATTTTGAGCGCCCCGTTGCGTGAGTCGGTAGGCGTTCACAGGGGGGATAATCCCACCTTGTGCAAATCGAACAAGATGTGCCAAGAGTATTCTTGCTTTACGGTATGCCATGCGAGGCCACCGCGCACCTCAAAAGGGTATAAGCCGAAGAGCTGAAAATCAAGCCCCAGACCTGCATAATACTCAGCCGCTGTCTCCATATGGTCGGTTACGAACACGTTCTGCTTCATGCCGGCATAGGTGTACGGATGTGTAAGCACGATCTCGCCGACGGTGGCCGGGTCTTCCGTCCAATACCAGGAGACTTCAGGAGAGATACCGGCAGTGGTTGTATAGTCGTCACCCAGCTTCTCTACGTTCAAGCTCAGCGCCGTAGAAAACCGCCACCGCTTCCCGTCCCACGTCTTGTGCGCGGCCATTCCGGCATCCCACTTGCCCCCGCTGTCTGTAGACAGCGATAAGGTTAGTCCGGCGTCCCTACCGAAAGCGCGTTTGAACCGCAGGCCCCATTGCTGTGCAATGCTGTCACCGTATCTTGTATAAAGTTCCATCCGACCAAACGAAGGACGAGCGTATGCCGACAAGAATTCGTGCGTAGGTTTCTCCCCCGGCATAGGGTAACGATAAATATAACTAATCTGGTTGTACTTGAGCAACCCGCCGCTGAGCGTAACGCCAAGACCCGGCCGATAGTGCGTCCCGAATTCCAGTTGCAATATGGGCTTGAGCGTAAAAGGCATCAGCGTATCGACCGCCTTGGCGGCGGCGGTCTTTATTCGCTCTACGAGCACATCGGATGAACAGCCTGCTTGCGTATAGGGTATAAAGGCGAAGTCCGGATACTTAGCCAGTATAACGGCCTTTATCTCCGGTACGGCGCGCAACCCGGCCTTATATCCCTCTTGGATGAAGTGTTGGTCGCGCTGGTATTCCATGTAGGAATCGTACTGCACATCGGGGGTAATGATTACATCGGCGGCATCTACTCGCATCTGCGCATAGCCGTCGGTCATAAACCAAAGGGTCAACTGCAGATTGTGGATAATGTTGTCGTAACTCACCTCCTCCAGGTCTTTTTTGACATCAACCCCGATCACGATGTCTGCGCCTTGCATGCGAGCCACATCAACCGGAACAGGGTTTTTTATGCCTCCGTCAACATAATAGCGCTCATTAATCCGTACCGGCGGAAACATCCCCGGTATGGACATGCTGGCCTGTATGCCTCGCCCCACCAAACCTTCGTGCAAGGCGACATCCTCGCCCGTACGCAACTCCGTGATTACCGAGTAGAAGGGGATAGGTGTTTCCGAGAAGGTTTGGCCTTCCAACAATTCATTCAGAAAGATGAACAGCTTATCGGTGTTCAAGATGCCGCCGCGCGGCGGAATGGAGATCTCAAACAGCTGCGACTTGTCCATCAGCGCCATGATTTGCACCATATTCTCCGTTGAGTAACCACCTGCATAAAGCCCGGCCACTATGCTGCCCATACTGGTGCCGACCAGCATATCTATGGGAATACCGCTATCTTCCAAGGCTTTTATGACGCCGATGTGACTAAAACCGCGTGCTGCGCCTCCGCCTAGTACCAGTGCGATGGTCGGTGTTTCCCCAAACGCAGGTTGATACATAGTCGAAATTGCAAGCAGGATGAGTAAAAGGGTAAGCAAATGAATGGAAGTTTTTGGTCGCATAAACATGAGACTCCCTTGTAGTTAAAATACCGCTAGGACAGTTTAGCCTTCCGCTAGTCACATACATTCGACAATAAGACGAGAACTACTTCGCGGCAAATAAGAAAATTTTGGGTTCTCCTCATCTCAAGCCGATCAACGCCGTAGAGATCAGTTCGGGTTGTGGGTTTCATGCGGCTTTAGTATATTAGAAGCAGAATTCACCATCCAATCGCCTGGGCGCGATACCTGCCCGGTTAAGCCGGAAAAGGCAACATTGCGCTTAAGGTTATGCCACATGGAGCAAAAGGTGCGGTTTATGCGAAAGCAAGACGAAAAGTGGATGCGTTTAGCGCTGGAATTGGCTGCTAAAGGCAAAGGTAAGACCTCTCCGAATCCTCTGGTAGGAGCGGTAGTCGTGAAGGACGGCGCTCTTATCGGCAGCGGTTTTCATCCCAAGGCTGGTGAGCCTCACGCCGAAGTGTTCGCATTGCATGAAGCAGGGGCGGAAGCACAAGGTGCCACCCTCTACGTCACGCTCGAACCTTGCGCGCATTTCGGCCGTACTCCGCCCTGCACGAATCAGGTGATCAACGCGGGTATCCGCCGTGTCGCGGTAGCCATGATTGATCCCAACCCCCGGGTTTCCGGACGCGGCGTGGAACGCCTACAACGTGCCGGCATCGACGTCCAAGTAGGTTTGCTGGAAGAAGATGCGCGGCAACTAAACGCATCTTATATCACCTATATGACAAAACAACGACCGCATGTCATATGGAAAGCCGCAACCACGCTTGACGGCAAAGTGGCCACGCGCACAGGCGCTTCCCGCTGGATTACCGGCGTTGCGGCACGAGAATTGGTGCACCAGGTGCGCAGCCAAACAGACGCCATCATGGTCGGTATCGGCACGGTATTGCAGGACGACCCGGAGCTTACGGCGCGCCTTCAAGATGGTGACGCGACAAGCTTAAAGCAACCTATGCGCATTATCGTCGACAGTACGCTACGAATCCCCTTGCAGGCGCGCTGTCTGAATCCGCGGTTGCCCGGACAAGCTATTGTGGCTACTACCTCCGCCGCACCAACTGATAAACTGAATGCCCTGCGGAATATCGGCATTAAAGTGTGGCAAGGCGCCCCACAAAGGGGTAAAGTGGATATGGTCGGTTTGCTGCGCGATTTAGCCGCCATGCAGATTACCAGTGTCCTCTTAGAAGGTGGCCCTACCTTGGCCGGAAGTATGTTGGATGCCCGGTTGATTGATGAGTGTATGATTTTTATCGCCCCAAAACTGTTCGGCGGAGAGCAAGCGCCGCACTTATTGGGCGGACAAGGCGTTGCCCTACCTAAAGAGGCTGCCGAAATATCACACCTCAAATGGCGGCAAATAGATACCGACCTGTTGGTGACCGGTTTACTTAAATGGCCGCAGGAAACAGGTGAATAGGCGCTATGTTTACCGGACTTATTGAAGATGTAGGCACCTTGGCTCAACTGCAACGAACGCAAAAGGAAGTACGGTTGACCATCACCTCGCCCGTTATTTGCGCGGATTTGGCTATCGGCGATTCGGTGAGCGTAAACGGAGCCTGCCTAACTGTTGTGCAGTTTAACGAACGACAGTTTACCGTCTTGGCTACGGCTGAGACTCTGCGGCGTACAGCGTTAAGTCAATTAACCATCAGTACGCGCGTGAACCTGGAGCGAGCTCTGCGGGTAAACGGTCGACTGGGCGGTCACATCGTATTAGGTCATGTCGATGGTGTAGGCCGAATCCGGAGTATGACGCATGAGGGCGAATCCGTCCGGTTGGAGGTGACCGCGCCGAACCAACTGCATCCTTGGTTGGTACCGAAGGGCTCCATTGCCGTAGACGGCATCAGCCTCACCATTGCCGATCTCTTGCCCGACGGTTTTTGGGTGGCGCTCATCCCTCACACCTTGGGAGCCACCACGTTACAGTATCGCCGGCCCGGTGATCTTGTCAATCTAGAGACTGACATCATCGGCAAGTATGTGGCGCGCTTAATGGGCATATCCATACCGGGCGGCCCGGACCCCATACCCGATCCTCAGAGCCGTGGACCGCTTACTGCGGATCTGTCGTTGGATGTGTTGAGAAAGCACGGATTTGCATAGCAACTTAAAAACGAGGTGTTTGCAGTGACGGAAGATAGGAGTCCAATAGCCACGATTCCCGAAGCTATAGAGATTATCAAGTCCGGCGGCATGTTGGTCGTCATCGATGATCCGGATCGGGAGAATGAAGGCGATCTGCTCATGGCGGCGGAAAAAGCGACGCCCGAAGCGATCAACTTCATGATCCGTTATGGTCGCGGCCTTGTCTGTGTTCCCATGACGGCTCAAAGGCTCAATGAACTGGCTATTCCTCTCATGACCGAGCGCAATACGGATGCCCTTTGCACGGCCTTCACCGTTTCCGTGGATGCGCGCGGCACTACAACCGGCATCTCGGCTTACGAACGAGCCCAGACGATCAAAGCCCTTGTCGATCCGGCCACTCGGCCGCAGGATCTTAACCGTCCCGGACACATCTTTCCCCTGCGCAGCTGTGAAGGCGGGGTGTTGCGTCGTGCAGGTCACACAGAAACCGCAGTGGACCTGGCGCGGATGGCCGGCTTGGCGCCTGCCGGCGTGATCTGTGAAATCATCAACGATGACGGCTCTATGGCGCGTACGCCGCAACTCATAGAGTTCGCGAAAAAACATAGCCTAAAAGTGATTACCGTTGCTGATCTCATCGCTTACAGACGGCACCACGAAAAATTGGTCGAGCGTGTAGCCACAGCCCAGATGCCGACCAAGTACGGCGACTTCACCGTCATCGGCTATCGCGACGCTATTACCGGCGAGGCCGTCGTGGCGCTGGTCATGGGCGAGGTAGCCGGTAAAGAGAATATCTTGGTACGTATGCACTCGGGTTGCGTCACCGGTGATATTTTGGGCAGCCTGCGCTGCGATTGCGGCGATCAGCTGCACCTGGCGCTTTCAAAGATTGCCGCCGAGGGCGTCGGCGTACTCGTCTACCTGCCCGAACACGAAGGGCGAGGAATAGGCCTGCTTAACAAATTGCGGGCATATGCGCTGCAAGATGAAGGAAAAGACACCGTAGAAGCCAATGAAGCCCTGGGGTTCCCATCGGATTTGCGCGACTATGGTACAGGCGCTCAGGTTCTGGTTGACCTTGGTCTTTCCACCATTCGCTTATTAACCAACAACCCGCGCAAAATTGCCGGTCTCCAGGGATTTAACCTGCAGGTAACCGAACGAGTTCCGCTGGTGATCGAATCGAATCCGGCTAATGAGCGTTATTTGGAAACAAAGTACAAAAAGATGGGCCATTTATTCAGCGGTCGAGCCTAATAACCGCAGTCTTTAGGGAGGTTACACCTACGATGATATATGAAGGACACCTATCGGCAGATGGGTTACGCTTTGGGATTATCGTGTCGCGTTTTAACGAATTTATCACCAACCGCTTGCTGGACGGGGCGTTAGATGCGCTCAGACGTCATGGCGCCGCTGAGGAGGCTATTGACATCACCTGGGTTCCCGGCGCGTTTGAAATTCCACTAGCCGCCCAGTGGATGGCCAATTCCAAGCGGTACGACGCAGTCATCTGCCTAGGTGCCATAATTCGCGGCGCTACGCCGCATTTCGACTTCGTTGCCGCCGAGGCAAGCAAAGGAGTCGCCAAGGTAGGTTTAGACACCGGGGTACCTACCATCTTCGGTTTGGTGACGACTGATACCATTGAACAAGCCATTGAACGTGCCGGCACCAAAGCGGGAAATAAAGGTTGGGACGCTGCCATATCCGCTATGGAGATGGCGCAGCTTTTCCGCAGTATCAACTAAACGCCTCTCGGCACGCTATGCGGTATACATGCAACAAGCGAAAGAGGCTGGTCCGTACCTTTGAAACAGACTCAGCCTCTTTTTTGCCTGGTAATTACATACCTCGGCTCACTGTTAGGATGCAACCAAACTCGCTATGGTAGAGATGAACTGGGAAATAATGCGAGCAATAAAATCAATGATCCGCTGCAAAAGGTTTCGTGTCTCTTTCTCAGGTTCCAGGTTTTTGATTTCCTCACCTATGTTGCGTATCTGTTCACGCAAGTCTTGCGCCCTCACGCCCAATGCTTTAACCTTCACGGCCACATCAGCAATCTGATCCGTTTGCTCGTCGCTCAACCGTACATTCAGGTCTCCGGCCACTTGCACGACGATGTCTCGCACTCCCGTTGGACTGCTCGGCTGTTTATCCGTAACCTGTTCTTTTACACGGGCAAATAACTGAGCCGCCTTATCTTTGTCGCCTAGTTCATCAGCCAACCGGCTAGTGGCTACCAACTCTTGCCCCGCGGTCTGCTTCGCACCAGGCGTCAATTCCGCCCCCATCGCTTTTTCAAAGGCTTTCAGGATGCCCGTCAAAGCTGCCGTACCCGACACCGCGATAGGTGCGGCAACCATCACCCGGGCATCGCGCACACCGGCGGTTACTAAGGCATTGGCATACATCAAATCGGTGATATAGGTAATGTTGTAGCGTTCAATACTGATCCCGCCGCCCGGAGACAACTGTTCAACATAAGCTGAGGAAATGGCGTAGCTTCCGATGCTGGACTCCGGCAACTCGCTACCGAGCAGGGCGCGCTCTTCCTCGTTGGTAATCGTTAGAATGGAGATGCCCGCTTCTGTGGCTTCCGCCGCCGTATAACCGAAGACGCGCAACATGGCAACTCGCTGCTCCGGATCCAAATCTGCTCCTAACGTGATCACTCGTGCTTGATCGACTGCGGTATCGTTCATGGTTACGGTTTGGGATGCCGCAGTTGCTGCGCCGCATAACCAAAGCGCCATACAGATGCTAACCCAAGAACGCATAAAGCCGCCCCCTCTCTGCAGCTAGTATGCTCCAATGCAGGGACAGCCAATCTATTGAGTCAGAGGCGATTTAACACAGCGGACATACCCGAGCGACAGCCTGAGCGGCCATACCTTCGCAACGACCCACAAAACCCATGCCTTCACTTGTGGTGGCTTTGACGTTCACCGCTTCCAGAGGAAGCTGCAGCGCCTTCGCCATATTTGCCCGCATTTGGGGTATGTACGGGGCGATCTTAGGTCGCTCGACCATCAGCACCGCATCAACGCCGTCGGGTTGCAGACCTCGCCGCCTCAGCAACTTGTCCACCTTGTGCAAAAGATCCATACTCACCGCTCCGGCATAGTCCGGATCGGTATCGGGAAAGTGTTGCCCGATATCTCCCAAGCCGGCGGCGCCCAACAATGCATCCATTACCGCATGCAGCAACACATCGGCGTCGCTATGACCCAACAGGCCCCACTGATAAGGGATCGTTACGCCGCCAAGCACTAACGGTCGCCCCTCTACCAGACGGTGTACGTCGTAACCCATGCCGACGCCGGGAAAACGGGATGATGCGGTTTTTGACGCAAGATAAAGCTCCACAATAGGCAGATCGGCCGGTGTGGTCACCTTCAGGTTGCGTGGATCTCCCTGCACAATACGCACCGGATGCCCCAACGCCTCAACCAAAGAGCAATCGTCGGTAAAGCTCAGGTTCTTACTCATGGTTTCATGCGCTTGAGCCAAAACAGCACGGGGAAAACCCTGGGGCGTTTGAACAGACCATAGACGACTGCGATCGAGCGTCTGTTTCACCACACCCGCTTCTACTACCTTGACCGTCTCTTGCATGGGTAAGGCCGCAGTTGCACACCCTTGCTTCGCCGCATCCGCCACACGGCCGATCAACTCGGCGGAAACACATGGCCGCACAGCATCATGTACCAACACCACATCGCACGAAGCAGGAAGAGCACGTACGGCGTTGGCCACAGAGGCTTGGCGCTCGTCTCCGCCAACCACAAGCCGTACCTTTTCCGCGTACCGGCTATCATGCAATAGCGCTCGAACATGCTCCACAGTATCGGGCGCTACGGCAATCACTATGCCGTCAATAGCCGGATGTTCAGCAAAAGCGCGCACCGTCCAGACGAGGAGGGGCGTTCCGTGCACAGGCAGAAACTGCTTGGCGATCGGGCCGCCCATGCGCCGCCCCTGCCCGGCGGCCGGAATAATGACGTATGTAGAAGGCAATACACTCACTCCCAAATCGGGTCACGCATCGGCAATCAGCAGATGGCCGGTTGCTGATGCCACCGGCTGTAAACACGCACGGCGATGCATCCCGTCGCCGTTTTGGGCGGGGAATTCTCGCCGGCTGTAAGAAGGTATTTCACATGAGATAACCGCGCCGTTTCCTTTCGGGCTACAGGGCGCGCTCCATCGCTTTGGGCTTGGCAAAAATCATTTTACCCGCCGTGGTCTGAAGCACATTTGTCACTAGAACTCCTACCGATTCACCGATGTACCGCCGACCGCCATCGACTACAATCATGGTGCCGTCGTCTAAATAGCCGATTCCCTGGCCTTGTTCTTTGCCGTCTTTGATAAGATGGACGGTCATCTCCTCGCCGGGCAACACCATCGGTTTAACGGCATTGACCAAATCGTTGATGTTCAGTACGGAAACGCCTTGCAATTCGGCGACCTTGTTCAGATTAAAGTCGTTGGTAATGACTTTGCCCAACAGGTCTTTGGCCAGGCGTACCAGTTTAGTATCCACATCGGGGATGTCTTCGAAGTCGACGTCGAGAATCTGCACCTCTACCAAAGCCTCATTCTGCATCCGCTTGAGGATATCGAGTCCGCGGCGCCCTCGATTGCGCTTCAACACATCCGACGAATCGGCAATATGCTGCAACTCGCCGAGAACAAACGCGGGTACGACCAATGGCCCTTCCAGGAACCCGGTTTGCACGATATCCGCGACACGACCGTCAATAATAACCGAAGTATCGAGGATTTTCGCCACCTGCTTAGTCAACCGCGGCGACTTATCCCTTGCTCCTCGTTCCGCGCTGCGGCCGCCCATACTAAACAGGTGCAGAACATCGTCCCGTTTTCTCACCGCAACAGTTGCGCCTACATAACCCAGCACCAGGGTGACTATGGTGGGAAGTACATCACTGACAAACGGTACGTTTTTAGGCAGAGGCAATGTAGCCAATACGCCGATGATCAGCCCGGATATCAGTCCGATGGATCCTGCGGCAATATCTTGCGTCGGAGTGTGTTGCAAGGCCGCTATTACTCCCGATAATAAACGACGAAACCGAGAAACGAGGCTCTTTGTAAAAAGTGCTCCCAGTAACGCCATGATGGTTACGCAGAGCACATAGAGCAAGACGGGATTCTTATTAATAAATGTCCATGAATCAAGCATCAGTACGTATCCTGCTAAGTAATAACCAATTACGCCGCCAAGAATTGTGACAAGAACCCGAACGCCTAACAACGCCTTCACCTCCTCAAAGATTAAGCTTGCCATGCGAGCACGAATCTTCTTTGTCCCTGCGCTTCCGCGCTTTTTCTTCCGGTTGAGGCGACGGGAAACCGCGTGTGGATCAAGTGCCCTCATACCCTCCTAAGATCAGATTAACCTCTACCATGCGCTCATTCAACACAAGGTTTCCCTTTATGAGTTAATTGTATCCTTAAAGCAACCCAATACCAAGCGTATCTTGCTCGATGCAATCATACGCGTTAAGCCAGCACGCGATCGATTTCCCGTTCGATATCCTGCTCGCTGCAGTTCTTAGCCAGCACTAATTCGCTGATGAGAATCTGTCTGGCGTTTTCCAGCATTTTGCGTTCACCCGTAGAGAGACCTTTCGTGCGCTCGTGACATGCCAAATTGCGGACGACTTCAGCTACCTCAAAGATATCGCCGGTGCGGATTTTCTCGCGATTATTGCGAAATCTGTGGTTCCAGTTTTGCGGCATTTCCGTACATTCAGCCTGCAATACTTTGAATACGTCATCAGCTTCTTCCGCGGATATGACTTCTCGAATGCCCAAGCTCTCTACATTGGCCATGGGAATCATCACTTTCATGTCGCCTATGGGCATTTGCATAACGTAATAGCGGCGGTACTCCCCAAGAACCTCTTGTACCTCAATGGCGTCAATTATGCCTGCGCCGTGCATGGGATAAACGATCTTGTCTCCTATTTTAAACATTCACGGTACACCTCCCGAGACGAGGTCTTCCCATACATAGCCTACCACTGCCCCCCACTAAAGTCAATTAAGGTCAAACTAGCCTCTTGATTGCCTTTCTCGCTCATTCTTCAGCCATCCGTGCCGGTTTCCTCGAGAAAGCTCGCGTTTTCGCGGCTATCTCTCTGCTCAGCGCAAATCACTATTTGACTAGATCAGACGGCACCGTATAATAGAGACATAAGCTTGATTCGGAGTACTGCCGGAACATGAAAGGACGTGCCCTCTTTGACCACCCACGAATCGAATAAGTGTTGCATTTTGTTCCAGGAGGCGGTCAACGAGTATCTGGTTCGGCACCGCAGTATTCTCGATATCCTCTCTAAGTTGCAGGAATCCGTGGCTCGCACCAATCGTGCCGTAGCAAAAGCAGTTACGG
>DUQB01000177.1 GCA_012838035.1 Bacillota bacterium | reverse complement strand
TCCGCCTGTTACCGGTCGACAGGTCGTCTACAATCGCCGTTTCATAGCCCGCCGTCAGCGCCGCATCCACAATGTGCGAACCGATGAAACCGGCGCCTCCGGTTACCAATAAACGCAGTCCTTTAGACATGTATGATCGCCTTCCATCTTGCTGGAGTATGGTGCATCCTGTGTGTTTAGGGCGTCGGCACCCGTCAGCCGGGGCATGGGCCGATCGGTTTCGGTTGCGCCCAAAAGCTGTTAACGCACATACTTCCGCGCCTGGTGATCGTGGGGGATGACCCGCCGTAATTCCTCCATGTAAGCATGATGGGTGATCAACCGCACTAGAAAGCGCAGCCTGCCCCGCTTGCCGGCTTGTTCCAAGCGCTGGAGATAGGCTAAGGTGCTTGGTTTATCCGTCCAGCCGCGCAGAGAAAGCAGCTTGTCCAACCGAAAGATGAACGGCATCAGCTCAATCGACGCCCGCACCCCGGCTTCCGGATGCTTTTGGTAGTAGATCCAGGCGGTACGAGCGCGTTGACGCTCCTGCTCGATTAAGCGAGGTAATTGCTCCAAACGCAGCGGATACTTAAAGTGCCAACCTTTCGCCTCCGGCACCGGGACTGCGGTCAACTCCAACCGTCGCAGGCGGCGCCCCAGCTCAAGATCCTCCCAGCCGTATTCTTTGAAATCGGTATCGAACATGCCGACTTGCACCAAATGTTCCTTGCGAATGGATACGTTACAGGTACAAAAGTAGGCGCGGGAAATATCGGTCAGCTTCATCGGTGTGGCTGTGGGGTTCTCAAAATTCGTAGTGTAAATGATCGGTCCGTGCCCTATGCGCTTAGGATCCTCGCGATGCACGGCCGCATGGGCTGCCAGAAATTGCGGCGCCGTGATCAAATCGCTGTCTAAAAAGACGATGACGTCGGCCTGCGCCGCCTCGATGCCCACATTGCGCGCCCCGCCCGGCCCCGTCCGCTCGCTTAAGGGTATGTAGCGCAGCGTATAAGGCACGGCCAGCTCCTTAATCATCCGCGCCGTATCATCGGTGGAAGCATCGTCCACCACAATAACCTCAAATGTATCGGGATCCAGCGTCTGGTCCGCCAAATGCTCCAGGCACTTCTGTAGAATGGGACATCTATTGTACGTTGGAATGATTACGGAGACGACATATCGCTCCCTTTCGGCTTTAGGCCGCCCCACATGGACTTCCGGCACCATATTCATCCTTCCCCGCTATACTCTTTAAGCATCGCCGTTCAGGTTGGCCGCCGCCGGGTCGTAACCTGCCATTAAGGCGATAATTGCCGCAGTCATGCGCCGGGTAGCGCCTGGTTCTCCCATCCGCTCTTTCCCCACGGCGCCCATCATGGCGCGGCGTTCCCGGTTCTGCAGCAAGGCCCATACGGCGCAGGCCGCAGCATATTCGCCGTTCTCCACGACAAGCAACGCATCGCCTAGGAGACGTTTTTGATCCAGAGCAAAGCGCTTGGTAAACTGAGGCCCGGCTCCGGGCAGCGTAACGACGGGAATGCCCATCCCTGCCGCTTGTTCATTGCCGGTGCCCGACATGCCTAAAACGACGTCGCAGTTCGCCAGGACGTTGCCAAAACGACTTTGGACGACCAACACCCGGGCTTGCGCCGTACGATGCAGTAAGATACCTACAACGCCCTCTGCCGCCGGCGTTTCCGTTGCCTCAAGCCATTGCCACGCTCCACCCGCACTCATACTTTCTCGCAGAATCTGCGGCGACAATCCACCGGCTAAAGCGAGTAAGCAGCAGGGCATGTCGCTGTTAGCCAACTCATGGATCCATCCGACGACGCGCAGTAGTTGCGCCGTGTTGCGATATGCTTCCGGCGCCCGGCTGCCCGGCAGAATCCCGATGACCCACTGTGCTCCCGCCCGATAATCCACCCCGGTGATTCTAAGCGCATCCAACATCAGATTGCCCAGGTATTGCGCCGGCACCCCTTTTTGCGCCAACCCGGCAGCCGTTTTGGCATCTCTAGGAAACACGGCGGCGCACGTTCTGCGCATCAGCGCGATTTCTACGCCGTAATGCGGTCGAATATAATCCGACTTGGCAGTGGGGATGAACACAAAGGGGCGTTTGAGAAAGAAGGCGTTGAGCGCAAGCGGGTACACGTCACCCACCCCTATAGCCCGATCGTAAGCGCTGGACATCTTTCGCAACGCCTTAATCTGTCGCCAGGTTAACGAAAGCAAACCCGCCCGCAAATCGCGCCGGATGCCGCCGCCCCCCTCCAGGATGAAACCACCGGAAGGCATCACCTGTTGCACGCCTACGACGGGAATATCCGCTTGCGTATACGCCCGGCCCGTTCCCACCAGCGGAAACGCGTCCACAACCAAATTCTCGTCTCGCAGCGCGGTAGCTAGTATTGCGCCCATCGCGTCTTCCCCATGGCCATTGCTCAGCAATAGTATCCGGGTGGGGGGCGCCGCAAGCGACGTCCCGGCCGTTGAGGAGGTCTGCTCCGCATCTAAACGCGGCATATGCTCATGTCGTGATCTCCGTTGATTGCTCATCGCACACGCTCATGTCCTGAATTGGGCTTCATAAAGCCGATAGTATACGCCTTGCTTCGCCAACAACTCTTCGTGTTTGCCTTCTTCAACTATGCAACCGTCCTGCAGCGCCACGATGCGGTCGGCATGCAAAATCGTGGTCAGGCGGTGCGCTATGACAAAGGTGGTGCGATTACGCATCAGGCGCTCCAAAGCCTCTTGCACCAGTGCTTCCGATTCCGTATCCAAACTGGAAGTGGCTTCATCTAAAATCAGAATTCTAGGATCGCGCAGTACGGCCCGAGCAATGGCCAGCCGCTGCTTCTGGCCGCCGGAAAGGGTGACGCCGCGTTCCCCTACCATGGTATCGTATCCTTGCGCCAATTGGGTAATAAAATCGTGCGCATTGGCTAACCGCGCCGCCGCGATAATATCTTCCATCCGGGCATCCGCTCGCCCGTAACGGATGTTCTCGGCCACGCTGACGCCGAAAAGCGCCGTCTCCTGCGGTACCAACCCAATTAAAGACCGCAGCGAACGCAAGCTCATCCGCCTTACATCAACGCCGTCGATGGTCACGCTGCCGCTGTCGGGATCGTAGAACCGCGGCAGCAAATTCACCAAAGTCGTTTTTCCCGCGCCGCTGGGCCCCACTAAAGCGATGACCTCGCCGGGTCGCACCGTTAACTGAATGTTGCGCAGCACCGGTTTTTCCTTGTTATAGCTGAACGACACATTGTTGAAGGCGACTGCGCCTGCCGCCCGCTTAAGGACAATGGGACGGACCGGCTCCTTAATCTCACGTTCTTCATCCAGCAGGCTAAAGACGCGATCGGCCGCGGCAAAGCCTTGTTGGAACTGGTTGATGGTCCTGGTGATGCCGTTTACGGGAGCGGATGCCATACCCAACAAGGAGATAAAGGTGATCAATTCGCCGGGAGTAATGCGCCCGGCTACGACTTCACGCGCCCCATACCACAATACCGTGACCAAACCAAAGACCATGAGCAGCTCAACGACGGGTAACACGGTCGCCATCGTCTGGGCCGTCTTCATGCTCGCCTGAAAGGTTGCTTCATTCTTACTGCGAAAACGGCTGCGCTCCTGGTCTTCCAAGGTGAACGCCTTGACGATACGGATACCCGTCAGAGTCTCCTGCAGCTGCGCGCTGATTTCAGCGACCTGTTCTTGAGCCTGCTTGGTAAAGCGGCGCACCCGGATGCCGTATAGGTTAATGGCCCAACCGACCAACGGAAACACGATGACGGCCGCCGCGGCCAGGCGCCAATGGATGCTCAACACTCCCGCGGCGATGCCGCAGATCATCACGGCATCCAGTACGAAATCGCGCAATCCGGTGGTCAGAGCCGTTTGAATGACTGTCATATCATTGGTCACGCGCGAGATGGTTTCCCCTGTGCGACTGCGTTCAAAAAAACTGAGAGAGAGGCGTTGCAGATGAGCGAACACCGCGTTGCGCAAATCGAAAACGACGCGCTGCCCGGCATAGCCCAAGATATAAACTTGGCCGTAGTGAAAAACACCTTTCACCAAATACAGCAAAAGCATCCCTACGGCGATGATGTCGAGCAATCGCAGATTCTCTTTCTTGATGAAAACCTCGTCGATAAGTCCTTTACCTAATATGAAAGGCAGCAGCAACTGGGTGAATGCGGTGACGACGACCAACAGACACCCCAGAAGGACGGCCCACCAATAGGGACGCAGATAACTCAGCAAACGCCATGGAGTTGCTTTTCCGTCCATCCGTACGCCACCTCCCTTTACTAACGTGTGCTGCCGACATGCGTCAAAATGTGTTCGGCCAACCGGCCGGCCGCCCCGGGCGCGCCCATGACGGCGCGCAATTTGGCTCCGATGGCCTCACGTTTCTCATCTCTTCGCAATAACTCAACTACCGGAATCGCGACATCCTCCGGCCGCACATAGCCTTTGATTTCGGGCGTCAGCATCTGATTAGCCTTTCGGTTAGGCCAAGCTACATACTTTATTTTAGCTGCGGCCTTGGCGACTACCTGCTTTTTTAACGCCGGGCCTATACCGGGTATCCTACCGATCACGCCCGGTAAACCCTCTAAAGGCAATGCTTCCGGTTTGTTCAAGGGAAACACCACTACCATCGGCACGCCCAAGCCGGCCATTTCCGCCGTGTTGCTGCCCGGTATGGTGACGGCGACATCGCCGGCCTGCATAATGTCGTATTGCAGCCCTTGATAGGCCGTAGCCCGCACTTTAGCGGTACACAGACGCCAAACGCCTACCGAACCCGTATGCCCCCCCGACAACGGAGCGTCTTGTTCCACCGTTGCGGTAACACCCTCAAAACCGGGGGTTATGCTGCCGGCAGCCTGCACAAGGGCCTCATGATCCACAAAAGGCGCCAAACTGATCAAAAAGTGCACGGGCTGCTCGACGGAGCAGGCGATCAACTCGGCCGCGCGCAACATGAACGGCAACATCGCCTGTAGTTCGTACGGCCGGCTACCGGGAAACAATGAGACTACATAACCGCGGTCACCGACGCCCAGCATGGCCTTGGCGGAAACACGATCGGCGACGGTCGGCCGAATGGCGTCCAGCATCAGATCGCCGATCACCTCAATTTGTTCAGCTTTGCCGCCTGCCGCCAGCGCTCTTTGACGCGCTTGGGCGTCGGGCATTAAGAATTTGCGGTATACATTCTGCAGGCGCACACGACCTTCGTTATAGGCTATAGCCGGATAACGCAACCGCTTGGCCAGCCATGCCGCATACAGCAGATCGCCGCCCAAAAAGCAGACGACGCCTGTCGGACCGGGCGCAAAGCCTGCGGGTTTGATGCCGAACAAGGCATAGCGGACAAACTCTGCCGGTCCGTAGACTTGGTCTACCCATGGCATCCGCCTGATTACGCGACATTCGGCGCCGCCGGCGAAGGTACACGGAGGCACGAACACGCTGATGCGAGCCTGAGGAGCCCTATGCCGCAGGGCGCGTACCGTCGGGGTCAACCACGCCGCCACTTCTCCCGGGCTGTTCGTCGTCAAGATGATATCCAGGCCAACCTGCCTCCTCGTCGTGCCGCACACGCTTACGACCCTACGCAACCCGACTGTCGTCGACGCGCCGCGTCAGTGCTCCAAAGGTACGGTATACTCCTGCGGATCGTTGCCCTTGGCCACCGCCAAACAGACGCCTGCCGCCCGCTGCACCGCTCCCGGCGGACCTAAGCGGGCGACGCTTTGCGCCAAGCCGGCGCATACCGCTGCACGGCGTTGCGGATCCCGCCATAATGCGAGCAGCTCTTCAGCCATCCGTCCAGGCGTCACTTCGTTTTGAATCAGCTCGGGCACGATTTCCTCGCCCAGGACGATATTGGGTAATGCTACATACGGAATTTTGACCAACATCCGCAGTATGTGATAAGTGCTCTTGGACATGCGATAAACCATCACCAGCGGGGTCCCCAGCAAAGCGGATTCCAATGTGGCCGTTCCACTGGTAATCAGGGCGGCATCGGCAGCCGCCAAGACATCATAAGTGCGACCGGCTGTAATCACCACGGGGAGCCCCGGCTCTTGAGCCATATACTCGTCGATCAGACGCCGGCTGATGGTATGCGCCAAAGCGATGATGAACCGAGCGTCCGGCGCCTCTTTGCGTATTAAGGTCGCCGCTTTGAGCATATCCGGCAGGTGGAGCCGAATTTCTTGTTCCCGACTGCCCGGTAAAAGGGCAAACACGGGCGCGGCCGGATCGAGGTTCAACTGCTGCAGCAAGGCCGGACGCGATATGCTGCTTTTAACAATATCGACTAATGGATGGCCGACATAACACGTCGTTGCGCCGGCTTGCTCATATACCGGCATTTCAAAGGGGAACACCGTGCAGACGCAGCTGATGATACGGGCGATTTTGCGCGCTCTGCCCTGCCGCCACGCCCATACCGACGGGCTCATGTAGTAAACGGTGCGAATGCCCCGGTTATGCGCCATTTCCGCCAAACGCAAGTTAAATTCGGGAAAATCGATGTGCACCACTAGATCCGGTTTTTCTTTATCGAGCACTTCACCTAAACGCGTGAGGACGCGCTTTAACACCGTGACGCTTTTCAGCGCTTCGGCAAAGCCCATGACGCTCACGCTGGTCGGATCGTAGACGAGTTCCACGCCGGCCTGCCGCATGAGGCTGCCGCCCATGCCGAACAAGCGGCAACCGGGCTCTAAAGCCAGGATCTCTCGCGCCAAGTTCGCCCCGTGCAAATCGCCCGAAGCTTCCCCGGCCACCATCATGATCTTCATGTGACACCTCCCAGGTGGGCGCTCGCCCAAAACCGCATATTGCAGCAGCGCCGGTCTTTTACGACGTTATGGGTCGATCCGGCAGATAGGCGACGATGACCATGCCGCGTTCATCCGCATAGCGACACATTGTATTCAGTTGGAGGACAAAAGTGGCACCGGCCTCAAAGGCCAATACGCGGGCGCCCGACTCGTGCATGACGCGCAGCGTATCGGGACCTACCGTCGGAATGTCGAAGCGATGGTCCTGTTGCGGCTTAGCCACTTTCACGATCACCACATCCGCACGACCGAGTCGTCCGCCGCGACGAATGCACTCATCCGTCCCCTCGATGGCTTCTACCGCCAACACCATTCCGTGTTTGACCGCGCAAGTCTGTCCGATGTCGAGTCCGGCAATCCCCTTGGCCATTTGGTAGCCGAAAACGATGTCGTTCCACTCTTGTTGCGTAGGCCTGCGCGTAGAAAGTACTCCCGGTCCGGGAAACAGCTCGGACAGCAACTCGCCCTGCGTTCTAAGCGCAAAGCCCTCCTTAGCCAAGTCTGTCACAAAAGCCAATATCATGCGATCATCGTTGCGTGCCTGCAGGGCGCCGACAACTTGCCGGAAGCGCGCGTCTACCTCCGTTGTATGCAGAGCCCAAGACTTTTCCACCTTCCCCAGCAGTACCAGGTCCTGTACGCCATAGGCGCGCAAAGTGTCAATCACCTGCTGCCACTGCCCCAGCGATATCTCGCGATAGGCGGCGACATACTGCTTCAGTTGCGGATTGACATCAGCCGTGATCCCGATGGCGCAGACGTCAATACCTGCAGCTTGGGCCTCAATGGCAAAGGCCACCGGCAGGTCGCCGTATCCGGCAAGCATCCCGATTCGTTTACGCAAGACACGCACTCCCCTGAACAAAAGCGGTAAGATAAGCTTGGCGCCTGCATAGGCAAGCGCCAGTAGAATCAACCTCGCGGGCTCTAGTACGAAACGCAGTGCCGTCGACGCAGCGCGTTTAGCGGCAGATACCTCGATCACATGAGCGCAGAAAGCGGATAAAGTGATCGATTTCCTGACAGCCCGCCAGCTCTTGCTCCATGACTTCAATAGCCTTAGAGACCGAGTAACCTGTGCGGTAGAGAATTCTGAGCGCACGTTGGATCTCTAAACGCACCTCGGGGCTGTATCCGTTGCGCCGCAGACCTACGATATTCGGTCCGAAGGCTTTGGCCGGATTGCCGTCCACCAAGGTGTAAGGCGGCACATCCTTCGTAATCATCGAGTGCGCGCCCAGCATGGCCAAACGACCGATTTTACTGAATTGGTGCACGCCGACGATGCCGCCGATGATTACGCGATCCTCAATCGTCACATGGCCGGCAATACCGCTGCCGTGACCCACTACCACATGACTGCCCATTTGCACGTCGTGCGCTACATGCACGTACGACATGATCAGGTTATTATTGCCGAGGCGAGTTTCACCGCCGCCCCCTGCGGTTCCCCGACTGATACTGGCATACTCACGTATGAGGTTATTGTCGCCGATAAAAAGGTAAGACTTCTCGCCGCGGAACTTTAGGTCCTGCGGTTCATTGCCTACCACTGCGCCGGTATAGATGCGATTTCTTTTACCGATACATGTCCATCCCTCGATTACGCAGTGCGGCCCCACCTGCGTTTCATCGCCGATTTCCACATTTTCGCCGATGATGGCGTAAGGTCCGATTTGTACCCCGGCGCCGAGCCGAGCATTAGGGTGAACGATAGCAGTTGGATGAATATTGGTGCGTAAAGGTACGACTTTCTTATCTACCCTGCGTTCTACAATGTCCAATAATCGCGTCACCAGTTTTTTGCTCCGCCTGCTGGTGGCTTCCTCCTTTAATTGAGGTCTGTTGCTTCGGCGCATAGCTGCGCCTTGGAGAGGCTAATCAGCCTTGCTCTGTTCCAGATAGGTAAAAATGAGTTCGGCTTCAGCAATTATCGCGCCCTCTACCATAGCGATGGCGCTTACCTTGCCTAAACGACTTCCCCTGCGGAGTACCGTAATCTCAATGCGTATTTGGTCGCCCGGAACCGCCATCTTACGAAAGCGCGCGTTATCAATGCCGGTTAGTAAGGGTACCCCGGTAACGCTTTCCGGCGCTATGGCCAAACCGGCAGCCTGCGCCATAGCTTCGATAATGAGTACCCCGGGCATAATGGGAATGCTCGGATAATGACCCTGGAAGAATGGTTCGTTGGCCGTGACGTTCTTGATGACGACGGCTCTTTTTCCCGGCTCAAGCTCTAAAACTCGATCTACCAACAGCATCGGATAGCGATGCGGTAATAACTTGCGAATCGCGACATTATCCAACAGGTTAATACTCCCCTTCTAATGCACCAAACCCTTTATGCCAAGATACTGTACAATAAACCATAAACGTCGTATTTATGGGCTCGCGTCCGGATTTGCATCAATTGTACAACCCCCCTTTAGGAGGTGTCAAGGCAGCCGATTGCCGTATCTGCCAAAGACCGGCAGGCGTGTGCCGCGCTTTCCCTACAACATCCGTCCGACGACCTCCGAAAAAACGCAAAAGACGAGACTTCTCTGCAGCGCGTCTCGTCTTTAAACTCAACGGCAAACGCGGTGATTCCGGCGCATCAGCCGGCCACACGGATGTCTGATGAATCGCCCACATTCACCTGCGTGAATATGCCGTCCATGGTCGCGTGCTCACCGATGATGGAGTCGCTCAGCAACACGTTTGTTACCGTAGCGGCGCGGTTTACGATACTGTTGCGGATGATGCACTGATCCACATGCGCCTCGTCGGCAATGCTTACATACGGCCCGATGATGGAATTGCGCACATGCGCCGTAGGCGAAACATACACCGGCGGAATGACGATACAGCTGTCGCATTCGGCCATAGCGACGGTTTGCCGCCGGTCGAGAAGGAGTCGGTTGGTGGAAAGCAGCGTCTCCGGATTCCCGCAGTCGAGCCAGTCGTCCACCTTAAAACAACCCATGGGCTCACCTTGTTCGATCATCAACTGTAGAGCGTCGGTAAGCTGGTACTCGCCTTTCACCTTGATATCCTTTTCGATGATCTCTTGCAGCGCGGCGAACAGCTGCATACTGCTGCGCAAGTAATAGACGCCTACGATAGCCAAGTTGCTGGGCGGCTGTGCCGGTTTCTCCACCAAGCGCTTAATCCTCGCGCCCTCCAACTCCACCACCCCGAAGCGTGTGGGATCGCCTACTTCATGCACCCCGATGGCGCTCCGGCCGTTAGCCAGTACCGCAGACAGGTCGGCGCTGAAGATGGTATCGCCCAACACGATGAAAACCGGTTCGTCGGTAGTGATTTCCTCCTTAGCCAAATACACCGCTTGCCCGAGACCCTGCCGTTCGGGCTGTTCAACGAAACGCACGTTTAGTGAATAGTTCGTGCGGACGTAATGGACAATCTGCTCGCCTAAGTAGCCGACGATCAGGACCACCTCATCGACGCCCAAGGGCAATAAGGAGTCCAAAATATGTCCGAGAATCGGCTTTCCCGCTACATGCACCAACGCTTTAGGTACGGTGTGGGTTAATGGGCGCAGACGCGTACCTACGCCGGCTACCGGCAGAATTGCTTTCATGCGAATCGACTCCCTTCTCCATGGCACATCCCTGCGTTTTGCATTGATTGATACGCAATCGGAGCATCTTTTGCCTAAGGCGATACCGTAGCGGCGCCGGCGGCAACGGCATCCCAAATGGCGCGCCCTAACCGGGCGTTCATTTCATGCCCACTCCGACAACATATAATATGTGCATGTAGATGACCTAATAAAGCCACATCGCCGATTGTGTCCAAGATTTTATGCCGCACCAGCTCATTAGGGAAACGCAACTGAGTATAGATCCGCTCTTCATCCATGACGACCGCAATATCTACGCTGCCGCCTTGTAATCGGCCCAGCTTGCGCAAGGCTTCCACTTCGGCCAGCCAACCCAGAGTGCGCGCTGAGGCTATCTGCTCCTGATACGTCTCCGGAGTGATGATATAGTCGGCGTACTGATCGCTGAGCAATGGGTGCCGCTTGTCATTGGTGAAGGTAAAGCTGATCTGCAAGCGATCGCTGGGCAAAGCTACCACGTGACGTTGCCCGTCGCTCACCCACACGGGCGCGGTCAGTCGCACCACTTGGCGAGGAACATCCTGCTCCACAATGCCGGCCTGCATCAACTTGGTTACAAAATGCGCGGCGCTCCCGTCGACGATGGGCACTTCGGGTCCGTCCAAGGTGATAAGACAATTATCGATCTCCATACCCCGCAGCGCCGACATCAGGTGCTCAATGGTGAATACCGATCCCGACTCCGTACCGATTTCCGTGCACCGCAAGGTGCTTTTTACATTAGCTACGCACGCCGCCACGCGCGGTTTGTCGGGCAGGTCGTGACGTTGAAACACTATTCCGCTATCGGGCGGAGCAGGTTGAACATGCATCGTGCACCGCATACCGTAATGAACGCCCATACCGGAGATAGTAAAGGCATGGGCGATTGATCGTTGGTTTTGCACTTACTTCGCCTCTTCCGGCTCACTGTTTATGGTGTGCTCCTGTTGTCGCGCACGCGTCGATCAACTGCTCTGCGACGCCCGCTTAACAATTGACCAACCTGCGGCATACACTTCTGCAAAGGTCTGATCTATCCTGCACGCGGCAACCCAATGCGAGCTCAGCTTGCAGACGCAGTATTGCCTTGCGACGCCAAGCAACCGGTAGCTCCTACACCTTCGCCCAGATGAACAACCGATTTGGTCACGCCGGTCTGCTGCCGCTGGTGTGCCTGTCTACCCCGGATGGAATGGTGCACGTCCAGATAGCGACTCTCCCACAAACGTTGATACCGCTGCCCGACGGCAGAACTGGGAGCGGTAAACACCTGTCTCGGCGCACCTTCTTCGACAATGCGCCCTTCATCCATGATGAGCAGGCGATCGGCAACGCGCATGGCGAAGGCCAGCTCATGGGTGACGATAAGCATGCCCGCTTTGGCGCTGGTCGCCAGTTCTTCCATCACGTCCAGCACTTCCTGTACTAAGATGGGGTCGAGGGCCGCCGTAGGTTCGTCCCAGAGCATTAAACTCGGTTTGGCTGCCAAAGCACGCGCAATCCCGACCCGCTGCCGTTGGCCGCCGCTAAGAGCCGCCGGCAAACGATCGTGTAGATGCGGGTGAATGCCTACTCGCTTAAGCGCCTGGTACGCCGCTTTTTCAGCTGCCTCTTTGTCTCTGCCGGCCATGACCAGACCCAACATGACATTCTGGAGCACGGTCAGGCGTGCGATCAGGTTAAAGTGCTGAAACACAAAGCCTACTTGCCGCCGATACTCCTGCAGCCGTGTTGCGGACATGGCACGTACCGCTTCGCCGTTGAACCAAATCTCACCGGCGTCAGGCTCAGTTAAGCGGTTGATGCAACGAATCAGCGTAGACTTACCGCAACCGCTGGGCCCCATCAACACCACGGTTTCCCCAGGCTCCACCGCCAGTGTCGCCCCTTGCAACGCGGGCACCCCCCGATACTGCTTATACAGATCGTACACCTGTAACATGCCTGCGCCCTCCCTTCATCAATGGAACACTTGTCTGGCGCGGTTTAGAAAGAGTAGCAAACCAGGTCTGTTTGCCGGCACGACGATCTCCCGCATCACCTGGGCCGGGTTAAGCCCTAAGGCAACGCCGGCCACCCATTCTTCCGCATCAACCGGGCTGATCCGCCGGGCTAAAGCGTAGATCAACCAACCCAAGCCGCCGCCCAAAAGCAACACGTGATACTGCGCCAAACCGGGGATCCGAGCGCCGCTGCCCGTATAAACACCAATGAGGAGAATACTGCCCATCGCCATGGCCCAAAGGCAGTTACCCGGGCGCAAACGGCGCAGCAGGCGGTTATCCGCGCCTTTCTCCCTTTGCTGTAACTGTAGGCTGGAAAAGAGCACCGCATGGTCCAGTAACAGCGCCAAGAGGGTTAACGCCAGCGCTGTCAAACCGGCAATTGTGCGGCGCACTTCACCCAATACGCTGAATAAGGTGGCACGGGCATTCGGCGTGACTACGGCGGCAGGCGAAACAAACACGCTGATATCGCTCCGCCCGAGCACGCTTTTCATCAACTTCTGACTCTGATCTTGATCCACTTCCGGGTTCAGCAGCAGCTGAATCTGATCGCCGGGCACAACCTGGCCGGCCAAATAGCGCTCAATCAGACGCAGTGAGTCACCGATCTGCGTATCGGTTAGTCGCGGCAGATTATCTCGCACCTGCAGCATCTCTTGCTTGACGACCGCCATATCGATCCGGCTCATAGCATCCAGCCGACTTGCCATATCGCGGAGACCCGCTTGCATCCCGGGAATGTCTATCTCTTTAAGATCGTCGACGTCTTGTTCAGGCGTCATCCGCTTTACCAAGCCGGAAAGCAAGACTGAGAGCAATACCTGTCCCGGATCGGCGCTGCTGCGAGCGGTCAACTCTTCATTGATCTGACGCACTTGCTCTTGTACAGTCTCCAACTGCACCAAAGCCGCCTGAAAGGTCTTTAAGGTCTCCTCGGCGCTCCCCACGGCATCGCCGGCTTCTACCGAAAGGACGGAAAGCTGATCCAGCAACTCCAAGCCGGCATCGATGGCTCGCACCAATTCCAGCCGTTCATTGGTCACACTGCCCCGCCCCACAGTGCGCCCCGTCGCATCGCGCACAGTCACCTGCGTATCCAACAGGGCGTCGACTTCGCCTCTCTCCACATAACCGACGGCCTTTTGCGCGTTAACGCCGGTGATGCGCACAGCAACGCTCGCCGGCCTCGCTGCATCGCCCGTACCCGGTATGGCGGTCAAAGTCACGAGGTCGTTCACAATCACTGACCCACTGGTATTGAGCGTAATTTCAGCCCGTGAAGCATAACCCGTCAAAAAACGCTTCATTTCCTGCAACGCCGTTACAAAAGAGCCCATTTCGCCGTCACTACCGGCCACGGTAACATCGCGTACGGCATGTTCACCCCACACCTGCTGCATAGCCTGCTCTACAGTGCGGGCTGCTTGCTCCGGATCATCCAATTCGTATTGAAATGGAAACCGCGCCTCTAGAATGCGGTACTGTTCGCTCAGCTGTTTTGCCGCCTGGTATACAGTCTCAGCGCGCTCCGGATCCTCCAACACCGCCACCAGATTGGCACCGTCGCGAAAAACGAAGCGTACGCCGTCAATGCTCTGCAACTCACCGAGCAAGGTTTGGCGAACGGCGTTGTGTACGTTGTTTACCACTACGCTGGGCTCCGTGATAAAGGTGAGTCCCGCATAGCCGGACAATGCGGTGAAGAGATCGTTTAGACGCTCGAATTGGGCTTGTGTTTTGTGCCGCTCCGGTATGGCGACGAAATAATTAGCCTTACCGGCCACAGTGATTCCCTGTTTCACGTGCGCTCCGTCCAGTTGCTCTTCCACTAGGTCCCGGATCTCTTGGCGCACGGCTGCCGCGGCATCCTCCCGCACATGTACGATCACGTCGTACTCGCCGTATTCTCCCACCAGACCGCTCACAGTGCCGGCAAAGTACTTGTCCGCAACTAAAGCCACGCCGCCTGCTACCATACTGCCAAGCAGCGTAGTCACTAATATGAGCGTCAGCAGATCACGCCAATAACCGGCACGTAATAGGCGTAACAAAACAAGCCCCCCCTTTGCCCGAGCCCGGTAAGCTCTCTGATATTCCATAGAGACGGCAAACAGCCGCATCTTCCGTCATGTCATTGTCCTGCCGAAAACTTGCGCCCGAACAGGCAAAACGTCTCCGGGATTGCAGGTTATTATAACATAACGCAGCTAGAGGAGGGCATGAGTACTTTCTGCATATATAAGAACAACCCGCCATAGTTGTCAGGTTGTTCAGCCGTTGAAAATAAACTCCTGCACACCTTCAATATGGAAGGTCTTGTCTTTTAGGTTGTAAATCAGCCGACCATGGATGCTTATTTCAGTACCGTCCGCCAGCGTAATCTCAATGCGGTCGGACAAAGTGACCTCTTCGGTTACGGCGTTGAAGCTCATGCTTGATGCGACGGCTTTATTTTCCTCATACTCGAAACGAACCGCGCCGGGCGCGTGCAGCATCTGCTCGGCGCCTAGCCAGCGCAGGTCATCGGTTTCAAAGATGCGGACATGATCTTTGTAAACCTGCACTCCACCGCTCAAGTGCAGGTCGTCGCCTTGCCCCGGACCTTGCGCTTTGCGCCAAACGCCTTGCACCGCCTGGAAGGTGAAGTAAACCTGACCTTCCCGGTAGATGATACCTTCTTCAATCTGATTGATTGTGACCGTGTCGCCCGTATCGTTCATGCTTTGGGCGGAAACCGTCCATTGCCGTTCGCCTTTCAGCCATCCCACCAACTTAGGCCTGGCGAATTCGGTGACCAGCGCCGCCGACCCTTGGGTGGTTGCCTGAGGTTCTTCCTGCAAAAATCGGTAAATGCCCCTACCGGCAGCGGTCACGGACAACAAAACGACTACCGCTATAAGCCGACGCGAGACCTTTTTCAGCATGCAACCACCTCCCCCCGTCTACCATTCATCTCCGCAAGCCCGTTACCTTGGGCCTGCGCCCTTATTCGTCAGCCAGCAATTCTTCCCATCCGCGGGCGTCGAACATCAAACTTGTATCGGAAGCGCCCACCTTCACACCGGCTTTGGGGAAGGCCGTAATGCGATACTCCAGCCAGATGGCCTTGTCTACCTGATTATAGCGGATGTCGAAGGCGCGGCAATCCAAATCGCGCGTGACGATGAAGTCGCCCCGTTCAAACTGATTCTTCGTACCATCGTAGATAGCCGTATAACCCAATTCCCAACCGCCTAGGTCCCAGAAAAACTCTGCGTCGATGCGATCGGGCCGCTGCTCGATCATGTTATACTTGGCGCCGAGGTTAAGGGTAAAGGCTGGGCAGGGCGACAGCTGAACGGTACCGACCACATAATTCCAGATCTGGTTTTCCAGACTGTACGCCGTCTGGAGCTGAAACCGCATTTTCGCAGTGGGCGAATAGCGCAAACTGGCCACAACATCATGGAGACGCTTGGTGACCAGATTGTACCCTGTTGACGCCGACACCTGCAAAGCATTGCTTTGATAGCTCAAGCGCCCGGAAATTTGCTCCCGATAACTCACCCGATCGAAATGGAAAGGCGTAACATCCCCAAAGGCTTGCTCATAGGCATGATTCCCCGTTAGTACGAGGGCTTTGGTGATGGGTAGGCTGTAATTGGTTTGCGAACCGGCCACCCACTGAGATTCACCTGTGCCGTACCAACGCCGAATGAGCGAGCCGGACCAGGTGAACTCGCCGAACAGTTTCATGTTGAGCTTCTGGGGTTTAATCCGGCCGGCGACATGCACACGTTCTGTCGAGATACTGCTCCCTTGCCGATTCTCGGTAAGCATCCCCCAAGCCGCATCGAAGGTAAACGGCGTTTCCCAGCCGAACAGCTTGAACCGATTGATGCGCACGGTAAGTTCAGGTAAACGCCTCGCCCTATTCCAAGAGATGTCGGCAACCTCGTCGTCCTCTAGGTCGGGGTTGAAACGATCTTCCGCGACAAGCCCAAGCGACCAATCCGCCGTATTTTTGGTGATTTCCGCGAAATAGCCCATGAGGTTGCGGTACTTGGCATTGGCCAAATCACGCTTATGCAACGTACCGTTAAGACGCAGGCGCCAATCGCCGAACAGCGTTTGCGTGTGATTCACGCTGCCGCTGGTATCGTAGCCGGGTTGGACGCCCCAATAGCGTAGATCGTTATAGCTGACGGAGGTGCTGCCGCCGGTGCGGCTTTGGGAAATGGCGATCCGATTGCTGAACTGTCTGCGCTCGCCCTGCGTCTCGCCGGTCGATTTATACCCACTGTGCAAGGTCACATTGATGTTTTTTCCATAGGTGCGCTGCTCATCGAAGGTCAGCGTCAGATCGGTATGGCCGCTCTTCTTATTGGGCTGGACATATAAATGGAACTTATCGGTACCCTTGTCGTCTGTCCGCAGCACATGCGAAACACCGAAGCCCCACCCTAAATACTGCATGTAATCGAGATGCAACTCGCCGTGTTGGCTCCAGGGACCTTGGTACCTAAACTTGGACTTAACGTACCATCCCTCATTAGCCGAATGACCGATTTGCGGCAGGGTAAACTCGTCGTCTCGCTCAGCCTTCAGGGAGAACGTCAGCCGCGGCCAATAAAACAGCGTCAATCCGCTCTCTACAAAGCGCACCTGGTATAGAACGATTCTATCTTCCGGGTAAATTTCAATGACGGCGGCTGAAAGGTAATACCCCGGAGCAGCCGGATCACAGGTGGTTACTTTCGCTCCGGAGAGCACCGTACGCTCACTACAGGTAGTGACCTCATCACCCAATAAATACATCGGAGAGACGGCGCTCGCGGGCGTCATCTCCGCCTGCGCCTGTTTAAGCGAACCTGTGTTGGTATCAATTTGGTAGCTTAGATCTCTGCCGGCCAGGGTGGCGCCGTCATAGGTAATGGTCAAAGGGCCGCGAATGTCCAGGCGGTTGTTCGTGCCGTCGTAGATGACATACCCGGCTTTAATGGTCGTATCGCCGGTGGTAATGACGATGTCGCCCTGAAAGACGAAGGAGCCGGTCACCTGATCGTAGACGGCTGCATCCGCTCCGGTAATACTGACATTGGCCGCATAGGTGACGCCGATGCGTCCGCAGAGTAAGCAGAGCATTATCAGATAAAAGAACAGCAAAGGCTGTCGTAGAAGCTGCAGTCGCACCGCGCCTTCCCCCTTTTAATGGAAAGATCATGATCCAAATTCATGGCTGATGCCGCCGGAGTCATGCGGCAGGAGGAATGGGTTATCGGAGTTTTCCACTCAGCTGCGGAAGTCTCCTTGTATCAACATCTGTCAGTTGTACTCTACTCTTACCATTAGCGCCAGGCCTAGGCAACTGAAGACGATATTGGGCAGCCAAGCGGCAATATGGGGAGGCAGAACACCTGTACCGCCTAACGAACTGGCAAGACCTACCGTCACATAGTAGGCAAACGCCACCAAAATACTGATAAACACACCGAAAAACCGTCCGGACCTGCCGGCGGCGCACGCCAACGGGGCGGCTATCAGCACCCAAACAAGCGCGGCCATAGGCAGCGCCAGTTTCATGTGGTAATCCACCTCATAACGACGCACCGGTATGCCGCTGCTTTGAAAGAGACGGATATATTCGCCCAGCTCTTTCCGCGTCATCTCATCCGTCGTTTTCTGTTCGGCGAGCAGTTGGTCTATTGCCACCATGGGGATGTCCATGCGTTGAAAACCCGACTCTTGCACGACATATCCTTCAGCGTCCAACGTGCGATGCACCCCATTTTCCAGATGCCACACGCTATCGGCATATGTGCCTTCTCGGGCGGTAATCAATGCGGGAAACGGACGCGGGTTTTCTCTGGTAGCTCGAGCCGCCTCAAAAACGAGGACATTCTTCACCCGCCGGTGAGCGCGGTCTACTTCGCCTACGTAAATGACGCGGTCATCAGGCGCTTTGATAAAGACATTGGGCTCTACATGCCCGATGACATCGCGTACCAGCGCCTGGCGGAAGAGAGTTTCGGCTTGATGATTAGCGGCAGGTACCACCGTCTCATTGAGCCATAAGGTGATGCAGCTGATGAAAGCGGCAATCATGATGACGGGCAACGCCAACCGCCAATAGGCCGAACCGGTGACGCGCATCACCGTGAGCTCGCTGTCTTTGGCAAACCGGCCCAGCGCCAACAAGGCGGCGAATAGGGCGCCTGCCGGTAAGGTCAGCGCCACTATGGCCGGCGCCTTATAAATCAGCAGACGTCCGGCGTCCAATGGAGGCAGCTGACCTTGCACCAACATCTCGATCAGTTCGAACAGGATGCCCGATAACAACATCACTGTGAAGCCGCTGACGCAAGCCAAAAACGGTCCGGTGAACTCACGGATTGTATAGCGGTCCAGAATGCGCATAGGTTACCACTCTATGGCAATACTTAATGATCCTGTGGGAGCCGACTCAAAGACGGCGGCTAAATTAAGCTGAAAATTGCCCAGTCGTACGCCTGCTCCGGCGGTAGCCGCCCCTACCCCCTGCGCATGACGATACCCGCCGCGCAAGACTAGTCCTTTTACCGGTCGCAGGGCGATGCCGGCGTTCCAGGTTTCTCCGGGTTTCTGCCAATTCAAATGGCGGCAATCGGCGGCGATGGTGACGATGGAGCCTAGGTTGAGAGCAATACCCGCATGCAGAGTCCCTACCCTTTTGGTAACGGAGGAGTCGGACCACTTCAGGTCGGCGCCCAATACGTCGCGTCCGACCAAGCCCAAAGTGAGCCAATCGCCGATACGCCCTTGCCAGCCTACGTCTATGCGCCAAGCGCTTGCCTTTTTGGCTGTGAGCGAAGTCTCAGCGCGTATATAGCGAATGCCTATACCAAATGCGCCGAGCAAAGGCATCTCTTCCGCGACCTGGTAGTTGACGGTATTGGAGATAAGCACGCCGTCGGATCCGCCGGCAACCCGTCTGTTTTGGTTGACGCTTAACAGCCCCGACAAAGCGGCATTATTGCCGGCAAGGTCTTTGGGCTCATAGAGCGCCATGTAACCCACATCGCCAGTACCAAAAGGATAGGCTGCGCCTAACTCGAACGTAGCGGCTGAAACACGGGCGACGGCAGCCGGGTTAAAAGCGACGCCGGCAGCGGGTACGGCAACCTGAGTACCGCCCAGCGCGGTCGTTGTGGGTCCGACGGCGTACGCACCTGCTTGCCCCACCGTGAGCACAAGCAGTATACAGGCCAAATAGGTTGAGAAACGACGCGCACCCGTTACCGTATGGAGAGTGTGAAAACATCCTTGGTCCACAAATATACCTCCTTACCATTGGGTAGAGTTCGGATCAACCCATAGCCTGCCTGCCGCAACTGCGCACCTCGAGCGGCGCCGGAGAAAAACGCGCCCCGGCGCCCGGTCATCTACCGATAGAGTGCGAGAAATCTGCGTTAAAACTGAGTTTTGAAGGTTAATCCGATCATGGTGTGATCAAAGTCGATAAAGCTGGCGTCCAACTCCAACCGCGACGCCAAAGGTATCCGTATGCCGCCATTTAATAAGTGTCCGTTATAATCCAGCAGCAATTTGGGCGCTGTTTGCATCTTGCCGAAATAAACGGGATTGAGCTGATACGAGATACCACCGAAGATGCCTCTGAAACCGCCGTTACCGAAACCCAACGTGCCGCGCATTCTGCCGAAGCTGCGACTGAGAGCAATGTATACATCGCCGGACTCTACGCCGATAGCCACGCCCGGGAAGGTAGCTGACTCAGCATTGAGCAGCACTTTGGCGGTATATTCCAGGTCGCCGTTGCGAAGAGGCGTGTATAGGCTAAGCTCTACATGATCAAAGATGCCTAAGCTCAGCGACATAATCGCATTATGCGCGATATGCAGACTCGCCTCGAATCCGCCGGGACCCAGAATATCCGCTTCCGGTACGACAATTAAGCCTGTGCTGCCTGTAACCGTAGCCGCCCAAGCGGGCGTAATCGACAGTGCAAGCAGCATGAAACTGATGAGTAAACGTCTTAGCATGTCCATCCTCCAAACAAGACTGATTTTCGCAGCCTTACAGCCTATTTCGCCGCAACCTCGGCGGCTTCCTGTAGTACCTACGTCCACCTTCTATGGGAAAGATTGCCTCTAATTGCGCACCGGTTCCCACTGCGACTTCCACCTTATGTAACCGGTACGAGACACCTATGCGTTTGGACCTACTCGTTCCCGCGTAACCCACACAGGACCTACGCCCGC
>DUQB01000176.1 GCA_012838035.1 Bacillota bacterium | reverse complement strand
CCGGCAAGGAAATGGTTAAGGCCTCGAGCGAGACCAATTAGGTCGCGTCAGAGATCAAACAACCTGCCGATGGAAAAGAGTTCCTAAGCCAGGCACTCTTTTTTCATACGACAGGTTGTTTTTTTTTCAGCGTTGGTGTAGGATTAGCACCAGATGATAACACTAGGTACCAAAAAGGTGACGGTGATGCGGCACAGACAAAAACAAATGCGACATGCGCAGTTGCTGTCGCTATTAGAGAAAGAGCCTTTTCTTACCGATGAGGCGCTCGCAAAACGTCTGGGCGTCAGTGTGGGCACTATCCGGCTCGATCGTCTAGAATTGCGAGTGCCGGAAATGCGGGAACGGACCCGTTATCTGGCTGAATCGGCATCCACCGCCCCGGTAAGCATGCAGACCGACGAAGTGATCGGCGAACTCCGTGAACTTCATCTTGGTCGTTCCGGCGTCACAACGCTGAGCATCCTCCCGGCTATGTGTTTTCATCGCACCGGTATAGCGAGAGGTCACTTTCTATTTGCGCAAGCCAACTCTTTGGCTGCGGCGCTGATTGATTCACCCTGCACGCTGACGGCTACGGCACGGGTGCGTTTTCTGCGTCCGGTGCGTCAGGGCGATCAGGTTACCGCTAAGGCGAGGGTCACGGTAGTACAGGGACAGCGCTGCTTAGTCCGAGTAACCAGCTATGTAGAAGACAAACCGGTATTTGACGGCAGATTTGTTGTTGTAGCGGCGAATGCGTTACAAGCGACGGATGATGGTCCATTCACGGAAGCAGAATGACAAGCAGCGCTAGGGATACTGCTTGGACGTGAGGAAGGCAGGGGCCGGCGTGAGAATAGCGATTGATGCAATGGGCGGAGATCATGCTCCGGCAGAAATTGTTAAAGGAGCATGTTTGGCAGCCCAGGACCATGGCATAGATGTATTATTGGTTGGTGACGCGGCGCAAATCGCACCTATCTTGGATGAGTTGCCCCATCAGTATGTAGAGATACTCCATGCCTCAGATAAAATAGCAATGGGAGCACACCCACTGGAAGCGGTGCGCAAGCAAAAAGACTCCTCGATTGTGGTTGCGGCCAATGCTGTTAAACAAGGCCAGGCGCAGGCATTCATCAGTGCGGGTAGCACCGGTGCGGCTATGGCGGCCAGTCTCTTAAGTTGGGGACGTATTAAGGGCGTTGAACGCCCCGCCATAGGTACCATCTTGCCCACGCTAAACGGGCCTTGCGTGCTGGTGGACTCCGGTGCCCAAGTTGATGCCAAACCTAAGCAACTGCTCAGTTTCGCCGCAATGGGGTCAGTATATGCCGCACAGGTGTTAGGTGTGAAGAACCCCCGGGTCGGGCTGCTTAATATCGGAGAAGAAGAGACCAAAGGCTCCCATTTAACCCTGGAAACGTATCCGCTCCTCAAAGACGATCAGCGGATCAATTTTGTCGGCAACGTCGAGGGACGTGACGTTCTCACCGGTGTCGTCGATGTATTGGTATGTGACGGTTTTGCTGGTAATGTGGTGCTGAAGACGATTGAAGGGGTAGCAGGCGTCTTGTTCCATTTGCTGAAAGAGGCTTTGGGCTCAAGTTTACGTGCCAAGGCCGGCGCTCTCTTGGTTAAAGACGCTTTAGGCACAATCAAAAAACGGTTTGATTACGCCGAATACGGTGGGGCCCCTCTGTTAGGTCTAAACGGTGTTTGTATCATATCCCACGGATCATCCGATGCCAAGGCGATCAAAAATGCTATTCGCGTGGCGCATGACGCAGTTAAATGCCAAATGGTAGAGCGCATCGTCGCCACCATGGCCGCCGGTTCCTAAAACCATGCACGCGGTACTGCCGGCTTTGCAACTGATCGGTTTTTTAACAGGGAGTGACCACCATGGTTAAAGCAGGAATATGGGGAGTAGGCATAGGAGTGCCGGATCGGGTACTCACAAACAAAGACTTGGAACAGATGGTTGACACCAGTGATGAATGGATTACTTCCCGTACGGGAATACGTGAACGGCGCATTGCGGATCCGGCGCAGGCAACCAGCGATTTAGCGCTACTGGCCGCGCGTAAAGCGATGGAAGACGCTCGCGTAGATGCAAGCGAGATCGATTTAATCATTGTGGCTACGGTGACCCCCGACAGCATGTTCCCGGCTACCGCCTGCTTGGTGCAGGCCGGTATCGGCGCCGCCCAGGCCGCGGCATTCGATCTCTCGGCAGGCTGCTCCGGTTTTATCTATGCTTTAGAGATCGCGGCTCGCTGCGTGGAAGCGGGAGCGTATCGGCGCGTTCTGGTTGTAGGCGCAGACACCCTTTCCCGGATAACCAACTGGACCGATCGCAGCACTTGCGTCTTGTTCGGCGACGGCGCGGGAGCCTGCGTAGTCGGACCCGTCAAACAGGGCGGCGTGCTGTCCATGTATTTGGGCGCGGACGGCACGGGCGGCGACAAACTCCATATTCCTGCCGGAGGATCCCGATTACCACTTACAGCGGAGGCCATGCAAGAAGGCAAGCAGTACATCCATATGGCCGGCAACGAAGTGTTTAAGTTTGCCGTGCGTATTATGGGGGATGCGGCTGTAGAGGTGATCCGGCGCGCCGGGCTGCAGTCGGAGGACATCGAGCTGTTTGTGCCGCATCAGGCAAACATTCGCATCATCGACGCCGCGGCCAAACGACTGGGGTTGACGCCGGAGAAAGTGTTTGTCAATGTCCAAAAATATGGGAATACGTCAGCCGCATCAATTCCACTGGCTTTAGCCGAAGCGCTGGAACAAGATAAAATTCGACCTGGCGATCACGTCGTGCTGGTAGGTTTCGGCGCCGGTTTAACTTGGGGCGCGGCGGCGCTGCAATGGAACGCAGAGGAGGACCAACTGCGGTGAACGGCAAAACAGCCTTCATGTTTCCGGGGCAAGGGGCGCAATATGTCGGCATGGGCGCTCAAATGGCTGAACTGTATCCTCAGGTACGAGAGGCATTGCGGCAAGCCGACGCCTATTTGGGCGAACCGCTGAGCCATTTGTGCTTTCATGGTCCCGAAGATCAGTTACGGCTCACCGTCAATACGCAACCGGCTATCTTGGCCGTCAGCGTGGCATTGCTGCGTCTGGTCTCCGAAGTATGTGCGGCGGATTATGTGGTAGGCCATAGTTTAGGGGAGTATGCGGCGTTAGTGGCTGCCGAAGCACTCGATTTCGGTGATGCGCTCAAGACGGTGCGTCTCCGCGGACAGTTGATGGAGTCCGCCGTACCGGCTAACACGGGCGGCATGGCTGCGATTATCGGCCTGGACGCCGAGATAGTCGCAAAATTGTGTTCTCAAGCCGCTCAGTACGGCGTAGTAGAAATCGCGACATTAAACGGCAGCAAGCAGATCGTGATTGCCGGGTCGATTGATGCGGTAAATGCGGCGGCGGCGTTAGCCAAAGAAGCCGGAGCCCGAGCAGTGCGCCTGTTGAATGTAAGCGGGCCGTTTCACTCCAGTCTATTGCGAGGAGCCGGGGAAAAGCTTGGAGCAGCTCTCTCGCGGATCTCCATGCATAGAGCGCGGATCCCTGTGGTGTGTAATACGTTGGCTACGCCGCAAACAGATCCCGACGTATTGCGGCGGGCTCTGATTGATCAGGTAAGTTCCACAGTGCGCTGGGAAGAGTGCATAGAGAATATGTGGCAGGCGGGCGTACACACTTTTATTGAGATTGGTCCGGGTAAAGTACTTGCCGGTTTGGTAAGTCGCATGTATAAAGATGCGCTGGTATTTAGCATCGATACTCCCCCTACCTGGGACAAATTTATTGCGTGGCTACGAGGGAATGGTGTAATATGAGGCTGGCTGACAAGACCGTGCTGATAACCGGTGCAAATAGAGGAATCGGTAAAGCAATTGCACTGCGTTTAGCACGTGAAGGCGCACAAGTGGCCATAGGCGCACGTAATGTAACAACAGCCGTTGCTGTTCTTGATGAAATAGCGGACTCCGGCGGTCAGGCGATCGCCGTGCCGATGGACGTGACGGACTCCGCCTCGTGCGAAGCAGCGGTTGCGTCGGTACTTGCGCAGTGGCATAAGATCGATGTTTTGGTCAACAATGCAGGGATCACCCGTGATGCGCTGCTCCTACGGATGAATGAGGAACAGTGGGACGCAGTGATTGACACTAACCTGAAAGGTGTGTATCGTTGTTCAAGGGCTGTTTTGCGTCCGATGTTGAAAGCGCGTAGCGGCTGTATCATCAATATCAGCTCCGTCGTCGGGATCACCGGAAATGCGGGACAGGCCAATTATGCCGCTGCCAAAGCCGGTATCATCGGGTTTACCAAAAGCCTGGCGCTGGAGCTTGCGGCTCGCAACATCCGAGTCAATGCCATAGCGCCGGGGTATATGGAAACCGAAATGACGCAAGAGCTGGCTCCGGAGCAACGGTCGCAGCTGCTTAGTCGGATACCGCTGGGCAAAACCGGGCGTCCCGAGGATGTGGCTGCAGCCACTGCGTTTCTGGTCAGCGACGATGCCGCTTATATCACCGGTCAAACCTTGGTGATCGACGGTGGAATATCTTTGTGATCCAATAAAGCCCCTGTTTGCAGCAAAAGGAGGTGACATTGTGGACAGCATTTTCGAGCGTGTAGTGGAGGTTGTAGTAGATCAACTCGGCGTTGATGCCGACAAGGTTACGGACGACGCATCATTCGTCGATGATCTGAATGCGGATTCTCTGGATATCGTGGAGCTGGTCATGGCTTTTGAAGAGAAGTTCGACCTGGAAATCCCAGATGAGGATGCTGAGAAGATCACTACTGTCGGTGCGGCAGTGAAGTATATCAAAGAAGCTCTCGGTAACTAATCACAAGTGCACCTTTTTTTGCAGTTGAACGCGGGATGGTCATGCAACCGAACCGATCAGGTTATTGGCGATGACCGCCCGCATTTGTCCAATTAGTGAATATCAGTCTCGCCCCGAACACCTGTCGCGGGTGTTCGATTTTTTGCATACGGAGGCGGGTAACTTTGAAACGACGCGTGGTGATTACCGGCCTCGGAGCGATTACACCTTGCGGTATAGGTGTAGATACGTTTTGGGCTGCGATGAAGACAGGTAAGTCGGGTGTAGGACCAATCACCCAATTTGACGCCGGTCGACTCAGCACCAGATTCGCGGCGGAAGTGAAAGGTTTCGACCCGACCGAGTACATGGAACACAAGGAAGCGCGCCGTACGGCACGTTTTGCCCAGTTTGCCGTTGCGGCAGCCAGAATGGCTCTCGACGACGCCCGGATCGATCTGGAGCAAGTTGATCGAGATCGTCTCGGCGTCATCATCGGTTCCGGCATCGGCGGTATCGACACATTTGAAGCGCAATGTCGCCTGTTGATCGAAAAAGGACCGCAGCGTGTCAGTCCGTTTTTTGTGCCGATGATGATTCCGGATATGGCTGCCGGGCAAGTGGCCATCGCCTGCGGCTTGCGGGGACATAATACGTGTACCGTAACTGCTTGCGCTTCCGGCACCAACTCCATTGGTGATGCGTACCGTGTGATTCAGTACGGGATGGCTGACGGCATGATTGCCGGTGGTTCCGAGGCGGCTATCGGTGAATTGCCTATGGCCGGATTCTGTTCAGCTCGCGCCCTCTCTACACTGAACGAAGCGCCTGAGAAGGCTTCTCGTCCGTTCGACCGGACACGCGACGGTTTTGTCATGGGTGAAGGAGCAGGTATTCTATTTCTGGAGGAGTTAGAGCATGCCAAACGCCGCGGTGCCCGCATCTATGCCGAAATCATCGGTTACGGCGCATCCGGCGATGCTTATCATATTACCGATCCTGCACCCAATGGCGCAGGGGCGGCGCGTGCCATGCGCTTAGCCTTAAAAGATGCGGATATCGAGCCTGAACAGGTTGGCTATATCAATGCGCACGGTACCTCAACCATCAAGAATGATTATTACGAAACCTTAGCTGTTAAAAGTGTCTTTGGCGCCCACGCCGAGAAAGTGGCGATCAGTTCCACCAAATCGATGACCGGGCACCTTTTAGGCGCCGCCGGCGGAGTTGAAGCCGTCATCTGCGTCAAGGCGCTGGAAACAGGCATACTACCGCCGACGATCAATTACGAGCAGCCGGATCCTGACTGCGATTTGGATTATATCCCCAATGCCGCGCGAGAACGGCAAGTGGATGTCGTCATGTCGAACTCCTTTGGTTTTGGCGGACACAACGGCGTTATCGTGTTGCGGCGTTATGTTGCGGACTAGCGCAGGGTCGATAGGGACCGGTCAATGAAAAGATGCGTTGCGGTCCTTAACACCCGTTCTTCCTGGAGGATCCATGGTGAAACTTCCCTTACCCGACAACTGTAAAGTACCCCCAAAACTACTACGGCAAGCGCTTACGCACAGCTCATATGCCCGAGAACACAAGCATGCGGCGGATAACGAGCGGCTGGAGTTCTTGGGAGATGCAGTGGTTGAACTGGCTTTTAGTGAGTACCTTTATCGCTCCTACCCCCGTATGTCCGAAGGCGAACTGACACTGGCCAGAGCTAATGCGGTGAGTATGGCGGCGCTGGCGAAACGGGCGCGTGAACTTAACTTGGGCTCTTATATAAGACTGAGCCAAGGCGAGCGGAAGACAGGCGGACAAGAGCGGGATTCCATCCTTGCCGACGCTTTTGAAGCCTTGGTCGGCGCCATTTATCTCGGTTGCGGGTGGGAGGCGGCGCGTGATTTCGTTATTCAGCGACTGACGCAGCATCCCGAGAAATCAGGAAAAGATAGCAAATCGCTGTTGCAGGAGATGGTACAAGCCGTATCGCAGGAAGCGCCGTATTATGAAGTAGTAGAGGCCGTCGGTCCCGACCATGCGCGTGTGTTTACCGTACGAGTCTCGCATCAAGGGAAGGTTCTGGGCAAAGGTAAAGGATCTTCGAAGAAGGAAGCGGAGCAAGCCGCCGCCCAACAAGCCATTACGCACCTTACGGCAAAAGAAGGCGAGTAAGGCTGGGCAACCCCCTGCTTAGTTCCAGCGCACATCACGCTACTTCTTTGCAGGAGTCGCTGGAACAACGGTGAACCCAATGATGTCAGATATATGTATCCCAGAATACAAATTTCTACGATAATCGAAGTTTGCTGCTGGTACTTGGTTTATTTCGTGTTAATTCCAGGCGGGAGCATAACCGACCAATACCGCGCATATGTTGCACCGGGACAAGTACGAGCAACCACCATAGGGGGTATGGCGGGTGAAGGCTGATCAGAACCAGGACCACGATTTGGCATTGCTAAAAAAGATTCGATTGGGCGACATCCACAGTAAAGAGGAGATGATACTTAAATACCTACCGATGGTAAAACATATTGCTCGCAAGCATTACGCGCCGTTTTTGGAGTTCGACGATCTCATGCAAGAAGGCTTTATCGGTTTACTTTCAGCTATTGCCGAGTACGACGACGATTATGACGTCAAGTTCAGTTCATTTGCCTACATCTGCATCATCCGCAAAGTCTACAATGTCATCAAGCAGTGTAACGGCAATAAGCATAAGGCGCTGAACAAGGCGCTGTCGTTCCAAAGCAGCATCGCCGGCAGCGACACACGCACCTTCCTGGACCTCATCCCGGATGAGGATGTAAACTCCGATCCGGTACATATCATTGAGACCAAGGCAATCGATCAATATATTGATGCGTTGTTAAATGCCCATCTCTCCCTATTGGAGTATTCCGTCGTACGTTTATTGTTACAAGGTTACGCTTGTACGGAGATCGAGAGGGCTTTAGGTGTAAAAGCCAAAGTGGTGGACAATGCGCGCACTCGCGTGAAAATGAAACTACGTCGGCTGCTGCAAATGTATGGTTCGCTGCTCAGCCCGCATGTGCCGACCAAAGTACGACACCGCCCCGATCTTTATCTTGATTTAAAGCTGGGATCATAAACATTAGGTATGTGCTCGTCCGTTTATAGAAGGGGGACGGGCTGATCTCGGCGAAGTATCTTAGCTATGCAGCAGATCCATTCAACCGTGCTCTGCCGCAAGCCAGAACACGGAGGCTATTGGTGTGTACCTGAAGAGTTTGGTAATGCAAGGTTTCAAGTCGTTCACGAACCGGGTGGAGCTCACTTTCATGCCCGGCGTAACGGCAGTCGTAGGTCCTAACGGCAGTGGCAAAAGCAATATCGCCGATGCCATACGCTGGGTATTGGGAGAACAGAGCATTCGCAGCATACGCGGTACGCGTATGCAAGACGTCATATTCGCCGGCAGCGCAGCTCGGCGTCCCTTAGGTATGGCCGAAGTATCCATCACTTTAGATAATTCCGCAGGCCGACTGCCTCTAGAGTTTAGCGAGGTAACGGTAACGCGGCGTGTCTTTCGTTCAGGAGAAAGTCAGTTTTATATCAATAAAACGCCTTGCCGTCTGCGCGACATTCAGGAGCTCTTTTTAGACAGCGGTATAGGCAAAGGCTCCCTTTCGTTAATTGGACAAGGCGAAGTGGACGCGGTACTCAGCGCCGGCCCCGAAGAACGCCGCTTGCTGTTGGAAGATGCCGCGGGTATTACGCGCTATCGTACGCGTAAAGAAGAAGCATTAGAAAAGCTGCAAGAGACGTCTGACGACTTGTTGCGGGTCAACGACGTCATCACCGAGGTAGCCGGCCGGCTGGAGCCCATGGCCCGGGCAGCCGAATTGACCCAACGCTACAATGCGCTTAACGATGAGTTGGCCGGTATTGAATCCCGATTGTTCGGTCATGAATGGACACGTTTGGACAAACAGCGTCAGCTTGAGGTAAGGCGGCAGGAGGAAGCCGAACAGGTTGCAGCTGAGTTGGCCGTACGTCTGGAAAACCTGGAGCAAGAGCGAACGGCACTGGACAAGGCTCTGGAAGAAACCCTGCAAGAGCTGGACGGCGTCCGTGAAAAACTGCAGGCGAACCGCACGCAAGAGCAGCAACTTATCCATGCCGACGAACTGGCTCAAGAGCGCCACAGTCAACTCGAGCTGGAGCGTAATCGTGCGTTGGCCGCATTCGATACGGCTAAACAGCGCGGCGTCGCACATGCGGAAGAACTGGCGCAGGCGCAAGAGAAACAGGCGAGATTGACGGCGGCATGTGAGCAAACCCAACTAGAGCTTGCTGAGCTCACGCGGCAGAGTCAAGCGCTGGACGAACGTATTCGCACAACCACACAGCAACTGGAATCACAGCGTGGCGAATACGCGCGGGCAGAACGCGCCGCGGCGCTTTGGGAAGGCGAACTGCGCAGCGGTGAAGGTGAAAGCGGACACGCCGACTCACAACAAGACAGATTGCTGCAGCAGCGCCAAACACTCGAGTTACGGCAAAAGCAGGTCGAGGAACAAGCCGCAGCTACTGAGCGCACTCTGGCTCAGCTCAAACAAGAGCAATTAGACATACAGGCAGCGCAAAAACGGCATGAACAAGCGCAAAATGAGTTGCATGACCAGATACGATCTTTACAGCAAGCTACAGCGCATCAAGCCCAGCGCTTTAACGAGCTGGAGTCCAGGCGACGGATCCTAGCGGAAATGGAGAGCTCCTACGAAGGATACTACCAAGGAGTGCGCTCCGTGTTGTCGATGCGCGACAAGTTAGGATCGGGTATACTGGGATCGGTGGGCGAGCTGATCAGAGTCCCGGCAGAGCTCGATTTAGCCATTGAAACCGCCCTAGGCGGGGCCGTGCAAAACATAGTCACCTTGAGCGACCGTGAGGCTGAGCAAGCGATCGCTTATCTAAAACAAAGCAAAAGCGGTCGGGCTACTTTTCTACCTCTAGCTTCATTGCGGTATCAGAGCCTTAGGTCGGAGGATATGAAGCACCTGGATCATCCTGACGTCTTAGGGATAGCTGCCGACCTCATAACCTACCGCGCCGAGATAGAGCCCGCTGTGCGTTATCTGTTGGGGCGCACGATCATCACCCGTACGTTGCAGGGCGCTCTGCGCATCGCGAAGCAGTTGCGGAGCTACCAACGCATTGTAAGTATGGAGGGTGATTTAGTAACGCCGGGAGGCGCCATTACCGGAGGCGCGACGTCCGGGCGTTCCTCAGGTATTTTGGCTCGCGGCCGAGAACTGGAGGAACTACAAGAGAAACTGGCGCGTTTAACACAAGAAGGATCTGATCTGGGCACGCAGCTGGCACAGTTACAGAAGCGGCTGGAGCAAGGCCGCAGCGAGCATGAGCAACTGGCGCAGCGCTTACATGCCGGTGAAGTCGCGCGTGCTGCCGCTGAGCGTGATAAGGTGGCGTATGCGGCAGAAGCTGCTCGTTTGGCAGCCCAATTGGCAGACCTGAAGATGGAAGAACAACTGGCGGGTGAACGTCATCGCAATGTCGCGGAACGCCTGGAAAGGGCACGGCAGGAGCTTGCTCAGGCTACGGCTTTACGCGCTGAGTTGCAGACTTTAGTTCAGAAAAGCGAGCAGCAACTTAACGCGCTTACCCAGGAGCAATTGCAGCTACAAGGGACGTTAACCGCTGCCCGCATTACCGCTGCCGAAGCGCAACAAGAACGGGCTGTTTTGGACCGTGACGTCAAAAGGCTTGCCCAAGAGGCTGCCGAGACGGCCGCTCAAGCACAAAAAGCTCGGCTGGAAGCGGACAATGCATGCAAGACGCTTGCCCGACTGGCGGCAGAGAGTCAGGCGCGCCGGCAGCAGTTGACCGCAGTGCAAACCGCCGGAGTTGAGCTAGCCGCGCAGGTGAGTGAGTTGCGCGAGAGCATCGCTGATGTCCGCCAACGCATCAACGAAAATAGCGCCGTGGTAAAACGCGTGCGATATGAACGCGAAACGGCTTTGGAGAGAATCCACAGGGCTGAAGTGGCGCTCACGCGTATTCAAGCCGCCATCGCGCAAATAGAGGATAAACTTGCTGCGCTGCCGCCGGTGGAGCAAGCGGATGGGGAGCCCTTTAATGTAACAGCTGCACGAAAACGGGCAGAGCAAATTCGCCGGGAGATCACTAGTCTGGGTCCGGTCAACCCCAACGCGGTTGCTGAATACGAAGAGATCAATGAGCGCTATCAGTTTCTCAATAATCAACGTGAAGATCTCATTAAGGCCAAAGAGGGCTTGGAAGAGACTATTGCCGAAATAGATCAGACCTCAAGCAAACGCTTGAGAGAAACTTATGAAAAGGTCAGTACGGCTTTCAGCAACATATTTGCGCGTCTGTTCGGCGGCGGACAAGCCCATTTGACCTGGACGGACACGGAGCATCTGCTGGATGCCGGCTTGGAGCTGATGGTACAGCCTCCAGGTAAGAAAATGCAGTCTTTAATGGCCCTTTCCGGCGGCGAACGTGCTCTAACAGCTATCGCGTTGCTTTTCGCCATCATCGAAGTGCGCCCCAGTCCATTTTGCGTGCTCGATGAGATCGATGCCGCTTTGGATGAGCGGAACGTCGCATTGTTTGCCGGCATATTGAGCGACTTCGCCAAACAGTCACAGTTCATCATTATTACGCACCGACAATTCACCATGGAGGCTGCGGATGTCCTTTACGGCGTCACTATGGATCGCACGGCGGCCTCTGAACTGATGTCGCTGCACTTAGCCGCCATTCCCGAAGCCGCAGCAGCTGCCGAGCATGCGCCTGCGGAACCGGCGGACTGGAAAACGACTGGGGATAACGCTAATCATTCAGCAAGGAAGTGATCATGCGTGCGCAAATGGTTTACCAGAAACAAAAAGGAGCAAGTTCCGGCAGAAGATGCGCAGACCGGTTCTGAGGCAGCCGCGCAGGTGGCGGAAGCGCCGTCTGCTGATTCCGCCGCGCCTACGACGACCGAGACTGCGACTGCCGACATGACCGGCGCGGAGACCGCAGCTGAGCAACCTAAGGGCTTGTTCCGCCGTTTGGTGCAAGGATTAAGCAAATCTCGCGCTGGGTTTGTCGATCGCATCTCTCAGGTGCTTACTCGCCGCGGCGCGATCGATGAAGAGCTCTACGATGAATTGGAGGAAGTGCTGATTCAGGCGGATGTGAGCGTGAGCACGGCCACAGCCTTGGTAGATGAGGTACGCAAACGGGTTAAAAGTGAGCATATTACCCAAACTGATGCGGTTGAACCCATCTTGCGCGCGGAGATGGTTCGTCTCCTCGAATCGGTTGCTCAGCCTTTAACCCAACCTAAAAAAGGCGAATTAACCGTCTTTCTGGTAGTAGGCGTTAATGGTGCCGGCAAAACAACCACCATCGGCAAACTGGCCGCGCGGTATAAGGCAGCCGGGTTGCAAGTGCTTCTGGGCGCGGCGGATACCTTTAGAGCGGCGGCCATAGAGCAATTGGAGGTATGGAGCGAGAGAGCACAAGTAGGACTGATTAAGCACCAGGAGGGCAGCGACCCTGCCGCCGTGGCCTTCGACTCCATCCGTGCCGCCCGCGCACGCAATGCGGATGTCGTCATCATCGATACCGCAGGAAGGTTGCAGACGAAAACCCATTTGATGCAGGAACTTGCCAAGATCAATAGGGTGGTTGAACGCGAGTTAGGGCGGAAAGCCGACGAAACCCTCTTGGTGTTAGATGCCACCACCGGGCAGAACGGGCTTTCTCAAGCGCGGTTATTCAGCGAAGCGACGCCGGTATCCGGCGTTGCTCTCACAAAACTCGACGGAACGGCCAGAGGAGGCATCATCCTTTCTGTGACAGATGAACTGAAGCTGCCGGTAAAGCTCATCGGCATCGGTGAGGGAATTGATGATTTGCGCGACTTCGACGCCGCATCGTTTGTCGCCGCTCTGTTTCACCGTTCAGACCAATAGGAGGATTGCTGAGCGTGCTCGTCACGTATCGTGCCAAATCCCCTTGACAAGCAAAATGCGGGTCGGTATACTAGGCCCTGTGCCACTGCTGTAAAGTGTTTTCCCTTTACAGGATGCGCAGGGCTTTTATGATGGAGGAGGTCCGCCGGCGTGATAGAGAAAACGCTGCGGATGGCGCTGCTGTTCGATACCTACGGCAGCGTACTTACGGAAAAACAGCGCGAGATCTTCTCCCTATACTACAATGATGATCTTTCATTGGGAGAAATCGCCGACAATTATCAGGTCTCGCGACAAGCCGTCAAAGACACGTTAAGGCGCAGCGAAACGACCCTCAACGCATTGGAAGAACGTCTCGGCCTAGTTGAGCGGAAAGAACGGCAGCGCGTCATGGCCGTTGAGATGCTGTCGGCGCTGCAGGTAGTGGAAAGCGCGCTTGCCCAAGCGACACCGGAAATCCGCTCTCAGGTAAAAAACGCCTTAGCCACGCTGCAAGCCGGACTGCAAAACGTGGCGGAGCAAGATGAAGATGCATAGTAGAGTCATCAAGTCCGGAATCATGTGGTTTTAAGGAGGTCGGCTCGTGTTTGGCAACCTCACCGAACGCCTGCAGGCTACATTTAACGCCCTGCGGGGTCGTGGAAAGCTCACCGAAAAGGATGTTGACGCCGCTTTGAGAGAAGTCCGTCTGGCGCTACTTGAGGCCGACGTCAACTTCAAAGTGGTTAAAGACTTTATTGCCAAAGTGCGTGCCAGGACTGTAGGTCAAGAAGTGCTACAGAGCCTCACTCCCGCGCAGAATGTCATCAAAATAGTGAATGAAGAGCTCACCGCATTAATGGGCGGCGATCATGCACGCCTCACGCTTTCAGCGAAAATCCCCGCGACCATCATGTTGGTAGGTCTGCAAGGTTCCGGTAAAACGACCACGGCGGCCAAGTTGGCGCTCATGTTGCGTAAGGAAGGCCGACGGCCCCTATTAGCAGCCGCCGACGTATATCGTCCTGCGGCCATTCGCCAGTTGCAGGTACTCGGGAGCCAAATCAACATCCCGGTTTTCAGCTTGGGTGAAAAGGCCGATCCGGTGGACATAGCCGTACAGGCGGTTGATCATGCCCGGCGTAACGGTAACGACGTATTGATCATCGATACGGCAGGACGGCTGCACATCGACGAAGAGTTGATGTCCGAGCTGGAGAACATCAGCGCTCGCGTGGAGTTAAGCGACGTACTGCTTGTAGTCGATTCCATGACCGGCCAGGATGCGGTCAACGTGGCGGAGTCTTTTAACCAACGTTTGAACATCGGCGGCGTCGTCCTTACCAAGCTGGACGGTGACGCTCGCGGCGGCGCGGCGCTTTCCATACGTGCGGTAACCGGTAAACCGATTAAGTATGTCACCATCGGTGAGAAACTCGACGCTTTGGAACCTTTCCATCCGGAAAGAATGGCCTCGCGTATTCTCGGTATGGGCGACGTGTTATCCTTGATTGAACGCGTACAAGCCCATGTTGACGATCGCCAGGCCGAAGAGATGGCCGACCGGATGCTGTCTAAGGATTATTCTTTCAACGATTTTCTGACGCAACTGCAGCAGATAAAAAAGCTGGGACCACTGGATCAGCTCCTAGGCATGATCCCGGGTTTATCGGGCATCAAGGAGTTAAAGGAAGTCAGTTTCGACGACAAGCAGTTCAAGCATATCGAAGCGATCATCTTGTCGATGACCGAGCAAGAGCGGCGGAGACCGGGGATTATCAACGGCAGCAGACGCAAACGCATAGCCCAAGGTAGTGGTACCACGGTACAAGAGGTCAATCGGCTGCTCAAACAGTTTGAACAAACCAAAGAACTGATGCGCAGGTTTGGTGGAATGAAAGGCGGCAAACGGCGCAGGCTTAATGCCTTCTTGCGCTGATAACCTTGCCGTGCCGCGTTAACGACGTAATGTGCGGCATAGTGCGTTTATACTGCAACATCCGGCAATTAAAGCGCTCGACCTTCAGTCCCGGATGTCATGGTGCTGAGGCTCTGCGCCTAAAACGCCGAGCTTGCTGTAAGGAGGTGAACAACATGGCAGTAAGGATTCGCTTAAAGAGAATCGGCGGTAAGAAACGGCCCTATTATCGATTTGTCGTTGCCGATTCTCGCAATGCCCGTGGCGGCACCAGCATTGAAGAGTTGGGCAGCTACGATCCCCTTTCGAACCCATCGAAAGTTCAGGTGAACGCGGAAAGAGCTCTATACTGGCTGAAGCAAGGTGCTCAGCCTTCGGATACGGTCCGCCGTCTGTTCGAGAAAAATGGCGTGTTGGAAAAGCTCAAGGAAGCAAATCAGGAGTGACAAGGGGGTCGTACCCTTGCAAGAGCTTGTTGAATATCTCGCTAAGGCGCTGGTAGATAATCCCGATGCGGTGGAAGTGCGCACCATGGAGGGTGACAAATCGGTGATCTTTGAACTGAGGACGGATCCCTCCGACATGGGCAAAGTAATAGGCCGTAACGGCAAGATTGCACGTGCCATGCGCACAGTGGTAAAATCGGCTGGTGTTAAAACAGGCAAGCTTGTACACATCGAGATTCTGGATTAGCGGCAAAGTTGTAGGAGGACGCCAAGTGGCGGCAGAATGGATTGTGGTGGGAAACATCACGGCGCCGCAGGGTGTGCGAGGTGAAGTCAGGTTATATCCCGTAACCGATTTCCCTGAAAGGCTGCTCGAGATGCGTACATGTCATCTGCGTCTGCGGTCAGGCGAAATAACGTCTTACCAGGTGCGGCGAGTCCGTCCCCACAAGACGTTCTTCTTGCTGAAACTCGCGGGCATCGATGATCGAGACGGCGCTGAGACGTTGCGCGATGCGGCTGTGGTAATCCCGAAAACAGCGGTGATGCCGCTGCCCGAGGGGCGCTACTACACCTTCGAATTGATAGGTATGCAGGTGTTCACCAACACGGGTGAAGAAGTAGGCACCGTACATGACGTGTTGTTTGCGCCGGCAAACGATGTTTATGTGGTGCGACGACCCGGTCGGGCGGACGTTCTGGTGCCGGCCGTAAAGCATATCGTCACATCCATTGACGTATCTCGAAGGACAATGGTGATTACTCCCCCGGCAGGCCTACTGGACGAGGAAGGAGATTCACCGGATGAGGATTGATATTCTCACCCTGTTTCCAGCGATGTTTTCCGGCCCATTTGGTGAATCGATCGTGGCTCGCGCCAGAGCGAACGATCTGCTCGACATCCGCCTTTGGAATCCCCGTGATTTCGCCGTCGACCGCCATCGTACTGTGGACGACACTCCCTATGGAGGCGGCACCGGCATGGTGATGAAGCTTGAACCGCTAGCGGATTGTTTAGAGCAGGTTCTGGCAACCGGCCCTAAAGTATCCACCGTGTGGGTAACTTCACCACAAGGAGAGCTGTTGACGCATCAGATGGTGCTGGAAACGGCGCAATCCGAGCGGTTGGTAATCGTATGCGGTCACTATGAAGGTATAGATGAAAGGCTGCATGCACTCTACCCTACACGGGAATTCTCGATCGGCGATTATGTGCTCACCGGGGGAGAATTACCCGCCATGGTATTAGTCGATGCGGTCAGTCGGTTCTTGCCTGGTGTTTTAGGCGATCTGAACTCGGCGTTAGCGGATTGTTTCTCCGACGGACTACTCAAGTACCCGCAGTATACACGACCTGAAGAGTTCCGCGGGCTGCGCGTGCCGGATGTCTTGCTGTCGGGCCATCATGAACAGATCCGGATCTGGCGCCGCAAAGAATCGCTCCGACGCACGCTTAAGCGCCGCCCCGACCTGCTTGATCAAGCAGTACTGAGCCCGGAAGATCTGCGGTTGCTGGAACAGGTAAGAACCGAGGAACAATAAATGCAAACTACGTCACAGGGTTGTGGCTCATCTTCGACGGAAAGGAGGTAAAGTGTTATGGATCTAGTCAGACAGCTAGAGACCGAACAACTCCGCACAGACATTCCTGATTTCGGACCCGGCGACCACGTCAGAGTACACGTAAAGGTTATTGAAGGCGAGCGGGAACGTATTCAGATTTTTGAGGGTACCGTGATTAAGCGTTCTGGCGGTGGTATAAACGAGAACTTTACGGTACGTAAGGTATCGCAAGGCATCGGTGTGGAGCGCACCTTCTTGATAAACTCACCAAAACTCGCCAAAGTAGAGGTAGTACGACGCGGTAAAGTACGTCGTGCACGTCTGTACTATTTGCGCGACCGTATCGGCAAGGCCACACGGATTAAAGAGAAGCGGTAGTTCATGGTAACAAGGGACTCGATGTAAACGGGTCCCTTCGTGTATCAAATACATGATTACTGGAGTACCCGCAATAGGACGGGTTCCAGCCGTGGAGGGCTTTTAGGTGGGCGTTAAGACGATTGTTCGCGAATATGTCGCATCTTTTACCGTAGCATTGGTACTAGCATCGTTCATCATCGCCTTCATCATGCAATCGTTCCTAGTACAAGGCTCATCCATGGAACCTACGCTACATCACGGCGAACGCCTCATGGTAGATAAGGTTACATACCGGTTTCGGGAGCCCAAAAGGGGTGAGATCGTAGTCTTTCGCTACCCCAGCGATACGCGCCGCAAGTTCATCAAGCGCGTGATCGGACTACCAGGTGACCTGGTAGAGGTGCGTAAGCACCTGGTTTATGTTAACGGCGTTCCGTTGAACGAACCTTACATCAAGGGACCTACCTATCGCGACTTCGGTCCCGTCATAGTGCCGGAAGATACATATTTCGTGTTAGGCGACAATCGCAATAACAGCGATGACAGCCGCTTTCCGGACGTTGGCCCGGTGCCGCGCAGATTAATACTCGGCCGTGCTCTCTTCTTATACTGGCCGCTTACACGCATCTCGCCAATCGTCATACCGGAGCAGCTGCAAGTTGACTTTTGAAGATACGGATAGGAGCCCCGATGTCTACACGCATACCTACAGAAACGGAACTCGTTGAGATCTTAACTCCTTTAGCGCCCCACGGCGTGCAGTGGTTTCCGGGACATATGGCCAAGGCGCAGCGCGAACTGAACGCCAAATTGAGACTGGTAAACACCGTAGTGGAAGTGGTGGATGCGCGCATGCCGCGCAGCTCGCGGCACCCGCATCTGGCAACTTGGATTGGCCAAAAACAACACGTGATCGCTCTAACGAAGATCGATCTGGCTGACGCTGCAGATACACGCGCCTGGAAAAAACAGCTGCAGCGGTCCGGTCCGACCGTCATCGGCGTCGATGCCGTAAAGGGGCAAGGTATAAAGGCGTTATTGGCCGCCATTGGAAAAAACAAAACCGCCCGAGTGCTGGTAGCCGGGGTCCCCAACTCCGGGAAGTCCAGCCTGATCAACCGCGCTTGCGGACGTTCCGCTGCTCGGGTGGGCGCTACTCCGGGCATCACCCGCCGGCAGCAGTGGTTACGCGCCGATGCTAACATCGAGTTCCTCGATACGCCCGGATTACTCTGGCCTAAAATCGAAAACTTGCTCCAAGCCCTCAAATTGGCATGGCTGGCAAGTATAGGCGAAAAGGCCTATGATACTTATCAGGCTGCGGCAACGCTGGCTGTATGGTTGTACTACACGCATCCCCTAGTACTGAAGGAACGGTACGGAATCACTGACGCGGCACCCGAGGCAGCCGCGCTGCTCAACGCGATCGGCAGACGACGCGGATGTATTGTTGCCGGAGGCGAAGTGAATTTGGAGCAGGCGGCGCAGGTTTTGTTGCATGACCTGCGCACAGGCCGCTTAGGGCGGATTACGCTGGATAAACCTGAGGACCCAGGTGTGTAGGATGACGATCAGGAGTAAGAAACACGCGAAACTATTACGCACGGCGCAGCTGCTGATGGAGTATGATGCGGCGGTGCGCAGGGAGTGCGGCGTCGGCCATATGGCAGGCGTGGATGAAGTAGGTCGAGGATCAATGGCGGGGCCGTTGGTAGCGGCGGCGGTCATTTTACCACCGTGTCGGCTGATCGTCGGATTAGACGACTCCAAAAGACTATCCACAAGTGCCAGGGAGCAAGTCGTGCAACAGATTACACAGCATGCGCTCTGTTGGTCGGTGGCTTGGGTGAGCGCCGCGACGATTGACCAAATCGGTATAACGGCAGCCAATATGCTCGCCATGCGCAATGCTGTGCAGAACCTCGCTATCCGGCCGCAATTAGTGCTATCTGACGGCTATGCAATTAAAGGCTACGGCGGAACCAATCGGGCGATTGTGCGCGGAGACCGCACATCGCAATGCATCGCTGCCGCTTCCTGCTTAGCCAAAGTCTTGCGTGATCATTGGCTGGCCTATTTGGGTGAAGAGCTCTATCCGGGCTATGGCTGGGAACGCAATGCAGGCTATGCGACAGCTGAACACAGGCAAGCGATTCGCTCGTTGGGTCCAACCGCGGAACACCGGCGGCTATTCTTACGCAAAGAATGCGATAATCTCTACGGCGCAGCCGACACGGCAGCGACTACTCGTTGTGGCTCTGCAGTTCCAGACCAGGTACAGTTGCCCCTGGTCCTATAGCATCGCTGCCATACTTCCAGCACGGAGGCGACCGGATGAAAAGTGACGGGAATACGGGTAGACTTGCCGAAAACCTGGCGATTGCGCATCTTGTGCGCAGAGGGTATCGCTTGTTGACCCGCAATTATCACTGTCGGCGCGGCGAGATCGATGCGGTTATGTTGGACCACTCCACCTTGGTGTTTATCGAGGTGCGTTGTCGCGCCGCAGGACAAAATGCAGCGTTGGAGAGTATTACGTGGACCAAACGTCGCCGCTTGCTGTTTGCCGCGCAACATTACCTCGCCTATCATCCCACGGATCTGCCGTGTCGCTTCGACGTGGTGGTCATTAGCGGCGACCCAATGACGAAAAACGCCCGTATTGAGCACTTTACCGCCGCGTTCAGCTATGGCGAATAGGATTATCCTAGTTGGTCCAAAAGGGATCGCTTTTAGTATGCCGAATGAATGATGAGGTCACCAAGCGTATTCCGTGAGGGCCGGGAGGTATTACCTTGCTGGCTCAGGTGAGTTCTCTTGCTCTTAACGGATTAGATGCACGTACCGTCATGGTGGAAGTCGATTTGACCAACGGGTTGCCTTTATTCAATATCGTCGGATTACCCGACACTTCCATTCGCGAAAGCCGTAATCGCGTTCGCTCCGGCCTGCGCAATAGCGGCTACGAGTTTCCTGTCCGCCGTATCACCGTCAATCTGGCTCCTGCCGATATGCCTAAGGTAGGCGCCGCATTCGATTTGCCCATAGCCCTGGGGATCATGGCGGCTGCCGGACAAATTCCCGCGCACCGCATGGCAAATGTCTATTTCGTGGGAGAAATGGCACTTGATGGCCGACTCCGTGCCGGTCGAGGCGCCGTCTGTTTGGCGTCGGCTTGTTTAGGACAAGACGCGTTACTGGTGATGCCTTCAGCCGCGGAGGCCGAACTGCAATGGATACCTGAGGGCAGTCACGTACGTTTGGCCGGCCATCTGCGTGAAGTTGTCGATTGGCTGCGTCATGGCGGTGAGTTACGCTCCGTCCATTTCTGTTCATCGCCCCAAACCAGTCCCGTTTATCCGGATCTAAATACCATAATCAACCAAGAAAATGCCAAGCGGGCTCTGGAAATCGCCGCTGCCGGCGGTCATCATCTCATGTTCATCGGACCTCCGGGTGAAGGGAAGACCTCGCTGGCTACGCGCATGCCGGGGATTCTACCTCCGCCCACGAGGCAAGAACTAGTGGAAATTGCGCGCATTTACAGCTCCGCCGGTCTGGCTGCAGAGTTGCATCGGGATTTTCGGCCGTTTCGCGCGCCGTATCACACAATTACGCCGGCGCGCATGTTGGGAGGAGGCAAAAACCTCCGGCCCGGCGAAGTAACGTTAGCGCACCTTGGTATACTTTTCTTAGATGAACTGGCGGAGTTCCGCAGCGATGTTCTTACGGCGCTGCATCAACCGATGGAGGAGCATCAGGTGCGAGTGGGCGGTTCGGCCGTCGCAAACGCCGTCTACCCGGCGCAGTTCCAGGTAATAGCAGCTACGAATCCTTGTCCTTGTGGTTGGTTGGGTGATGCAAAGCGCAAATGCAATTGTACAGACGGTGACATCGCTCGATACCATAGGCGACTGCGCGGACCGCTGCTTGATCGCTTCGATTTGTTTTCCGCCGTGCAACCTATGCATGTTGCAGGTATCGATACACGCAGGTATGGGGAGAGCAGCGCTCAGGTGCGTTGTAGGGTGACGGCTGCAAGAGAACGGCAGTGGGCCAGAGCTCCGGCGGATTATCCGGCACCTTGGATAAACGCTCGCATTCCTACCAACAAGCTTTATGAGTCGTGTTGCCTGGATGCGGCGGCAGAAAGCCTGGTTGCCAAGGCAAGCCACGTGATGGCGTTAAGCACGCGAGCCGTCGATAAGGTGCTGCGCGTAGCTCGCACCATCGCCGATTTAGCTGGTGAAAAGCGCGTTGGTGCGGATGAGATCCATGAAGCGCTGTCGTTTCGCCAATAGCCGGCAGAGCCGGCGCAGGCGTTTCGCAGCAATGAGGTGAAAAAAGATGAATACTCCGGTGATTGTGGCTGATTTAATTGAACTGATCAAACGCACGGCTACCGATCTGCCCGGGCCGATTGAGGCCGCCGTCATCCAAGCGCGCAAAAGGGAAGCACAGGGCTCTCCAGCCTGGGACGCCCTGCGCGTTATTGAGGAAAACATCACGTTGGCCAGGCAGAAAGCAACGCCTATCTGTCAGGATACCGGTACGCTCAACTTCTTTATCGATTACCCCACAGGGTGGAGTACATTAGCGTTAAGTGAGCAGGTTCGAACGGCGACGGCGGAAGCTACTCGGCTCTCTATATTGCGTCCCAATGCGGTTGACGGCATTACGGGCGAAAACTCCGGCGACAACCTGGGCGAAGGCCAGCCCAACATCTATTGGCAAGAATGGACCAAACCGTATTTGCGAGTGCGTTTACTGCTGAAAGGCGGCGGTTGCGAAAACATGGGCCGCCAGTACGCACTACCGGATGCAAGATTGCAGGCTAAACGCGATCTTGCTGGTGTAAGGCGGGTTTTGCTCGATGCCGTGCATCAGGCTCAAGGGCAAGGCTGCGCTCCAGGGGTGTTGGGAGTGTGTATCGGCGGTGATCGCAGCCAAGGCTATGTAGAGGCTAAGCGCCAGTTACTGCGACCGCTGCATGATGCGAATGCCGACCCTGCTTTGGCGGCGCTCGAAGACCGCGTGCTGCGCGAAGCCAACTCCCTGGGCATCGGGCCGATGGGCTTCGGCGGTAAAACGACATTGCTAGGCGTAAAAATCGGCGCGTTACATCGCTTGCCGGCCTCGTACTTTGTTACTGTTTCCTATATGTGCTGGGCATATCGTAAACACGAACTGATGTGGCATGCAGAAGGAGTGGTGGAATATGCGTGAGCTAACCTTGCCCATCAGCGAAGCGGATATTCGCGCCTTGCATGCCGGCGAAATCGTGAGCTTGTCCGGCGTAGTGGTAACTGCGCGGGATATGGCGCACAAGTACCTGGTGGAGCACTTTATTCACCGGGAACCGGCCTCTGACGAACGTGCTTTGTACGAGGAAATCCGGGCGTTGCTGCGCAATGGCGGTATTTATCATTGCGGCCCGGTTATGAAGCGACATGGCGAAACATGGCAGATGGTGGCAGGCGGTCCTACCACAAGTTCGCGAGAAGAAGAGTATGCCGACTCCATCATCGAGCACTTCGGCGTGCGCGTCATCATAGGTAAGGGAGGCATGGGCGGCCGTACCAAGTCGGCCTGTCTTAAACACGGCGCGGTTTACTTGCATGCCGTAGGCGGCGCAGCCGCGCTCATTGCTCAAAGCGTAAAAGAAGTAACCGGCGTATGGAAGTTGGAATTCGGTATGCCGGAGGCGATGTGGCAGCTCCGTATATCAGGTTTACGTTTAGTGGTCACCATTGATGCCCACGGTCGCAATTGGCATGAAGAGATCGCAAACGCTTCGGAACAGGTGCTGCAGAGTCTATTGGCAGAATTAGGGGGGTAAACGCCGGTGCGTATTTACACGCGTCGCGGTGATGCCGGTAAAACAGACACATACTCAGGAGAGCGAGTGCCAAAGGATGCCGCCATAGTCGCCGTGTACGGCGTTTTGGACGAGCTCAACGCAGCCGTCGGTATGGCGGCGGCATTCATATCCTGGGTGCAAGCGCCGCTAGACGACGTAGCGCGGCTGCTTACCTTGGTGCAGAACCAGCTGTTTGCGCTAGGCGCTGCGCTCTCATCTTCGGATGGTGCGACCGATCAGTGGCAGAGCGTGGTGACTACCGTGGAAGAATGGATTGATTCGCTCAGTGCGCAGGTACCTCCATTGCAGCATTTTATTCTTCCTGGAGGAAGCCCGGTAGGGGCGCAACTGCATGTGGCTCGCACCATAGCCAGGCGCGCCGAACGCTGTTTGGCGGCATATGCTGATGAACAAGCGGTACCTCCGGCGATTGCCGCTTACCTCAACCGCATCTCCGATTTACTTTTTGTGCTGGCACGTTATGCGAACCACCGCACAGGCCATGCCGAATCACTCTGGCAACCACAAGAAAAGCGTGATAAAATATAGATGCCTACCTATGGTTACCAGTCAGCCGCCAGGTGCATGTTCACCTGTTCGCGGCTTTTTTGTTCCCAATAAACCGGTTATCGCGTACCATCTGTGTTCCCGTTTACCAACACCTGGCAGTCGTCCCAGTACTCGGTGCGTGCGAAATCCCATAAGCGGCGCAACTAGGTGTCATGCTAGCAACACATCTAGTTATAATGGGAGGCCTGTGAGTGTGGAACAGACGACGACCAGGATATTTAGCTGTCCTATGTGCGGTGTGGACGCGCCTCATGAAGTAGCCGGAGAGTTGAACGCGGTTATTGCAGTCCGTTGCAGTAACTGCGGCAACGGGTCCTTGGTACGTGAAAACGATCTGGATGCATTTCAAATGCGCTGGGCTGAAGAGCTGCGTGAGATTCTAGCCAGCCTGGATCCCTCCAACGAATAGGGCGGTTCATTATCCTGCTTCTAACGCCGGTTTACAACTGACGGGGAGTACGCCGCCTCCCAACACGGAGGGTGCTTCTTCATGTCTGCGATACTGACCCAATACGATTCGCGGCTCATCGCCTGGATGGGTCTCACTTTAATTGACGGCTGGGGTCCGGCTAAGGTGTGGCGAGCAGTAGGTGATCCGCCACATCCGTTGTCCGCTTGGCGACGAGAATGTACGCCCCAGGTATATGAACGCCTGCAAGAGGCGCTACAGAACGCGGAAACAGTTCGAGCAAGCATCATTACATGGGATGACCCGCTTTATCCCGCAAATTTGCGCGTTACGCCTCATCCGCCGCCGATTCTCTATGTAAAAGGGACGCTGGAGGTCGAGGACGGCGCGGCTGTCGCCATAGTCGGATCTAGACGCGCTTCTTCACAAGCCCAACAGCTCAGCTTCATCTTGGCTCGCGACTTGGCGCAATGCGGCATTACCGTAGTCAGCGGCCTGGCTGCCGGTATCGATGCCGCCGCCCATCGCGGTGCCTTGGCCGGAGGTGGTCGAACGATCGCCGTGGTTG
>DUQB01000175.1 GCA_012838035.1 Bacillota bacterium | reverse complement strand
GCCCGTACCTGTCCATACCCGCCGATCCACATCACCAAAGAAGTGCGTCGCATCGGCTTGGTCGTAATCCCAGCCTTCACTGGCGAAGCGGGTGAGGTCTTGTTCGATTAGACCAAACCAGCCGGAGTCGATGGGCGGTTTGAACTCATCCAGTAGAATCGCCCAGTTTTCGATGCGGATATTAATGCTGTTGCCCATGGTATTACCATCTTGCTTACGTGCGGTGAACGTTAGGGCATATGTGCCGTCTCGCAGAGAGAGCGTATCGAGCATGATAGGCTCGATCGGCAACACCGAACTACGGTAAAGCAGGAGCGTTTCGCTTTCGACGAGCTCGCCTTCCGCGACGGGAGTAATGGTGACGCTTGCCTCGGTAATAGCGTTTGATGCGACATTGGCTGCTACCGAAATGGGGACGACGCCCTTAACGCGCGCTCCTCTTTCCGGGTGCGTTATTTCCCCCGTCTGTACGGCAAAGTGCAGCGAGCTTCGCCATACCTGGCCGCTCTCTTCCGTTACCTTCAGATGCAGATGGTAAAAACCATCAGACAGATCCAACGTACCCAGAGGCTCATTGGGAATCTCTACTCCCGCATACAGTTCTTGCTCATTGAGGGTGACCGTCCACGCCTTAACCGGCATCGTCGGCGGTATGAAGATCTCCACATCGAAGGGTTTAGTGAAAGGCGAAGGTTGATTCGGCTGTTTAAACCAAACCTTTTGGGTTGTCTTCAAACGTTTGGCATAAAGGGTCGCATCAACGTCGGCAATCGATACGGGACGCCGCCCGGACGCATACTCCTTCGGACCGACTGCGGTTTGCTCAGCGACAGTCGGATCGATGGTGTCAAACCGGATGATGGCTTCGGCAACCTCATTGCGCCATTGTCTGTAGAGTGCGGCATCCTTGGTGTACTCGCGCGTACTCGCGGCTACGGCATCGGCGGCCAAGAGCTCCTCGGCGTGGGAGATCAACTCACTGGGCGCGGTCGTAATCCGATCCACTCTGTTTTGCAACTCAACTAATAGGTTATAGTCTTCCATACCGTCGCGGTAGTTTTGCAGCCGTTGTGACGCTAAGGGACCGAATCTGCCCGGATAAAACAACGAGCCGTCTCCTGATGCGTCCTGGTAGGTGCGTGCATCCCAGTTGCTGAAGATGCCGTCGTACATAATCCCTTGAGCGGCGGACCAGCGGGTGATGTTATAGTACAGAAAACCGTCGACGTTGTATTTATGCGATAAAGGTCCCAAGAGTACGCGCGTATCGCTCGGCTGATAACCGTTGAACCAATTGGGATAAGGAGAGCGGACACTGACATGGATGTACCAATAGACTTGCTCGCCTAAAGCCTGGGCTGCCTTCCGCGCTTCCGTGTTAAACTGGTGCACGCCGGGTACCCAAATATCAATGAGTCCGGCAAGATCCGAGGTAATGCCGAGAGAGCCGTCTATCAGCGTGGTCATCACTGGTACGCTGGGAAAACGCTCTTTCACCTGTTTGAGTATGGTCCGGGCCAAGGGGAAGTACTCCGAGCGGCTTTCGTCAAAGCCATAGATATAGGCGTATTCCGCCAACCCGGCCTGTTCGTACTCGGCCATCGCCTTACCGATGATGTCCAGAATTTCATCAATCTTAGGCTGCCAGGTTTGCGGCTGATTGATATCAAAGTTGGTCACAGGGTAGATGTAGTAAACGCAGAACTGCCGCAAGCCCCACTTCTCTTTGATCTTCAGCAGTTGCTCAACGGTAGGCGGGTTCCACCGGTAAATGCTGTCGGGCTCGATTTTGAAAGTTTCCATAAAGTCGTGGTACTGATCAATCATCTCCTCCCGCTGAGAGAACGTGCGGAAGTAATAAATGTTGTCCAGTACCAGCGGATTCCAGGTCATGGAGGTGGCCAGTTTGGGCCGATCGGGTATGGTAAAAGGCCAAACCTGAGCGCTGATTTCCAGCGACTGCTCGGGTAAGCCGGCGGCGCTGAAGGTTACCGTAATTCTATACAGGCCGGGCTGTGCGTGGGGATTTGCATAAAGCTCGATCCAAAATGGCTGGAAGTCTCCCACGGCGACATCAACCGTGGTCAGGTCTGAGCGTATGGGATCGGGAATCCAACCCTGATAGCCCGGCGCACTATTGGCCAAAGCCGGCAAATCGTAAAAACGACTGGACCAAATACGGACGGAACCTAACGGAGCTACGACGGCTGTGAGCTGTTCATCCAGCACGGCATTGCCGTCCGGACCGACGATGGCGGTGATGCGAGCGCCTACGTCCTTTAGAGGTACGTCATACGGGATGACGATTACTTGTATGTTTTCGTACTCACCTTTAGCGAGAGACAACTCGGGTGCCGCCGGTATAAAAGGAAAGTCACGCGGATACGCCAGAGTCATGGAGTCGGCTGTCGCTAAACCGAAGGCGGCTGTAGGCTGCTTAGCGCGGGCAAATACCGCATTGGCCAACCGCTTTATTCGCCACTGCAACTGCTCAGCTTGTTGCACGTCTTGGACGGTGGGTTGAGCTGTAACCAGGGTTAATTGCCGTAGTTGCGCGTCATAGGCTTCAGCTTGCGTGCGTAACGCTGTGTCGGGCGGGGCATCGCCCGGGAGTAGCTGCACGGTGATTTCGTGCATGATGTGCTGTAACTCTTGCATTACGGCAGCGTAATTGCTTGTGGTGACTGAGGCTGCCGTAGCGGCGCCGGAGCTGAGCATGCTCAAAACGAGCAAGCAGCACAAAAACGTAATTGTGGATAATATGCGGTGATATAGCGATTTGGCGATCATTGGAGTCAATGTGGACAGCCTCCCTGAGAATTAGAATGCAGCGCGGCGTACGGCCAAAAACAGGTGAGCGGTTTACGCGGTAGCGCTCTGTTTGGCCGGCGCTCCTACGCTCTTCTAACAAGCAGTATGCCAAACATTCGCTATCAGGCAAAAGGAATCCTGCGCGATAGAAATGCCCGGTGGTAGCGCCACCGGGCATAGAACAGCGTATTTTCGCATTAACTAGCGGCTTATTTGGGCATGAGCGGTTCGGCTTGCTGTTGGATGGCTTCAGCAATGGTACGTGCCGGAGCCGCATTGTTCCACAACTTGCTGAACTCCGCATTAAATACGCTCCACACATCGCGATTGGCTATAACCGGGTAAGGTTTGCCTACTGAGAACGCGCCAAGCAGGTAATCGCGGTAATCATGATCATACTTGGCTGTAAGGGCCTGCGAACGTAGAGCAGGCAAGCCGACTCTGGTGTCGAAGGCGATCTGTTGCCCCACCGGTCCGGCAAAGTAGCCGAGCGCCATCAAGGAAAGCTCTATGTCGCGTACGCCGGTGGGGATGACCCATAGGTTGGCCCATACGCGTCCACCGGGCTCTGTATTGGCCGGGATGGGGGCCAAAGCCCACTCAAAACCGGGGTACTGATTAGGCGCAGGCGTTCCGGAACCGCCGACCTGCATCGCCGTGCGGCCGTTGAAGTAGGCGGTACCCGCGCTGGTCAGCGAGTTGCGTACGGCAGGTGTTGCGGTTACTCGATGAGCATAAATGAGGTCTTGTAGGAACTGCATAACCTCAATGGTGCGCGGATCAGTCATCGTCAACTGCGTTCGATCATCGGTGAACCAGTCCGCGCTGTTTGACGGGAACCAGTGATAATGACCGTCCAGCACGAAGTCCATCATAAAGCCGTAACGCGTGATCTCTTCCGCGTCTCTGATCGTGAGCTTCTGCGCTAAAGAGAGGAAGTCCTTCCAAGTCCAGTTATCGCTGGGGGTGCCGAGACCCGCCTCCCTGAATTGTTGCCGGTTATAATACATCACTTTGGCGGTGATACGTTGCGGCAGGGCATAGTACTTACCTTTCCATTGCATGGCCTGTTGAATAGGCGGGAATAACTCGTGAAGCGGATAGTTGTTTCTCACATAATCATCGACGTCTTGTATCATCTTGCTTTCCGCCAAAGCAGCCAGCCAGTCGAAACCCAACAACGAAATATCCGGGGGTTCACCGGCGGCGATCATGGTCTGCAGGCGATCGTACACCTGAGAAGAGGATACCGTGATGTACTCGAGTTCATAACCTGGGTTGTCCTTTTCAAACGCTTGCTTTAGTTCAGCCAAGAAGCCACCGGGCTCGTCCGTATACCAAGACAACACGACGATTTTCTGGTTTGCAGCACTGACGGGAACAATAGGGCATAGCAGAAGAATGCCGACCAACAATGCCAAAAGGACACGTTTCATGATAAGCCCTCCTCATAAGGTTGATGTTGCTGTGTGCCGCGCAAGGGCGTTCATCGGGAAGTCGCCTCGCGCGCTTCAAACAAAACTGCTAATGTGATAATTCGCCATCCGGTTAAAAATCCTCTATTTATTAACCGGGAGTCAGTGCGGTATGACGGCTACGCTGGCGCGCTTTGCCAGCGAAGGCTTCAGCAACAGGCGTCGGCCGGTGGCGTTTGGTTCCTGAATTCGCCTTACCAAATGCAGAACCACTTCTCTGGCTATGTTCAGTTCCGGTAGCCAGATGGCTGTAAGTGGCGGAGTGGTGTTTTGCAACTGCATACAATCGTGGAACACCACCAGCGAAATATCTGTCGGCACCTGCATGCCCAGTTCCTGCAACGCCGCCAAAACGCCTAAACCTAAGTTCCCATTACCGGCAATAATGCCGGTGACATCGGGATGTTGCCGCAAAAGTCGGCGGGTAGCGCTGCCGCCGTCCTCTTGTGTAAACTCGGGCGTGCTCACGGTCACGGCTTTCACTTGAAGGTGTTGGTGGTTGTACGCCACACGCTCAAAACCAATGCGTTTTTCCCAACTGGTGATTGTGGTACCGGGGCCGTTGATTAAGCCAAGGGTACGGTGGCCGTGGTCTATAAGGTGTTGGGTGGCCAAACTTGTACCTTCACTACTGTCCACCCAGACCGAGTCCACTTGAGTATCCGGTATGGACCCGCCCATCAACACTGTCGGATAGGCCCGGCTCACCGCCGCCAGCAGATCGGGATGCCATAGACCGCCATAGACGATGACGCCGGCTAGCTTTACATGGGAGCGCAGAGCAGTCGTATCGGCGTTGGACAAGTCAAAATGATGCAGACTATAGCCATACTCCGCCGCAGCCTGTAGCAGGCAGGCGACCAGGCTGTCCGGGACATTACCGGTAATGCCGACGGCGCCGTTTCCCGGTCGGCGTCTGCGATAACCCAGTTGCTGGGCAATGTCCTTTACGTTTCGGCGCGTTTCCTCACTGATATTGCCCTTTTCGTTGAGGACCATAGATACCGTTCCTACGCTAACCCCGGCACGTTCTGCAATCATGCGTAGCGTAATTTTAGCCATGCCGTACAAGCCACCTTGTCGTTTAGTTTACTTAACTTGTCTAGATATTCGACAGGCGGCAAATATCCCCTTGCATAGGCCGGAGGACGCCGCGTAGGCAGGAAAACAACCGGTTGGCTGGAAGAGTAGCATGATTGCATCATCCGTAGTTACCACCGTACAGTTAATGCGTATTTTGGAGGTCCCGTCATGCTCAACGTCATCGTGTGTCTTAAGCAAGTGCCCGGCACTAATGAAGTAGAGATCGATCCGCAGTTAGGCACTTTGAAGCGTGAGAACGCTGCGACTAAGATCAACCTGTACGACCTATACGCCTTGGAGGCGGCTGTGAATATTACGGACCAATACGGGGGACGGATCACCGTCATATCTATGGGACCGCCCCAGGCGAAGAAAGCGATCCTAGAAGCCTACGCCTTAGGGGCGCACCACGGCATCCTCCTCAGCGACCGCCGCTTTGCCGGCGCCGATACGCTCGCTACGGCCTTTACCCTGGCTCAGGCCATCCGTCGTCGCGAATCATACGATCTTATCCTTACGGGCATGCAGACCAGCGACGGAGATACCGCACAGGTAGGCCCGGCCTTGGCAGAATTTCTCGGTATTCCGCACGTAGCCTACGTGCATAAGGTGCTCGGCATTCAACACGGGACGGAAAAGACCATAACCGTGCAGGCGGATATGGGCGACGCCTTGGATACGTTGCAAACGCAAATGCCTTGTTTATTGACCTGTACGAAGGAAGTAAGCCGCCCCGGCTTGCCATCGTATCTGCGGTTAAAAGCGGCGCGTGAACGGGACATCACGGTGTGGACCTATGATGATCTCAAACAGGAGACGGGACCCGCATATTTCGGCTTGGACGGATCGCCGACGCGGGTGCAAAAGGTGTTTCCGCCGAGCAAAGAGCAGGCGCACGAGCGATGGGAAGGACCGCCTGCCGCATTGGCGCGACGGTTATACGCGAGGTTGCAGGAGATGAAGCGGATATGAGCAGGATGCATGTTGATCAGGGTACCTGTCTGCTGTGCGGCGTTTGCCTGGATAGTTGTCCATATGACGCATTAGCAATCAAGGATGAGCAATTGCTGTTTACGGAAGAGTGCCGGCTGTGCCAAGCCTGTATTACCGCCTGTCCGCAAGGGGCCATCAGTCTGGTACAGGAGATAGGTGCGCCGCAAAGGGAAGAACCCGCGGCAGGAGGCGGAGGCGTGCTGGTGTTTGTAGAGCAGCGGCATAGCCGTTTGCAACCGGTAAGCTTCGAGATGATCGGCAAAGGGCTGGAGCTGGCTCAAGCTCTGCGACAGCCGCTGGCTTGCGTACTCATCGGCCGGCAGATGCGAGACCAGGCCGATGAGTTGCTTTGGTACGGCGTGGATCGCGTGTATTGCTATGATCACCCGGCTCTAAAGGACTACCGGGTGGAACCATACACAGCAGCCGTCTGCGCCGTTGCGGCCATGATGCGGCCTGAAATCATCTTAGTGGGCGCAACGGCGGTGGGACGCTCTTTGGCGCCGCGTGTGGCCACTCGCTTGCGTACCGGCTTAACTGCGGATTGCACCAGTCTACATATAGACGAGCAGGGTCAGTTGGTGCAGACCCGACCGGCTTTTGGCGGGAATGTGATGGCCAGTATTCTCACGCCGCATCATCGGCCGCAAATGGCTACCGTACGCTACAAGGTGATGGCGGCCGCGCAGCGGCAAGACCGGCGGCGTGGCGAGGTCATCAACTGTAAGTTGGCCGACGCCGATTTGGTTTCAGCCGTCAACGTCTTGGAAACGGTACGGCGCACGCAAACCGGCTCCATTACAGAGGCGGAAGTGATCGTAGCTATGGGTAGAGGCGTTGCTTCAAAGCAAGGCTTGGCGTTGGTCAGGCAACTGGCGCGACACCTGGACGGCGCGGTAGCTTGCAGCAGACCGTTGGTGGAGCAAGGTCTGTTCACGCATATGCAACAGGTGGGACTGTCCGGCCGAACGGTACGCCCCAAGTTGTATATCGCATGCGGCATTTCCGGTGCGGTACAGCATGTAGCCGGTATGAGCGGCGCAGAGACCATTGTAGCGATTAACAGCGACGTGAATGCGCCTATTTTCGACGTAGCCCATATTGCCGTCGTAGGCGATGCGTATCAGGTGTTGCCTGAACTGCTGCAGTTGTTCGATGCAAAGACAACACCGGCAGATTCTCTCAGCGAGGTGGACATGTAATGACGACCCCTCAGGCCTCTCAATTAGATGCTGCTCAAATCCAAGCCCTAATGGCCATAGTCGGCCCCGACGCCGTAAAAACAGGTGACGAAATTGCGCCGGAGTATGCCCGTGACGAGCTGGTATCGACCTCGTCCTATCCCGATGCGGTGGTGGAGCCCGCTAATACGGCGCAGGTGCGGGCGATCATGCGTTTTGCCCATACGCATCGCATACCTGTCACTGTGCGCGGCGCCGGTACGGGCTTATGCGGCGGTTCGGTTCCTGTACACGGCGGCATCGTGCTCTCTACAACGCGCCTGAACCGTATTCTGGAAATTGACCGGGAGTGTATGACGGCTACGGTAGAGCCGGGAGTACTATTGCTGGATTTTCAAAAGGAAGTTGAGAAGCTGGGGCTTTTCTATCCTCCCGATCCGGGTGAAAAGAGCGCTACCTTAGGCGGCAACGTGAGTACGAATGCCGGCGGTATGCGTGCCGTGAAGTACGGCGTTACGCGCGATTACGTGCGGGGCTTGGAAGTTGTGCTGGCCGACGGCGAGATTGTTCAATTAGGTGGGAAGCCGGCGAAAAACTCTTCGGGGTACAATTTGGTACAGCTGCTGGTCGGTTCGGAAGGTACTTTGGGCGTAATCACCAAGATCATCTTGCGCCTGGTCCCTCTCCCTGCATTGCGCATGTCCTTACTGGCGCCCTTTCCTGCGTTGGCTACGGCAATCGCCGCCGTTCCGGCAATTTTGAATTCCGGCGTTACTCCTACCGCCCTGGAGTTCTTCCAAGATAAAGTACTGCATGCTTTTGAAGAGAGCATGGGCAAACCATTTCCCCATACGGGAGCTCCTGCCTACCTTTTGATCATGCTGGACGGTAACTCTCAAACCGAGTTGGATGCGGCTTACGCAGCCGTAGCCGAGGTTTGCTTGCGACAACAGGCACTGGATGTACTCATCGCCGACACGTCTGAGCGGCATAGTGCGCTATGGGAAGCCCGCGGCAGTTTTCTCCAAGCCGTCAAGGCTATGAGCGAAATAGATGAAGTTGATGTGGTGACCCCGATTTCCCGTATCGCGGAGTTCATCATGTTCTGCGACTCGTTGGCGGAAGAGTATGGTGTGCGCATCTACAGCTTTGGCCATGCGGGTGACGGCAATGGCCATGTATACCTGTTGCGCGATGCGATGGACGACGCAACGTGGCGGCAGCGGCAGGATGAGGTAATGCGCATTATCTACCAAAAAGGCGCCGAACTGGGCGGCGCAGTCTCCGGCGAACACGGCATCGGTCGAGCCAAGCGCGTTTACCTGCATGAACAAGTAGGCGAAACGTACATGCGCTTGCTGCGGCAGATTAAACAAGTCTTCGATCCGCTGGGTATTTTAAACCCGGGTAAGATAATCTGACCCGGCCCATGGCTGTAACGTCGCCTCCGAAGCTGCAACAGCGACTTCGGAGGGGCTGAAGTCGTGAAGAATTCATCTTGAGGAGGTATTTTGCGATGCCCGATTTACCAAGAAGCGAATATCCCCGTCCTGACTGCGTGCGCGCGCAATGGCTCTGCCTGAATGGTCCGTGGCGGTTTGCTTTTGACGATGCGCATCGCGGTCTGCGGGAACAATGGTATAACCGCAGCGAGCCCTTTGAGCATGTCATAACCGTACCGTTTGCGTACCAAACGCCGCTGAGCGGCATAAATGTGCAGGACCATCATCCGGTGGCGTGGTACAAGCGGGATCTGACCATTCCGCAAGAATGGGGCGGCAAACGTATTTTGCTCCACTTCGGCGCTGTAGATTACAAAGCGACGGTATGGGTGAACGGACAATTTGTAGGCGAGCACGAAGGCGGTTACGTGCCGTTCTACTTCGACATAACGGATTACCTAGCGTCTAACGGCAATGAGGTGACCGTGCGGGTTGAGGACGATGTGCGCTTCAATCAGCCTCGTGGTAAGCAAAGCGCGCGGAAAGAATCTTGGGCTTGTTGGTACACGCCCGTCACCGGTATTTGGCAATCGGTTTGGTTGGAACCTGTCGCGCAAACGCACCTGACACAGTTACATATGGTACCGGATATCGATACGGAGACGCTCACGGTGCATTATTGGCTCAGTGAGCTGCCGGAGAATCTCAGTTTGGAACTGATCGCGAGCGCTGAAGGGCGGGAGATCATCAAACAAATTGTACCGGTACCGCCCCGCTTTGTACGTTGGAGCGACATCAAGCCGCTGCAACGAGGACACTGCACTCTGGTCATTCCGCAGCCGCAGTACTGGAGCCCGGAATCCCCCTTCCTCTATGACCTTACCATTCGGGTGAAGGTGGCAGGTGAGGTAGTGGACGAGGTAGGTACTTACTTCGGCATGCGCAAGGTGCACGCCGAGCGCGGGCAGGTGTTCCTCAACAACCGGGCTTATTACCAGCGTCTCGTGCTGGATCAGGGTTATTGGGAAGAAGGTCTATATACCGCTCCGACGCATGAGGCGATCCGGCAGGATGTTGAGCAGACAAAAGCCATGGGCTTTAACGGCGCGCGCAAGCACCAGAAAATCGAAGATCCCTATTATTACTACTACGCCGATAAGCTGGGTTTGCTGGTGTGGTCGGAGATGCCGGCGTGCTATGAGTACGATGAAGAGGGAGCGGAGCGACTGCGTCGGGAGTGGATTCAGGCTGTGAAGCGCGACCGCAATCATCCCTGCATCATTGCCTGGACGCCTCTCAATGAAAGCTGGGGCGTCGATCAACTGCAGCGACGAAAGCAAACGCAGATCATCTCTTATATGCTGGAACTGTATCACTTGACCAAGTCGTTGGATCCTACACGGCTGGTGATCAGTAATGACGGTTGGCAACATGCTTTAACCGATTTATTGACCATTCATGAATACACGCAGGATCCAACCGATTTAAAACGCCGTTTGGAAGCCTTCTCACAAAACCCGCACGCGGCCGTATTCAGTCATGGCGTCTACACGCTGCTGCAGGAGTTTCCCTACAACGGCGCCCCTATTCTGGTTACGGAATTTGGCGGTACGCGTGTAGAAGCGCAAGGATCGAAGGGTTGGGGTTACGGTGATGCGGTATCCGATTACGATGCCTGGGTGGAACGCATCGGTCGGTTGGTGGCGGCAGTGACGTCCCGCCCGGATATCGTAGGCTATTGTTACACTCAGCTGACCGACGTAAAACAGGAAGTGAACGGCTTGCTTACCGCGGAGCATGCCCCCAAGGTAGACCCTGAAAAACTTAAAGCGGCGTTTGTCGGCCGCTAAGCAGCATTACAGATTATGCCGAACAAAGAAGCGAGTCTGATGACCCGCTTTTTTGTCCGCTTAAATGCCCGAAAAGTAGGTTTAATGCACGGACTTCGCTGCAAATAGCCATTCCCTAGGAGGAGCAGCAGTAAGTACCCGTTTTCCGTGTTAACGGTCTAAGCATTTATGGCGCAGACTATATCACCACATTTCAGCCATCCTCGTCCACAAAATAGAACAGGCGATCTGGGAGATCCGGTAACTTGAGACCTAGCTTCTTCAGTGTTCTCTGAAGTGCTGATGTCAAGTTACACCATTCGATCTCGATGGTTCCGTCTGCATTAATCGTCTGCAGCATGCAGACCTGAGCAAACTTCTTTTTGAGAAAACGTGTTGTCCATTGCTCCTGTGCCTGGTGTGCTTCCCATTCGATTAGAGAGTATAGCTGCAATCCTATGATGGTGATCAGCACCAGTGAAAGGATCCGGTCATCTGTCTGCACGAACAGCGGTCGGATTTTCAGATTCGATTTGAGATCACGCATGCGGTTCTCTACAGCATTTCTAGTCTTATACAACTCGAGAATGGACTGTGGTGTGTGTTCCTCAGGATTTTTCAGGTTAGTCAAAAGAACATAGCGGCCTTCTCTGTTCTTAAGACGGTTAAGTGCCGTTTCGTTCACTGACCAAGTTAGCTTCATGTCCAAGTCAGGGCCCTCAAGCTGGAGATTAAAACAAGGACGGTACTGAGCACATGGTCCCGAAAATATGCGGTCTAGCTTGGCCTCGGCTTGTGCTCGAGTCTTAAGCCTACGGACGTTTAGGCCAGACCTCATCGTTTCCAGACTCTCGTCTAAGCTCGTTAAGCGTTTGATGCGTGTTTTCGCATCGCGACTTTGTTTACTTGATGACTCGACGATAATGGCTCTCTGCCAGTAGACGTGCTTCTTGTCCGTAAGCTCCTCTTCATAAGTTACCTTAATACCAAGCTCAGCCACCCTATACAGATCAGCGCCTTTTGCACCTCGGTAAGGTACCTCTTCTAGTGTAAGCGCAGCATCATCCACCAGATCAAGCAGATCGGTAGTTGCCCTCCAGGGAGCTACAAAGGATATATTCTGCTGCTCAAGGGTATGTACATTGGCTGGAGCGAGCATGCCACTGTCTGTAATCTGCAGAAAGTGATTGCGTTTTAGGACGCTCTTGAGTGCTATTACGTTGCTCTCGACGGTTGCGGTATCCGCCGTGCCCCCCGTCAATACTGTTCCAAAGAACGGTACGCTGCCTTCCTTGGAAACCGTTAACCCGACGTTTACTTGCTTCTTATCGGGCTTATTATCACGGCTATAACCGTACTCCACATACTCTGAATTAGCATGGTCACCTTTAAAAAAAACGGAGGTGATATCATAAAGGAGCTCTTTAGCAGGCACATTGAATTCACTCATGGCTCGTAGAGCCAGGCCACTTTGAATGTCGTTGGTATATCCGTGTAACAGATCAAGGGTAACTCTGATGCGATCGTCATTGAACTTACTGGGGTCGACTCCGTACAAATCGCTTAACCCTGATAGACCTGCCCAATACGCCATGTCGTATAGGGGTACGGGAGCATGACACCGGTTTATGACCAGAGCCTCAACGATCTGCCCATGGGTCAGTCCGCCGTCGCTTTCTCTATCCATGGGCATTATTGAATCCACAAAACCCCGTATATTCATGCGCTCGGCCATAGCCTTTAACATGACTATCGACCCAAGGTGCTTTATGGTCCGATTACGTGATTCCCTGACCTTGATTACCTGGAGGTACTTGGGGACCTTTTTGGAGTGTCGCTGTGCCATGAACACCAGTCCAATCGCGGAGTTTTCAGAAAACTTCGCGGTAAGATCAGGAATTCCTGCTGCCTCCAAAAATATTTTTAAAGTGTTATGATTGCGATGTGCCTATAACGGAAAATGGGTATTAACGGTATAACCCTCATGTTCCAGTATGGCAGTGATCCGGCGAGTTCCATAAAACGGCCACTGGGTGTATATCTCATCCATTCTATGTCTCAGTGCGAGAGTGGCTTCACTGATGGGTACCGGCTTGTAATATAACCCAGACCGGTTAAGGCTGAGCAATTCAGCTTGGATATAAAGCGGTAACTCACGGTTATCATACATGTCCAACAGTGCTAGCCGCTCACTCCTGGTCAATGACAATGCCTTTTTTTTTCAACCAAGCAAGTTGGGTGCTTAGGCGGCCGATCTCAGTATACAGCTCATCTATCTTCACTTCATACTTGGCTTTGTCTTTACCCCACTGCTCCTGCTTTGTAAATAATTGTGGTAGATTAGAAAGAGCTTGTTCGCGCCACCGTCTCAGCTGTGTAGTGTGCACCTTGTATTCAGACGATATCTCGGCAATCGATTTTTCCT
>DUQB01000174.1 GCA_012838035.1 Bacillota bacterium | reverse complement strand
CGTCTCGCCGCCATAGTACGACTAAGGTGAGCGTCTACCCACCTTAGTCGCGCTGTATTGCGCAAGGTGTATGCTCCCCCTGTTATTCGCCACACGTGTCATGATGCTGATGCTGGCGGCAAACCGAACCGGTGGATTTTAGAGTGCCTCGTAGATAAGCCTCGACTGCTTCCCTAGCATTACCGGATGCGCCTGTAATCACTTCAATACCTTTTTCATTAAAAATCTCAATGGCGCCGCCGCCCATACCGCCGGAAATCACCACTTTGACTCCTTGCTCATATAAGAAGTTGGGTAGAAAACCAGGTCGGTGCCCCGGGTTGGCAATCGATGCGCTGCTTGTGATGCGGCCATCTTCCGTCTCGTAGATATTGAAGTTCGCGCAGTGCCCAAAATGCTCCGCTACCATTTCCTTTTCGCTTGCTACGGCAACCTTAATCATAACATGCATCCTCCTCATGCCCATGTGTCTGCGGCATATTGCCGGCTTACTACATGTCGAACGTGATGGTCTCTCCCGCTGCTATGTATTTGATGTAATTTCCCATCACCGCCTTTAGGCAGTGAAAGGCATCTACACTTGTGCAGTGACCGGTATAATACTGCGCGCCGGTTTCCAGCAGCCTGTGCGCGATCTCTGTCAATACACAGGCATCAGAACCCGGCCGTACCACCGAATGGCGCAAATGAAAGCCGCCTACGACATAATCCGGCCGCCTTCCCAGACGCTCTCCGGCGCGCTCGACGATATTGACGATCCCGCGATGAGCGCATCCGGTGATGAGCAGCGTCTTACCGGCTTGGCTGATGACTAGATACTGTTCATGCAAGAAATCATCAGCCACAAAAGAATCGCCCTCTTGCATCAATAAATTACTGTTGCTTGCCGGTACGAACCATTTCGGCGCTACATCCGCATACAGCGTCAACTGGTCGTCTATGCGCAGGTAGTCGCCGCAAAGGTGCAAGCGCATGTTTGACGATAGTGTCTGATCCAAACCGATGTATTCCTTTTGCCCGCCGGATCGCAGCGCATAGTAGCCGGCAAATGCTTTTGCGTGCGCAAAGATCGGCGCTTTGTCGTTAATGGCTAAAAACGCGTGCAATCCGCCGCCATGGTCGTAGTGACCGTGCGAGATCATCGCTGCATCGACTTGGGCTAGATCCACATGGAGCTTCTCAGCGTTTTTTATAAAAAGATCACTTGCTCCGGTGTCGAACAGAAGGCGATGGTGATCAGTCTCAACGTACAAGCTCATCCCATGCTCGGCGGCAAATGTCTCCGACGCCGCCGTATTGGCGGCCAATACCTTAATGATCATCTCTGCTCCTCATCATTTTGCTCGAAGAGCAACTGCATGGTATTTACATACACTTCTCGTATGGCGCTTCCCGCCGGACAAGCGGTATCGGTAATAGCACGGCCGTCATTAAGAGCGGTTATCACTGTCGGATCGAAAGGGATTCTGCCGGTGCACGGCAAGCCCTCATTGCGGCAGTAGCACTCTATTTGTTCCGTGTTGGCCATGTTCATATCATACTTATTGATACAAACGGCAGTTTTGACGTGAAAACCGGCAGCGGTCCTTACAATCCGTTCCATGTCGCTAATGCCCGATATCGACGGCTCGGCAACGACCAAAACCATATCCACGCCGCTTATAGATGCTATCACGGGGCAGCCGATGCCGGGTGAACCATCGATAATCACTACGTCCACATCATCTACCGCCTCAAGCAACTGTTTCTTTACTGCGGTCACCAGCATACCCGATGTACCACTGCCCATCTTTAACAGAGCGGTCGAGAAAATCGCGCTGGACGTGTTATACAGCAGTAGATCTCCGTCTACATAAGGCGCTAACGATACCGCCCCGACCGGACATATCAGCGCACACACGCCACAACCTTCGCACGCCATCGGCTCAACGCGATAAACACGATCAGCGGAGATGGCATCAAAGCGGCACAACTCTCGACACATACCGCAACCGTTACACAGCTGTGCATCTATTTGCGCTTTTGGTAAGCCGTAATACGTCGTGTGCCGCGATAAGGCGCTGTCTGTCATGAGCAAGTGCAGGTTGGGCGCGTCAACATCACAATCGGCATATGCCTTAGCCCGGTTGAGCTTAATGAAAGCGCCGGCAATCGTGGTCTTTCCCGTGCCTCCCTTGCCGCTAAGAATAAGCAACTGCTTCATGACACACCTCTTGTATCAGGGTTTCATATATTAGGGCAAACTGCCGCCTATACCGCTCGCTCTCCCAAACGGCCGTTTTTGCCTCTGAGCTCAACGCCCCCAACTCGTGATCGAAGGGAATGCGGGAAAGGATGGTTATGCCGTGTTCGACACAGAAATCCTCCGCAGGATTACCTCCGGCAGGGCATTTATTCAGTATGACGCCGCAGCGTTTATTGAACAAGCGGACCAGCTCGTAAACCATGCGAAAATTATGGATGCCGAACAGCGTCGGTTCCACAACCAAGAGACAGTAATCGGCATCTTTAATGCTCTCCATCACGGTACAGGCGCTCCCCGGCGGGCAGTCGATAAAGACCGGACACCTCACATCAGCGGCGCCTAGTTGCAACAATCTTTTGATAATCGGTATGCCGGTAGCTTCACCGATGTTTAGCTCACCAGTACAAACCGTTACATTACCTGCAGTGCCCCGTTGTATGACGCCGATGGTTCTCTCTTGCTCGCTGATCGCTTTTTGAGGACACAACAACATACAGCCGCCGCAGGAGTGGCACATCTTCGCGAAAACACGCGGTCTGTTCTTTATTAGGGCTAACGCATTGAACTTGCAGAAATCTACGCAGCGGCGGCAACCGTTACATTTGGCCGCATCGATGACAGGTATTTTTACCGCAACTTCTTCTACAGAGCTAATGACCGGCTTGAAGAACAAATGCCCGTTAGGTTCCTCTACATCGCAATCGATATAGACTGATGTTCCGGCAACAGCAGCTAGGTTTACGGATACGATGGTTTTGCCTGTACCACCTTTACCGCTCAGCACGGCCACTTTCATATCGCGTCTATCGGCCATGATGAAACCCTGAATGAAAGTCGCGCAGTAATGCGAGTTCTCCGGCTAAAAAGGCGGTAACGTTTTCCCGTGCCGTACCGGACATAGACTTGTATATCGCCACATCGGCTTTGTTCAGAACCTCTGCCGCATTTTCACCACAACGAGGAGTCAGTACGATATCTGCATCATAGTCGGTAATGATTTGCGCCGCCCGAATACCGGCCCCACCCGGAGTAGTTGCAGCGCTGTTTTCTACGAACTCACCCTCTTCGGTGTCTGAATCATAAAAGAGAAAGTATGGCGCACGCCCAAATGACGGGCAAAGCGATGCATTCAGGTCTTTTTGCTCCAGCGGAATTGCGATTTTCATATATATCCTCCATTTACATCAACGCTTGCGTCATGGTTACGGCAGATTACCGTCGGCATTACCACGTCTACGCCTTCTACAACCTCTGCCACAACCGCGCCCTCTACCATCGCAGATTTGGTAATCGCCACCTTCAATCCAAAGCGGCTTGCCGTTGACCAAGGAGTCTGCCAGCTTCTGCCTAGCTTGAGCGTAAACGCCTTGCACCGTAGTACGCGATACATGCATTTGCTCCGCGCACTCGTTTTGAGTAAAACCCTCCAGGTCGATAAGCCTGATGGTTTCGTACTCATCAACAGTCATAATGATCCGATCCGCAACATCCACATCAACATCAAGCGGTCCAAAACGACTGGCGTCCGGCAAGCTGCAGACCCTTCTCCACTTTCTCGGTCTAGGCATATCTCGCTCCCCTTACATTACGGTTGAGAATAACCAAAGCGTCCTTTGGTTATTCTCATATCTTCTTTACTCTTCCAGTTGCTTTTCAATTGCATCCAACCGCGCCTTCAGCACGTCTCTGCGTTCCCGCAGAAGATCCTTTCGTTGTTCCGGCGTCATCTCGTCGATGACATGCGTAGCGAAGAAACCACGCCCGCGGCCAAATCGACCGCGCCTGAAGGCGAATCCGCATCCTGGCCCATATGAGTAATTCGGCCTTATGCACATACCCAGACCTCTTCCGGTCATGGGGCCCATACCCATCGGACCGGCGCCATCTCTTCCTGGCATATACGCTCACCTCCTAGTCGCTATCGGAGCGCCCCTGATGATTTCCGACATATGCCGCTTTCAAGGACCATTATATCCTGTTTCCGGCATATGTCAATAACAAGTTGAGGTATCAGTATATACCCCGATCCAGAGCGCTATTACCAATAACCCACGGTATAACATGCTGCCGGCGGTAGCATGCTAAAGGTGCTTGGGCAAATCCGACTCCCCGTCACGCTTTGAGGAGATGATCGATTGATCAAGGATAGGGTACTACTCGGCACAATTGCCGGTCTGGCGGGCAATTTGGTGAAGACGGCCATTGATGAGATATCCCTACGGATGAAGATCTCTCAACGCAGCTTCCGGGCAACGGCCGCAGGCATCTGGCTGCCTACCGCACAGGAAGCTGACTCTTTAAAGGGGCAAGTACTCGGCGGCGTCCTCGATTCCGGTATGGCGATACTGGGTGGCGTCGGCACCGTTCAGCTTTTGACGACAACCGGAAAAGATCAGCTGATGGTGAAGGGTATTGTTTCCGGCGTGGCGTTAGGTTCTATGATCACCGCAATGATGAGCGGCCTGATACGCAATAAGGTACAACCTAAGGATGCCGCCAGCAATCTTTCTTATATGCTCAGCCATGCGGCGTACGGCTTGGTGACTACATATGTGGCCGCCAAACTGGGTGATGCATCGCTGTTTATGGAAAAACCGTATGGGCGTGCGTCAACCGCACGGCCTTAAACAACAAAAAGTAGCATGTCCGGCACTGCGTTCCAGAAGCGGCATGCCGCAACTCATGGTCACACCACCAGCTACACACTACACGAAGGCCGGTTGTACTCCAGGTGCTCTCAGACAGCGACTTTTGTCCATTACGCCAAGACGGTGGTCCTTAGTCTTGTAGAGGCACCTGTGAATGAGGCGCCTCCAGTAGGAACAACCAGATCCGTATTGCCTTTAGCACTTTAATACTTTGGCAGCCCAGGCGGTACGCTCGGCAAAGTCAATCGGCGAGCCGACACTTTGCCAGTGCATATACCAAATATCCGGGTTGGTGAACAACCAGTGGTTGTGCAAAGCGGTTACGGTAAGCCCACACTCTCGCAGAGCTGATAGAAACGGGTTGACCTCTTTAGTGAGCAGCACCGTTTCACCCAGGTTGAGGAAGTCGTCTCGCCAACAGCCATGACGAGCGGGCTCTACAGAGACAAAAAACGGGAGTACAAGCGGTGATGCGGTTCTTATACCCTCGATTTTTATATCCAAGTCGCGCAGCTGCTGAACTAAGATGACCCCGTCGGAAATACTTGCCGTTCCCCCCAGAATTCGTTCCAAACGTGCCGCCAAACGTTCAAGAGAATCCGGCCGACGCTCCGGTGCGCCTGAATCATAGCTCATGTCCACTACCTCCTCAGCACCTTGTCTTAATCACATTCATTTTATGGCCATGCTGCTGAATTGCTTTAGGCTTGCGGTAGTGTTCGCATACGCCGAGCGCTGCAGGCGGCTATCGGCGTCCGGAGCGCTGTAAGAGCCGTCTGCCCGAGAATAGAAAAGGCACCCGCAAACCGGATGCCCAAAAACCTTCCATGTACCAAACTCGCCCTACTCTTGCACCGGAGCGTATAATACCGCATGCCCGATCTCGATGGCGTTGCCTGAGGCGCGAGCCGGTTGCGCCACAAGACGCACGAGTTTAATGCTCATGGCAGCAGGTACTTCTCCCCTAATAAGAGCCTTTATCCAGCCATTGGCTTCATCCTGGATCCGTACGGTATAGGGTGACTTAGTCCATGTTACGCCATCAGCTGAAACCAAGACGTCTACAAACGTCTCCACGTCCGCCGATTTGACATAAACAGTGAACTCATACCGAGACACATCAGCCATTTCCCAAGTGAGGTACTCGTTGTCCAGTGAGCTCGGCTTGATCCGATCGGCATCGCCGAAGTAAAGGGCAGGCGTTTCAGTGGCAAACTGCCACCCGCTGGAACGATCGACGGCTAAAATTCTATCGTTGGTGCCGAACCAGGATGTTACCGGCGGCAAAATCATATCCTCGATTTTATTGAAGTTCCTGAACACAATACGCGTCTGAGCATGATGATGCGTCTCGAAGGTTGTGGTTGTAATCACATCGATATCGTAAGCGCCGTCGGCAAATGCCAGGGTGTCTACCTTAAGACTCTGGGGCAGAACAGTACCGGCATATACGGATTGTGCCTGACCGCGTTCACCTTCAATGAGTGGTACCAACTCTACGGCGACGGACCGATACTCCTCCGGCTCTATTACGCTGGTGAAATCAAGTGTAACGGTACCTTTCACCCGGTTCCCTCGGGTTACGTCGGGTATAGCCAGACGGTAATGCTCTATCATCAGCTCTATCGTCTCCGAGTGCGTTTTTCCGGTTGTATCCGTTATGGCGACTGAAAGGGAGTGCTTTCCGGGGGTCAAGGCCGCCGTCTTCACCACTAAGTCTGCAAGCAGCGCGGCGCCCTCGTACAGCGGTTGGCCGTCCATTGCAATTGCAACCCGCCGTACGGCGAATGCCGGTGTCTTTATGTTCACCGGAATGATTGGGGACTCCACTAATCCCGGAAGTGGAGCGGCAAACCAACGCGTCGGATAGCTGGAAGGAGTGATCTCAAAGGGCTGCGCGACAGCGGCCTTTACGGCCTCCTTGATCAGAGGCAGGTAATGATCCGGCACTTCTGCAGCATTGGGGACCCAACTCAGGTCGTCGATCGGCCAACCGGTGATGGCGTGCAGCCATGTTACTCCGGCAACGTAACGGCCCAAATTGTAGCTGAGATGAAAACCGTCACGCGTTAATGTATCGCCGATATAGCTGGTACGCAGGTTCTGCAGCGCGGTGCCCGTCGGAATGATGAAAGCAAAGCTTTCGTTTGGCACAATAGCTTCCTGAACCGCCTGAATGATGGCGTTATACATATCCAGCTGGTTTCTATTATATCTGGGGAACGCATCATGAGTGCTGTCATGCTGGTAAGCCCACGTCATATGCCAAACGAGTTTGGCATCGCGCTTTGTTTTGTTCTCATGGATATACTGCGTCAAAAAGGGCAGTACGTCTTCTTCCAAGTAGGAGGATACTACGCCGCTCAAGCTGCTCACTTGTTGAATGGTGATGATATCCCAATCCTCATCCTGCAGCCCGTACAACATGGTTTTGTTGGGTTGCGACGTCCAAACGCCGTTGGTGTTCTTGTAATAGGTATATTCGGCCAAGTTTTCTTTAGCGAAATTATAGTGTCTGGCCAGGGTACAACCACCAATCGACAACTTGCCTAAGACGATCCTTTTCACGCCGGCATCAGCGGCAATTTGATACACGTGCTGCATGGCGTCGTCACTAAAACTGTTGCCGATAGCCAACACCTTCAGCTCCGAAGCGGCGGGATCTGTCGAAATTCCACCGGCATAGGCTGCGCATAGCGGCAAGACCAGGAGATAAAGCAATACGATAACCAGCTTGCATTTATTGACCATCAACCTACCGACACCTCTTTGAAGCGCCGGAAGGTGAATATGTTTCCAGCGCGGAGTTATATCCGACATGCAACCCTAGCGTACACGTCCGGACCCATTG
>DUQB01000173.1 GCA_012838035.1 Bacillota bacterium | reverse complement strand
TCACACCAAGTTTCATCGCGGCACCCTCCTTCTTTCTTTCTTTCCTTGCGCAAGGAAAGAAAGAAAGAAGGAGGGTGCCGCGATGAAACTTGGTGTGAGCACCTATAGTTTACTGAATGCGATCAATTCCGGTGAGATGACGGTGCTGGACGCCTTGCAATGGATGGCCGACCATGGGGCAGAGCATGTGGAAATTGTGCCGTTCGGCTTTCAGATGGTGGGTAATGATCCGCTGATTGACGCCATCCGCGAGAAAGCGGCTGCGCTCAATTTGACCATCTCGAATTATGCGATCTTGGCTGATCTGCTTAAGGGGGATGAGGCTGAATTTGAACAAGAAGTGCAAAGGTTGCTCAGAGAAGTGGATATTGCCCATCGGCTGGGCGTAAAGCTGATGCGTCACGATGTATCGGCATTCCGCAGACCTTTTGAGCAGAATTCTATTGTTCACTTTGAGCGGGAGTTGCCGCGCATGGTAACAGGTTGTCGGCGCATCGCCGATTATGCGGCGCAGTTCGGCATTACCACCACGCTGGAGAACCATGGCTTTTATGTAAACGGCAGCGATCGTGTCATCCGCCTTATTGAGGCGGTGGATCGACCTAACTTCCGGCTTACTTTGGACACGGGCAACTTCTGGTGTATAGATGAAGATCCGGTAGTAGGCGTTCACAGGACGGTATCCTATGCGGCTATGGTGCATCTCAAGGATTTTTATCGGCGCAAAGCAAACGCTTATGCAGGCGAAAGCCAGATGTTCAAGTGCGATTCGGGGACTTGGTTTAAGACAAGCGGCGGCAGTCTATTGCGGGGTGCCATTGTAGGAGATGGCGACATAGACCTCTGGGAAATCATGGGCATCTTGAAACGCTCCGGCTACGAAGGCTATGTTTCTATTGAGTTTGAGGGGCTGGAGGAGTGCAAGAAGGGTACTCTGCTAGGCCTGGAAAATGCACGGCGCATGTGGGAAGCCGTATGAATTGAACAGGTGAGGGACGCTGGTCGACTTGAGCGTCCCTAGTTATTTCCGCAAGACGCAGGCGTTGTGACGCCTAACGTTGGCGATGGCTTTCAGGTTGATATGGGAGTCGCCATAGGCAGCGAGTAAAGACCTCGGTGGCCGCCTATGGCGATGAAAACATACCGCCCTACGGCGGGCTCAGTTGCACTCCGCAGCCTGGCTGTTCTGAGCGAACGCCTAGAAAAAGCCCTGGGAGCGGAGGTAATTCATGATGGCGGAGTTGAGCAGATCGGTTGCCGAGGCGGCCCAGGTTTTGCGGGAGTAGAGTTGCTCGAATACAACCGCTACTTTAGGATCGAACTCGGCCAGTAGCTGCCAATGTCGGGCTATATAGTCATGGTCACCTTTTGTGCCTGATCCGTCCACCCGTATATTCAGCGTTGTTTGGTTATTGGCGGCGGAGACGGTATCGGCCATGTAATTCATGAAGGTGCGGGTGAATCGCTCCATGTCCGTGCGGTCGAAAACGATGCCCTCTTTATAGCACAGGTAGGCGAAATGCACGTCGATAGACCCATGGCTGGTATCTTCGGCTACAGGACGCCCTCTTAGTCCAGGCGTGTTGATGGAGACTTGCTGCTCCGGAGCCCAGCCGCGGTAAGCCCAACCCTTGCTCCACCAATAGCTCCATGTATAAGCGTCGTCGGCGGTCAGTCTTAGGTCGTTCTTAAAGGTGCGAGCCATGGCGGCGGCTTTATCGCGCCACTCCGCCTTACCGGTTACTGCTGCCAGTTGCACCATAGTACGGCCTACGGCCAAGAAGTGATTGAACGGTTCATCAATACCGTCCATCCAAACGGGCGCTCCGGGCGCAACGATGTACCAGCCTTCACCAGCTTCGTTTTGGCGCCATTCGTGCTCTAATGCATGCATCAGTTCTTCTACCGCTTGCACATACCGCTCCGCTTTAGCCACATAGTCCGGGTCGGTCGATAACTCCGGGTTTTCGTACACAAAGCGAGCATAGGTAACGATGGGATAGGTGATCATGCCCTGGTGCACAGGCCATAGGTAGCGGGGAGGCTCCAGATACCCGGTTTTAGGCGCGGGCGGCGCACCGGATTCGAGGTCGACGACTTTCAGCCTTGCCGCACTGAAAGGTTGCGCAATGGATGATCGCTCCACGACCGTTACGACATAGTTCGGTCTGTTCGGGTCCATGGAGACATCCTTAAACACAGTGCGTGCCAGGTTGTTTGCGCTGTTTGAGACGGCGAGCGTAAAGAGGTCCGGACTGCTGCCGGGGAGTACCTCAACCAAGGTCTCATTGTTGCTGCCGGTGTACGCGGTCCGCACAGCTAAGGCGGGCTTTCCGGAAGCATCGGGCAGTTCAAGGTAACCGATGCTGTAGTGTCCGGAAGCGCCCCAGCCGGGCAAACTCAACCCGCGGTAATCCACCTTGCCGACGACGCTGTCTCTTATGCTCAACACCGCTTCAATATAACCTTCTAATGTATCCAAATAGCGGATCTCTTGGGTAGCCTCGTACATATAGGCATAGGCCATCATTGCGTAGGATGCTCCCCAAGCCAACTGGCCGGTCTCGTTATCCAGGTTTTTATGCCGATCTTTGTAGAGAATGGCGTTTATGTAATCAAAAGAACGTTGGTTTTGGAACTGTCCCGTACCAAATACCTGTATGGCGAAGCTTGTCGACACGTTGATTACGATCAGCACCATTACGGTTATCAAGGTGATATGAGTGCGCAGCTTGTTTCCTTGCAGTCTCATTTCTACATCTCCTTTTGGTTGTTATGCGACGAGCAGGCGACTGCATCACCTGTGTTTGTGGTGATGGCGCAGCATTTGGTGGGCCCTACAATTTACCCAGCTGCACGCAGCGGTTGAGTGACCGATGTATACAGCATCTATCGCAAGCAGCACTGAAGTTCTTCATTCTAATGTCGCTGGTTCCTGCTCACTAAAAGTGAAATAAGCAAAATACTTCCGGCGGTTGATAGCTTATTGTGGTGAGAGATGGCGATTGTCGCAATAGCACGATTCCTTTGGCCGGCGCGAGGCCAACGGACAGGTTGCGAAGAAAAATAGTCCATGGGATGGATAGGAGGAGCAGGTGAAAGAGGTCCTTGTGGAAAATGATGCTCATGAGGAATGCCCGCCGGGTTCAAGGTTTACGGCAGGTGACCGGTTGAACTTGGATTGACCAGGCGCAAAATGCTTTTGCTTGTTGTTCCGTGAAAATGCCTTTATGTCAGGATGATTAAGTGATACGATAAACTCAACGTCACATTCCGAATTTGTCGCACTATCCGTGGTGATCAACGCTCATGTGTTAGGTTTCACCTATGGGTCGGCGCCCCGGAATAATAGCGCCACAATACTTATTCGTAGGGAGTGGTGGAATTGACTCGTAGTATCAAGTCGGTGTTGTTGCTTTGCCTAGCCATACTGCTGTTGTCGTTCTCGAACGGTATAGCCGCCGATTTCGTGTCGGAATGGCGCTCTGCGTTGTATCCTGCCGATTGGACGCCGGAGTTCACCGATGCTCAAGGTCGCTTTTTGCACGACTTCTCTTACGCTGGTTATCATGCCGGAGAGAAGCCTCTGCCCGAGTCGGTTCCCGGCCCGCGGCTCGATGTGACCAAACCGCCGTATAACGCTGATAACACAGGGAAGGAGAGCGCCACATCAGCCATTCAGACGGCAATTAACGATGCCGGGCGTGCCGGTGGCGGAACGGTTTATCTTCCTGCAGGTACTTATCGCATCACCTTCCCTTATGGCGGTATGTCGGCGGCGCTCATCGTGACATACAGTAATGTCGTTCTACAGGGAGACGGTGTTGATAAGACGTTTCTGTTCTTGGACGAGACGGTCACGCGCAGTAAATCGATGATCTCCATCCAGCCCGTTTTGAGCGGGTTTAACCTGAACTCGCCCAAAGACGGCGTTGTACAAGCCCTGCGCAGCGATGTCGAAGCCCGGGAGACCGTGATCCCCTTGGCGGAGAAACCCCTGTTTTCCGTAGGTGAATGGGTGGTCGTACAGTACGATTTGACGCCTGAGTGGGTGGCGGAGCACAATATGAGCGACGGCTGGGATTCCTCCATTTCTGGACCTGCATTCTACCGACAGGTTGTAGCCGTGGACAATGAAGAGAATACGATTACTCTGGATGCTCCCGTCCGGTACGCCGTTAAGGTGCGCGATAACGCCAGAGTATACCGTGTGGACGAGCCCCTTTCCGAAGTGGGACTTGAGGGCTTTTCGCTCGGAATGCGCGAACACCCGGCAACCCAAGGCTGGGGGGATGCCGATCACGGCACGTTTGGGACCGGCGCCTACGATGTACACGCCGGGCGAGCCGTATCATTCAGAGGCGTTATTAATAGTTGGGTCCGCAATGTGGCGACTTATAAACCGGAAGGGAACAAGTATGCGCACATCCATTCCATCGGTTTTTCGTTCAGTCAAAGCCGTTTCCTCACGATTACGCGCGTGAGTGTGGAGAATCCGCAGTACCGAGGTGGCGGCGGCAACGGATATCCCTTTGTGGTGGGATCACAGGATAGCCTATACGATAACCTGCGTGCCATCAATGGACGACACAATTTCACCATTTCCGGGATGCAGGCCAGTGGCAACGTGATCTATCGCGGTTACATCAGTAACCCCACGAACGGTTTGCCGGCCGATTTCCATGCGTACCTCTCGATGGCCAACCTGATCGACAATCTCACAATAGATTTGGACCTATTTGAAGCACGCGATAGAAGCGGCGCGGCAGGCGTAGCCGGGTTCCCCAAACATGGGGTTACTACCACGGCCAGCGTGTTTTGGAATAACGAAGGTCTAGCCTACCGACCTGGCGTGCAAGGTATAATTCGCTCGGAACAGTATGGTTGGGGATATGTCATCGGTACCCGCGGACCTGCCTCCAATGTGTTAGCTGCGGCGAATTTGCGTACAGCGCCGGTGGACTACCTGGAAGGCGTGGGGCGCGGTGTTTCGCTTGTACCGCAATCGTTGTATTATGACCAGTTGGAAC
>DUQB01000172.1 GCA_012838035.1 Bacillota bacterium | reverse complement strand
TAGCTCAGCTGGGAGAGCGCTTGAATGGCATTCAAGAGGTCGTGAGTTCGATCCTCATCGGCTCCACCAAAAGCAAGCAAAAAGGTCGGTCTGCACAGATCGACCTCTTTGCCGCCTGTTGCCCTGTGCAAAGCAGTACGGTAGTCAGGCGGCAAAATGAGTTCTGCTGCAATGCAGCAAAATCCAAAACAGAGCTGGAAGCACGGTAGCAAATATGTTATAATGTAATGCGTTGGCCTGCAAAGGCTATAGCGTGTGGGGCCATAGCTCAGCTGGGAGAGCGCTTGAATGGCATTCAAGAGGTCGTGAGTTCGATCCTCATTGGCTCCACCAACATTTATACTCCTAGATGCCATGCGGTTTCTGCCGCATGGCATCAATATTTTACCAGCTGTAACCATCAAGCCTTTCCTTGTTTCTCTTCCACCATCATCCGCGGGTCTAACCATATCAGTGCGATCACTGCGCCTAATGCAGCGATCGCTGCTCCTCCCAGGAACATCAGCCCTATATGATGCGTGCTTAACAGTCCAAAGATAGGCGGACCGGCAGCTACGCCGAAAAAGCGTACAGTACCATACAGACAGGTGACCAGGCCGCGTTCGTCGGGACTGGTCGCACTGGTGATCAAAGTATTGAGTGGCGGCAGCAGCATGCCTATTCCTAACGCAACGAGCGTAGCCAAGGATACGAAGGGAATGACAGCTTGTCTACCCAATGGCAGGCTGGTCATACCAATGGTGATCAACGCCAGACCGGTAATCACCGCTGGCTTGAGAAGTTTACGATGCGATTCAAGGAAGAGCCCGCCAAAGAATGCTGTTAGCGACATCATGCCGACGGGAATCGCCAGAACGCCGCCTTTGACGAACCCCGCAATGTGGAACTTGGTCTCCAATTCGTCAGAGAGATATGACAACATGCCGAATAGCAAGAATAGACCGATGGCGCCGGCAGTATAAGCGGAAAGCAGGGAAGCGGCTTTTGCCCTAAAAACCTCTCGCAACTTCTGCAAGTACTCCTTAGGAGTCATTTTCGCGCCCTTGCTTTCCGGTTCCTTAACAAAGAGCCAAACGCACAAGGCAATTGGTAAAGCTAATAGGCCGTATGCAAAAAACGGCACATACCAACTGATCAAGCCAAGCGCGGCCCCTAATAGTGGGCTAAGAACCTTACCAAATCCATTAGCTGCTTCCAAGTAGCCCAATACCTTGGTCCGCTCGGTGGAGGTAAAGACATCACTGGTTAAAGCCATAGCTAATTGATAAGTGCCACCGGCGCCAATTCCTTGGATTACTCGTCCAACAAGGATCCACGGGTATGGGTGAGGGATAAAGACTGATGCGACGCCTGCCAGCAAACCGCCGCAACCGTAAATCAGTAGTGAAGGCGCCATGATGGTCTTGCGACCAACATGATCTGAAAATGCTCCGGCGAATGGGATGAGTAATCCGGCTGGAAGAGAGAAGAGGGTGATGATCAGCCCTACCTGGAATGGCGTAAGGTCCAGCGCTTGCTTAATTTGGGGGAAGATAGGTATTAGCATGGAGTTACCCAGTACCATGATGAAGGGTACCGCAGCCAAGATGATGAACGGTAGGAACATCTTTGCCTTCACAGCATGTCACCTTCCGTGCAAGGTAGTGTGATCAGCTTCACTGGTATAACCCGAGAGTAGGCGTGTGCGCAGAAGTCATACGAAGTCCAAAGCACCTCAGTAACGTGCAGGTTGGCGCGCTCCTTGCCTTGTAGTAGACTTCCCTAGTGGATAAACAAAATACCCATCCGGTGATGCAGCGACGATCGCATAATAAGAAGCTGTCCTAGACATCGGTGGGGACAGCTTGATGAGAAAGGCGCCTCCCTCGGGAGACGCCTTCTCAAAATGTATCAATCTCGTAACGGCTAATATCAGTCTTCGATATCGAGTTCGATGGTATGTGGACCCAAGAAGAGGTAGACTTCTTTGGTCGCATTCACAATGAGCTTCTGACCGGTGAAAACAAATTGCGGATCCTTAGCCGCGACATTGCCGTCCAGTAGTAATAACCGGTCGGATGAGTCCGCTTTGCCAAGCCATTCTTCAACCATATCGAAATAACGGCTATCAAGATTCTTTACCGCTTCTTCCACTAGCGGGCGGATCCTCTCCAAATCGCCGGACTCCATGTATTCGGCAGTGATGACGGTATTCTTAGTAATGATCTCTACTTGACCTTTAGCAAGTATACCCTCGGTAGCCAAGTCCATATCGATTAGGTCAAGCGCTTTAATCTCCAGTGCATCATCGCCGGATTGCACCACACGACCGCCTTTGGTGATGACCACTCGGTCGCGGGTAGTAGCGCCTTCTTTATTAGCAGGTGCACGATAAAACTCACCTAACTGCCCGGTCACTATATAGTCTTTGTAAGTAACGGTGAAATTGCCGTCATGCTTTAAGACATTACCTCCGTCGGATAGTGATAGATACGATGAGACACCTTCACCTCTAAACTGTGCCCTTTCCGCGCCGGCAAAAGGCGCCACTAAGAGCAAAATGGCGCATATTCCGGCTACAGCCAGTATGTGCCGCACTCTAGCCTGCATCCTCAACTACACATCCTTTCTCCAACGCATCACCATTCAATTCTTGCTTACGACAAAGCTATCCTGCCGCTACATATGCCTCGCCGTCATTTTAGCGCAAAAGAGTTCAGCGGCATATCGCCACGATAGAGCACGCTGCTGACCAAAGCCTTAGCATGGTTGCGTGCCGGAAGATAATCTACCCAGTTCGGGCAGGTTTTACATCAAGGTTATATGGCGCCTACAGAGAACCAAATCTACGGAGACGCGAGCAACGTAATGGAACCTAATTAATATGGGGTAAGCGATGTCGCTTGTGTTACTTGCATGTAGACAGGACTTGAGTCTATGTCCGTCAGACACTACTTGCTTGTAGCAGTCTGTTCGTTCTATTCCAAGCTGAGTTACAAGGCATGGCAGAGGGTGCGGCTAACCCAAGGTACGGACTCTCTAGGGCTTATTCATTAAGGGATTGGTCAAGTATGTGCCTTGCCTTTCTCCGCGACCACGCATGGTGTTGCTTAGTCTCTGTTTTCTGCCAACATGTACGACGTTTTTATAAGTTCCATAAAACAAGGGGGTGAATATGGTGGAGGCATCTTCTCTCTACCATACTCCTTGGACGCCGTATATCCAAGGAACACAAGCGGATAATCTGCGAGTGCTGTTACGAGCAAAACGCGACGATCTCAAAGCAGCTTATGTTATCTATGGTGATCGGTATCGAGATCACATGACCGGTCGAGCCACCATGCAAAAGATCGGCGCTGATGAGCAGCACGATTATTTAGCTGCCTGTCTCGCTCTACCCACCGGACGTTTCAAGTACTACTTCTTTCTTGAGGGCAAAGACGGATCCGAAGGGTGGTATTCCGAAAACGGCCTCACACAACAATCGTGGCAAACACGTGTTTTTCAAATGCCCCATGTAGCGGCCTTGCCGCAGTGGGATGGGCCGGATTGGGTACAAGACGCAGTCTGTTATCAGATTTTCGTCGATCGGTTTCGCAACGGCAATACGGCCAACGATCCGGCTTCCGTTTCTCCGTGGAACACCCAACCTGATTTCCAAACACGCCTCGGCGGCGACTTACAGGGCGTGATAGACGCTCTGCCGTACCTGCAGAGTTTGGGAGCCACGATGCTTTACCTTACGCCCATTTTTAAAGCAGGGTCTAGTCACAAGTACGATACTGCGGACTACTATGCCGTAGATCCGGAGTTCGGTGATTTGGATACTTTGCGGCGCTTGACCAATCAGGCGCACCAGTTGGGAATGCGGGTTATTTTAGATGGTGTGTTCAATCATTGTGGTACCGACTTCTTTGCCTTCCGGGACCTCCTGAAAAAAGGGCGGGACTCCCAATATCGAGACTGGTTTAATGTGTATCGTTATCCGATAGAAATGCATCCACCGAGCTATGAGACGTTTGCCGCTTCGGTCGCCGAAATGCCTAAACTAAGACTGGACAATCCGGAAGTACGGCGCTACTTCCTCAATGTTGCTTCATACTGGGTAGAGGTGACGGGTATTGACGGCTGGCGCATAGATGTGGCCAATGAGGTGGATCACCGATTCATGCGTGAGTTACGCCGGGAGGTACGTGCCATAAATCCGGAAGCTTATATCGTCGGGGAGATTTGGCATAGCGCCGAACCTTGGCTGAGGGGCGATAAGCTCGATGGCGTTACGGCTTATCCTTGGCGTGATGCAGCGCTCGCTTTTTTCTCGGGATGGCGGTCCGATTCTGACTGGTTTGCCGGCCAGTTGACGAAGCACTACACCAGCGCACGCATTGAGGCGATACACTCTTCGCTGAACTTGTTGGGGAGTCACGATACGCCTCGGGTACTGGAGTTAATGGGGCATGACGTAAACAAAGCCCGATTGATTGCGGCTTTCCAGATGATGTCACCAGGAGTGCCGCAGATCTATTACGGCGATGAAGTAGGGATGTATGGAGGCAGCGACCCGGCCTGTCGAGCCGGCATGCGTTGGGATGAACAGGACCAAAATCAAGAGATGCTCGGGCTTTATCGTTATTTAATTAAGATTCGCAATCGATACCCGGCTTTACGCCGAGGTGGATTCCTTCCTATTTGGAGCAAACCAGGCGATCCTCTTTTCGCCATGTTGCGACAACACCGGAGCGGAAACGTGCTATGCGTTTTCAACACGGCTTGGCAGGAGCGCGATTTGCAGTTGTCCGGACGCTGGCTAAGATCTAATGATCGTGTTGAAGTCGTACACCTTACAGGGTGGGCTCACTTGCCGGATGGAGGAAGGCCTGAGAGTACCAAGCTGTCTAGCAGGATGGCTCCCGTACGACTCCGCATGGGACCACAGGCGGCCTGTCTTCTGGTGCCTAAAAGGGACTAATACGGCATCTTGATGTGGAACTCAGCGCAATTCCACTACGGAAC
>DUQB01000171.1 GCA_012838035.1 Bacillota bacterium | reverse complement strand
CGGCTACGCCGCACGCGTAACAGATGTGTTGGCTCTAGAGGTAGAGGATCGCCCGGGCGGTCTGGCCGCCATCCTTAAAGTGGTGGAGCAAGCCGGCATTAGCGTGGAGTATATGTATGCCTTTGCCGTGAAGTGTCAGGGCGATGCGATTTTAGTCTTCCGCTTCGATCAGATCGACAAGGCGATTGCGGCTCTTAACGCGGCAGGTATAAACTGCATTGAACCGCACCAGCTATTCGCGCGTTATCACGCAGAAAACAAAGAATTAGGCGAATAACGACTCATGTACATCAGGTGAAGGCTTCGGTCTTCACCTGTTTCTCTATTCACATGAGCCTGCGCGGGTAATTACACGGCGGCCGCTCTCTATCTGCCGTGCCGGGCCCACAGCGCCTTTTTACTAGTTGAAACCGCCTTAACAGGAGTACGCAGTACCATCTCCACTTCCTCCTCGGTTTCCAGCAGGCCGCCGGCGATGACCGGCGGCAAAGTGGCGAAAGGCAGCCGATGCGCGATTGACGGCAACGCCAATGCGGGTAACACCTCAAAGGCATCCGGTCCGGCGGACCTCACAACGTCAAAGCCGGTGCGCAGCGCTTCTGAATCCACTGCAAACACACGTTGAACGGTGAGCAGCCCCACCTGTTGCGCCTCTTTAATCAACTGTTTGCGGGTGGTCAGTATCCCCTGCACACCGAGTACCTTGGCCAAGTACCGCATGCCTTCGGCATCTTTCCCTATGCCTTGCAGCAGATCGGCGTGAGCGAACAATATGGAACCAACGGCTTTCGTTTCAGCGACGGCAGCGCTAAGATCAAAAATGCTGCCGGTGAGTAGAAAAATGATCGGCGCTCGTACCTCCAGCGCATGTTTTAGTTCTTGCGGTCCCTTTACTCCCGGGATTATCCTAGTTTTACGCAACTGTAAACGAAACTCACGCTTTAGGGGTTGAGGTTCCCGCGCCATGCATGTAACTCCCTTCATAAGCTCGCTCTCTCGTGAATGGAAATTCGGCTTGTTTTCTGTATACCCGGTGGGCACGGCGGATCCCTGCCAAAAAGCACCTATGCCTGCACTCATTCTGAAAAAGCTGGAACGCACCTCAGGGACGCCGGGCCATCGTGAACGGTAGGGTGGCGCACCCAGCTCGAATATATGTCTGCCATAGCGAACATGTTTGTGATATGAGTTCCTGTGAGCTGTGGGCTAAAGCCTACCTTAATGGTATAATCAACCATATATCCGCAAAACGCAACTTCAGGAGGGCGTGCCTTTGTCTGCTCAGCCGGCCGGTACGGAAATCAAGTACACTCTGGAACCCGTTGATTACCAGCGGTATTATTCATATCTGTACTCTCGACAGTTGCCGTTATGGGCTCAAATCGTCATACCGACCTGCTTAATACTCCCAACCATTTACGTCATCGCCATAGGCCGCAATCCCCTGGATTATCCTATCGTTGCCATGTGCCTCATCGGCTTTGCGCTGTTTTGGTGGATAAGGCGGATTGCTTTGCGCTCCCCGGCTCAGCCGCAAACCAGTCCGGAAAGGCTGCTGCGGCTAACGCCGGCAGGCGTACAGCAAACGGTTGATGCAGAGACGGAGACCGTATTGTGGATCGACATCATCGACATCACCCGAACCAAAGAGCATCTTTACTTATTTGTGTCGGCAAACACGGCCTTTGTAATACCTGTGCGCGCATTTCCCGATGCTCAAGCAGCCGAGGCTTTCTATCAACAGGCGCTTCAATTGCGAGATGCTTACATGGAACATCCCTTCTCGGTTGAGGCGACCTCTGCCCAAGGCGTATCTGAGCACGAATCTGAAACGGCATCAACCAAGAACCATGCGCCGGAAGATAACTCTCCTGAACAGGTGTAGTAGACGAATCAGGATCATTTGGACGTATTGCCGGCTGCTCTTTACTTCTTGTGCGAACGATCCACAGCCTGATCAGGCACCCATGCTCTATCGGAAGGAAGTATTTGTCGGAGCGTTTATGCCTTGACGCAGCTACGGTAAAGGTGTAACCTAGTAAGTGAACTAAATGTTACCTGCAACCATTTGCAGGAGCTCGGCGAAAATAGAGAGAGCTCCTCCCCCAGGGGAGAGCTCTCTTTTTTTATGAGGTGTTTACGATGGTTTACGATGTCGCCATAATCGGCGGAGGTATAACAGGTAGCGCCATCGCCAGAGAATTGATGCGTTACCGCTTACGCGTGATACTGATCGAAAAAGAGTGTGAGATTGGTGCGGGTACAAGCAAGGCCAATAGTGGTATCATCCACGCAGGCCACCACTCCCGCTCCGGCACGCTGAAAGGGCGATTAGAGTGGGCCGGAAACCAAATGTGGGATGAACTCCATGCCGACCTGGACTTTGGATTTCGGCGAGGCGGCGAACTCACGGTGGCCATGAAACCGGACCAAGTAGCCGATCTCCATGAGTTAAAGGCGAATGGCGAGGCCAAGGGCGTCACCGGCTTAGAGCTATGGGATAAAGAGCGGACGCTCAAGGAAGAACCTAACCTTTCCTCCGATGTGGTAGCCTCTTTATATGCGCCTACATCAGGCATTATCAATCCGTATGAGGCCTGCTACTCTCTGATAGACAATGCCGTGCGCAACGGCTTGGAGCTGTCGCTGGAAAACGCGGTAATCGGCATAGAATGGCAAGATGACGTCATTATGCTAAACACCCGAAAGGGACGAATTGCGACGCGCTACTGCGTAAACGCTGCCGGACTATTCTCCGATGAAATCGCGGCGATGGCCGGCGCCGGCAACTTCACCATTCGTCCTCGAAAAGGCGAAGAATACCTGCTCGATAAGCGGCTGATGGGCATCGTACGCCACACCATCTTCCCGCTCGCGACGGCGGAGTCAAAAGGTATATTGGTGATCCCCACCTTTGACGGCACCATTATGGTCGGCCCTACGGCGCAGTTCGTCGATAGCAAGTACGATCGCACAACCTCAGCCGCCGGTTTTAATGAGGTGTTTGACTCAGTCCGGACGTTGGTGCCGGGCATTTCGCCGCGCGACTGCATTGCCCAGTTCGCCGGCCTGCGTGCGGTGTTGGAGAGCGAAGACTTCCTTATCGGTCCCAGCTCGGTGCGCGGCTTTATCAACGTAGCCGGTATTCAATCACCTGGATTAACCGCTGCTCCGGCTATTGCCAAGCTAATCGTCGAGATTCTGGCAGACGAAGGTTTACAATTGGAACACAAGGAAAACTTTATGGCGCAGAACCCCAAACGCGTACGCTTTGCTGCGCTGTCGCGCCGAGAGCAGATGCGGTTGGTTGCTGCTAATCCCAGTTATGGTCGCATCGTATGCCGCTGTGAACTCGTGACGGAAGGCGAGATTGTAGACGCCATCCGCGCGGGCGCACGTACCCTTGACGGCGTTAAATTCCGTACTAGGGCCGGAATGGGCCGTTGCCAAGGCGGATTTTGTTCAGCACGGGTAATGGAACTCCTCTCTCGGGAGCTCAACGTGCCGTTCACAGCCATTACCAAACGTGGCGGAAAATCGTGGATCGTCACCGACCGGGAAGAGAGGGGTTAGAGCAGTGCGGAAGCTTACATCTCCACAACTGAAATCCAGCTATGACGTGATCATTGTTGGCGGCGGCCCGGCCGGGCTGGCTGCAGCCATTGGAGCTAAAGAAGCAGGTGCGGAAAGCATTCTCATCGTAGACCGCGAGCAGAAAGCAGGCGGCATCCTGTGGCAGTGCATCCATCCCGGATTCGGCCTGCATCACTTCAAAGAAGAACTTACAGGCCCCGAATATGCCCAACGCTTTCTCAAACAGGTGGAAGAAGAAGGTGTCGCCGTCATTAGCGATGCCTATGTGCTCGATATTGATAAAGAACGGCAAGTCACCCTGATGTCCAGCGTTTACGGCATGCACTCCATCAAAGCCGGCGCCGTCGTGCTGGCCATGGGTGCGCGGGAACGGACACGAGGCGCCATTCACACGCCCGGTACCCGTCCGTCCGGAGTGTTAACCGCCGGATTAGCCCAGAAGTTGGTCAATATGCTCGGATACATGCCCGGTAGGCGTATTGTCATTTTAGGCTCAGGCGACATCGGACTGATCATGGCGCGACGCATGACTTTGGAAGGCGCCGAAGTGCTGGGCGTTTTTGAGATAATGCCCTATGCCAACGGATTGAACCGCAACATCGTACAGTGTCTGCACGACTTCGACATCCCGTTGCATCTATCACACACGGTCGCCCAAATCCACGGTCAAGAACGCATTAATGCGGTTACTGTAGCTCCGGTCGACGACAAGCTTAATCCCATAGCCGATAAAGGTTGGGAAATCCCTTGCGATACCTTGTTGTTGGCGATTGGTCTTATCCCGGAGAACGAGCTTTCCCGACAGCTTAACCTGCGTCTGGACCCGGTGACCAACGGCCCCATCGTGAACAGCGCTATGGAGACGTCCATGGACGGGGTATTTGCCTGCGGCAACGTCGTGCATATTCACGACCTTGTCGATTTCGTAACCCAAGAGGCGTTATCGGCTGGTCGGAATGCAGGGGAATATGCGCTCGGACAGCGTCGTCCCGGCGACAACATTCGCTTGGTACCCGGTAATGGGGTATCCTATTGCGTACCGCACACCATCTCCACCCATCAAACACACACCGTGTATATGCGGGTACGTAAACCTCATGAGCGCTGTAGCATCACCTTCGGTGAGGTATACGAAAAGAAATTGCGTTATGCTTTCCCGGCAGAGATGATCACGGTGACGTTAAAGCCGGAGTTCTTAGAGACATTCCATGGCGATGCGCTGGTTGTCGACGTGCACGATCGCGAGTAGCGCAATCACGCTTTAGGTCACGTAGAGTATTTGTAATTACCTAAGACAATCGATGCCAGGTCTTCCTTATGCGGCACACGATTGTTCATAAAGGAGTTTATGCATCATGAACGCAACCCTTACCCATTACCTGTGCATAGGCTGTCCGTTAGGGTGCCGTCTCGAAGTAGAAGACGATGGTAATGATATCGTGCAGGTGAGAGGTCACCAATGCAAGCGTGGCGAGAACTTCGCCAAAGAGGAGCACAAAGATCCTCGACGCATGGTGACCACTACAGTGGCGATCCGGGGAGGCGAACTCCCGCGGTTGCCGGTGAAAACGGCAGCTCCCATTCCAAAGAATCGCATGCAAGACCTGGCTGATGAGCTGCATAAAGTAGTGGTAACCGCTCCAATCAACTTAGGTGACGTTATCCTTGCCAATCCATTGGATATAGGTACGGATGTTGTCGCAGCAAGGGATATAGCCGCAGTGTAGCTCGGCGGCACACAAGAGACAAACGGCGCCTGCCAAGGTTCTTGCGAGTGACTTGACCTTTGGCAGGCGTTTTTTTATTGAGCGGCCTTTGATCCGGCGGATGCGATATTACCGGCGCCTGCCGGCGTTCCACCTTCACGCCCTCGTCATCCCAACCGAAATACCGCTGCCAAATGGGAATCACAAGAGGATTTACCGGCCGGAAGACTAAAAAGACATTTGTTGCAATCAGCAGTGTTCACTATTGATTTCGTGGTAAAGGAGCTGGATTAGTTGGCATGTAAGCACCGATCTTATGTGCGTATCGTCGGATTGTCCATTTTATTTCTTTTCTTATTGGCAGGGATCGTCTGTTCCTCCTCCCTCATTGGGGACGCTACCATAGATGTCGTACCCAAAGTAGGTGTTTTCATTTCTGCGGAAGACATCGTCCGAGCGCGGCAGCAAGCCAAAATCAATGCCTGGGCGGCTACAGTTGCCGCAAATATCTTCACCGTCGCCGATGAGTGGGTGGAAAAGCCGGATGCCTACATCAGGGAGATCGTGCCGCCCAAAGGAGCCGTTTTTGCTTACGGTGAAACCGGCTGTCCCATCGACGGCAGCGATTGGGGTTCGTTCGGTAGAAACGGCGTAGCGGATTTTTCCCGGCCATTCGTGTTGCAATGCCCAAATGGTGAGCTCATTGACGTCAACGAACCGGGCTCTCCTTATTACGATGCCGGTTCAGGCATCACCATCAACGGAGTGAAATACTACCTACGCGGCGTATGGCATGCTTTTGTCACAGACCAACTGTTAGGCACGGGCAACGACTCAGGTATCGTGCACAAACTGGCCTATGCCTATGCTCTCAGCGGAGATAAACGATATGCTGAAAAAGCAGCGGTAATTATGGATGCATTGGCAACCGTACAGCCCACCACAATTGGTCCGCGCGACTTCACGACCAGCTCCACCGCGGTACAAGGACGCTTTCACTGGTTAACCAGCATCGTATTTCGCAGTCGCATGCATCTGGTCAACGCTTACGATCTCATCTACAACGCGCTGGATCACAATGCGCAGTCCCCAACCAACCCGGGGAGCACGATGATCAACAACATAGAAAACGGTTTGTTCTTGGATTACGTTTTCGGTGAGTATAACCTGCGCAATGGGAACTTGGTTTCGCTACACAATCACGAAGCCGACAGCGTACGCGGTCTGCTGGCAGTGGGCATGCTGCTGGGCATTCCCGATTATATTCGTTGGGGTATCAACGGCGTTGTCGCTTTCCTGGACAACACCATCGATCGTGACGGCATGTATTACGAAACTTCGTTAAGCTACTCCGGCTTTTCCCAAGGCGTCTTTTTGAGTATGGCCGAATTAGCCTATAACTACTCGCCTGATAAATACGAGGGAGCAGGATTTCCGGAGCGCTCCGAGTTCCCGTATAACGCGAACTTCTACGACCATCCCAAGTTGCAACGCTTTTTAGTCGGATACCGCGATCGGGTTGACGCCGGCGGTTTTCGACCGGCAATCGGCGATGCTGGTCCTAACCGCACGAAGATGAATAACTTCATCTGGACATTGGATGTATCGGAACGAACCGCGCTGGAGCATCTGGCCGTCCGAGTCAGCGATCCGGTACAACGACAGCAGTTCGCCAATTACTTGATCGCAGCATCCAATGGCGATCCGGATCGTTTCCGTTCCGGTACGTGGATGTTGTTCCATGCACAAGAACTCACACACGCGTCACCCGACGTCTCCCTGACCTCAGGACAACGCAACTCGGAGTCGCAATTGCTCGGCGCCACAGGGTTAGGTTTTCTCCGTTCAGGCAAACCGCCGTTTATGCGGGCTGCCCTGATGCGCGGCGGCTCTACGCTGCCGCACGGACATGACGATGTGTTGGGATTGAGCCTTTATGCCCGCGGCTTTGATATCAGTACCGAAATCGGTTACGGCATCGCCAGTACGCCGGTACACCTTGGTTGGGGTTCAACCGGCATTGCGCACAACCTGGTGGTTGTGAATAAAGGGCTGCAACGCAATTATAGTCTGTTTCAGGTCGGACCGGGTGGTGACACGCTGGCATTTGTCAGCTCTCCGGGTGTTTCCGGTATGGAAATGGATGCCTACCAGATGTTCCAGGCTTCTGACGGTGTAAAACAGTACCAACGCGGCGTATGGCAAATCGATGTTACCGATAACGATTCCTATTGGTTGGATGTTTTCCGCATTACCGGCGGCTTTTCCCATGACTACTCCTTCCATGTCGGTTCTCCTGTCGTAAACTTCCAAGGCGTGCAAATGGCGGTCATACCCAACGTCTGGACCCTACACGGCGTAGACGAACCCGACGCTACTTTCGACGCTCCGGGAAAAAGCTGGGGTGAGCGGATAACCACCGGTGAGTACATCCTAGATTTGGGCGTGCCCGGCGAAGGCGTTCAACAAGCCCGTCATTGGTCTCCCTATCCTGGCAATGGCTATGGCTTCATTTACGATCTGCAGGGCGGTACGCCCAATGCCCCCTGGAGCGCGGCGTGGATGCTACCCGATATGAGTCTATCGTGGGTGCGCCTGACCATGCTGCCGCAAGGCGGCGCTGAGCAGGTTTATCGCGGCTTCGGACCGGATTTGAGTGGTACCGACAAGTATGCTTACGTCATTGGGCGCCGCCAAGGCGCCGCACCTTTACAGAGCCGTTTCGTCTCCATCCTCCAAGTGTACGCGGGCATGCCGTTAGTGAGTAATGTAACCGAGTTGCCGCTAATCAAAGGACACAGCCAAAGTGTAGCCCTAAAGACGCAACTGCGCGGCAGCACAGGGTACGACTATATCCTCAGCAATCCCCAAGCGGGCATGGTGTTGCAGGCCCGAGCCGATGACGTCATACTGGAGACCGACGCTATCTTCGCCATGGTGCGGATAACCAATGGGGAGATTGTCCGGTGGCATATTGCCGGAGGCACCTACATGCGCGTCGGCGCTGAGCAACTTACTGCCGCCGCAGGTGAGTACAGCGGTACTATTATAGACGTAGACTATGACAAACGACGGCTGATTACCGACACGGCGCTGCCGATCGACATGCTCAACGGCAGCACGATCACGTTCAGAAACCCCACATATGCCAACAACACGGCGTATACCTTGGCGGGAGTTACCGACTTGGGCAACGGTCGCTTCGGCATCGAGTTGGGCGATTCGGTAATGGAGTTGGCGCGTACCTCCGTGGAAACGGTTGCCGGCGTCCAAGTTAATCTAAAAGCGCCATTACCTACGGGATTTGAGTACTCCACGGATACCAGGGCTCTGCACGGCAAGCTGATAGTGAACACGCGCACCGGCAGCTATGGCATCATCAAGGCTTTGAACAACATCAAGTCGGTACGGCTGGAAGCCGCCGTGCCGGACTGGCAACCGGGCGACAATCTCATTGTCTATGATGTACAGATCGGCGACACCTTCCACCTGCTCACGTCAGCCGCCTGGATTCGTGATGGCAGTGATTGGAACGCGACAGGCACGACGCCGGTAAAAATAACTGTTTCGCAATAGACGCATGCATCCTTTCTGCATGTAAAGGCACAGCATATAGCCCGCCCGGTCCAGTAGCGTACCGGGCGGTTTTTTTGCGCTTTAGCCGGTTTGCTGCTGCGCGAGCACCAAAGGTTCCGGAGGCGATACCGGCTGATTCTGTGGTTTTTCACCTGCCCGCAACAGTTGTACTGCATCACTGGAACCATCGGTGCGCCGGGCAAAAACCTTCTTGGCTCTCTTTAGTCGTCTTGGACGTCCATTCCTCATCCTCATAGCCTCCGCTTGTGGTATATTGACAATGATTAGCGGTATGTAACGCCCAGGAGGGTTCACAAGAGCCTTAAGCGGCTAGGCCATTTGCAAGCCGGTTACCTGGTAAACAGGTAACAGTCACCCGACAGAACTACTGAAATGAGGTGTGCGCCTCGTCTACGAATCCGCTTGTAACCATGCAACAAATCAACTTCCGGTACGCTGCGCTAGAGGGCGGTGGAATTGAAGACGCATCACTCGTCGTTCATCCAGGTGAACACGTGGTGTTATTAGGTGCTTCAGGGAGCGGAAAGTCGACGCTGCTGCGTTTGTTAGCGCGGCTGGAGCAACCCCATAGCGGTCGACTTCAGGTCTCCGGACGCGTGGCATTTGTGCAGCAAGATCCACAGGCACAAATCCTTGGCGCAACCGTGTTGGAGGACGTGCTCTTCGGCCCATTGAACCTTGGCTACCTCCATGCAGAAGCGGCAACCATGGCTACCACAGCGTTGGCCGCGGTAGGAGCCGCTCATCTGGCATCAAGGCTGCCGACACAGCTTTCCTACGGCGAACTGCAACTGACGGCTTTAGCGGGCGCGCTGGCCATGAAACCGGATCTTCTACTCCTAGACGAACCATACGCCCACTTGGATGCACGCCATCGTCAGCATCTTATGCAAGTGATACGTGAGTTAGTGCAGCGCGGCACCTCCGTGATCGAAGCCACGCATGCATTTACAGGGCTAAAACAAGCTCAGCGCATCATCTTACTCCAGCAGGGACGCATTGTAAAGCAAGGGATTCCCACTGCGGTGCTGCGGGAACGACGCCTGCTTCAGATGGTAGGCATATTGCCGCGGGTCACATGGCAGCAAAAAAAGCCCACGGCGATAAAAACAAGTGCTACCTCGCCATCGAGTGAACCGCGCCCTCTTTTGGCTGAGTTCAAAGCGCCGGAGCATGAGCCTGTCCGACTCTATGCCGGTGACTGCGTTGCAGTCATGGGACCAACCGGCAGTGGTAAAACCAGCCTCTTGCTTTCGCTCATCGGCTTAGATCCCGCCGGACTACCGCTTAAGAGCGACACCAGAACCGGTTATTGGCAAGTACACGCTAAACGACTCGGCATACTGCCGCAACAGCCGGAGCGCCTCTTCTGGGGGCGGTCCATTGGTGAGGAGTTACTCACCTGGCTGCCGACCGTCCGTGATGGATCCGCACGTCATCAAACAAGCGATATGGGCTGGGTGAGCGATCAGCTATTGCAGGTGGGCTTGCCGGCCGACGTGGCAGGACGTCATATCAACACCTTGAGTGACGGCGAGAAGCGACGTGCCGCTTTGGCATTGGCGCTTGCGGGTCAGCCTCGATTACTCATAGCAGACGATCCGTTTGTCGGACTCGATCGACCAACCGCACATGTTATTGAGCGGGTACTGCTCACCTATGTAAACAGCGGGGGCTGCTTAGTGTTTGTTACGCATCAAAGCCGCTGGCCGCGTCGATTGGCTGGAACATGCATAGTACTCGACAAGCAAAAGATCACGTATGTGGGAGATTGTAAACGGTTTTATCAGTCGCAAGAGCGACTGATAGCCGCAGGATTGCGGGCGTTGCCGGAGAGCTCTGCTCCTAGGGAGGTGTGAAATGGCCTTCTCCTATATTCAACACGGCTGGGCGCAGCAGGTGGATCCCCGTACTAAATTGCTGTTGGTCCTTTTGGTGCTACTTGCCCTATTTGCGTCTTCTGCCGCCGGGGTGGCGGTGCTGTTTTGTTGGGCGCTACTAGCGTGGCTTGTAGGTGGAGGGCTGGGTCGCAGTTCACCTATTATGCGCAGCGTGGTTGTGTTGGTCATCATGACCATCATAGCCAACTCTTGGTGGGGACCTCCTCCATATTTGCAGCTTACCGATTGGTTGCGGTTGAGCCGCAACGGTCTTTGGCGCGGCGCTTTACTTGCGGCACGCTTAATCGTGATGACCATTACCGCTCAAGCTCTTACGCAGTCCACTTCTCCTCTGGCACTTTCTCAGGCTTTACACTGGTTCTTATGGCCATTGCGGCGGATACACGCGACCGTACCCGACCTACCGATGTTGTTAGCCATAGGCAGCCGCTTTATACCTGAATTGCAGGCTGATGCTCGCCGTTTGAGCGCCATGCGTCGTATCCGCCTGGCCAATCTGGCTCACCAAGGAACCGTTACCGCCACGCTGCGGCAAAGGTGGTCCATGCTTGCTCAAACCGGCCGCGAGCTCCTTGTCCCCTTGCTACGCCTGTCGTTCCATCGTGCCGGAACCTTGGGCGATGCTTTAGCGCTGCGGGGATACTCACCTGATCGCCCCCCTACCCTACCCGGCTACCGCTTAAAACGAGCGGATGTTTTGGCTTGGGTGATCACTTTGGGGACAACATACCTTGCAGTTACGCTTTAAATAGTACGCAGAAAACGCAGGACGGCTCCTTTGCGTCATGTCGGACCGCGATCCGAAGATGAAGACGGCCGTTGCCCTGATGACAACGGCCATGTCGCATTCGCACTATGGTGACGGCGCACGCAGCTCCGGTGCACCGGCTTGCGTCGCCTTTAGCGCAGCCCCGAGCCGTACATTACCATGTCATTCCGTCAATTTCCGGGTCTTGACCGTCAGCAGCGCTTTGTATTCTTATTGTTACCCGATTAGGAACGCAAACAACCGCCTGGCCTACTCGACTGATATGACCTGTTAATACGCACACCTGATCAGGGCAGTCGGCCTCTAACACACGCACCCGGTTGTTTTCTACTTGGACCACAAAACTACGTCCGGTAACAGGCACCTGATACTTCGTATCCTGGTCGAGCGGTAGTTGGACTACATCCTTTCCATCAACCGTGATCACGGCAAAAGCCGCCGCCTCCTCCGGCCTATTGATTACCGGCCAAGCCGTGTAAACCACAAACAGACCTATGAAAACCACACTCACCAATGTCGGCGCCCAGCGCCGTAAACCGGTGGTAGCTGGTATACTCGGCGGTAAAGTTTTGCCCATTTCCGTATAGACGATAGGTAACAGCACTTTAGCCAAGTACCCGATGACAGCTCCCGAAGGCAGCGCCAAATAGAGCAGAAAAGGTAAGTAGGCCAATACGGCACGTTGTTGAATGAACAGATAGGCTACGCCCAGTTGGGCCATATTGTGCGCGATAGCGCCCCAGATGCTTACCAATACCGGGTGAGTACGCCCCCGCCCCAGAGTCAATAAAAGCGCCATCACCAAGGTGCTGCTCACTGCGCCCGCCAAGCCGAAAAAGAAGGGCATGCCCAACAACGTTCCGGTGAACATGCCTCCCAACACCTGGCGCAGTAATGCTATTTGAAACGCTTCGCGCAATCCCCAACCATACAGCGCCAAAAGCGTAACCAAATTCGCCAAACCTAAGCGAGCGCCAGGTAAAGGCAATAAGGGCAGTTGGGCTTCTACCACATATAACACCGTAGCTAGAGCCAGCAACAGCCCTAGACGCGCTGTGCGCCGTGATGCGGCGAGTATGACGGAGAACCTATCACTGGACAAGTTGCACGACATCCTTCAAACCCGGCGTAATGGTAACTTGCATATTTTGGTCGATATAAAGCGCCTCGACGCCGGGGTAATGCGTCAGCAAATCGGCGCCACGTTCGGGTCCGAGTACGAAAAGTGCCGTGGAGAGCACGTCGGAGAGTATCCCGGTAGGCGCCACAATCGTAACACTGGCGTAATCAGTGGTGGGATATCCGGTGTGAGGATCAATGATATGCGGGTAACGCCGGCCGTCCCAAGTAAAATAGCGTTGGTAGTCGCCCGATGTCGCCAGATATTGATCCTTGACGGGGATGACGCCGAAAACTTCACCTAGCTCACGGGGGTGTCGTACCGCAATGTTCCACGGTTTGCCGTCCTGTCGAACGCCGATGACGCCGATGTTGCCGCCCAAATCGATAAGACCGTGCTCCACCTCAAACGACTTGGCTAAGGCCGTTAGACGATCCAGCGCATAACCTTTAGCCGCGCTGCCGAAATCGAGCACAATGCCGGCAGCCAGAGAAACACGATTATTAACCGCATCCATCTGCACCTTCTGATAGCCTACGTTCTCTCTCAACACCTGCTGAATCTGCTGTGGCGACGGTGGAGCATGATCGGGAATTTTACCCCGTTGTTCCCGGAACCCCCACAGATCGACCAGAGCGGCGATGCTCGGATCGTAGGCGCCCCTGCTCTTGATGGCCACATCCAACGTAGTCTCTAGGATACTGATGATGTCGGGAGATACTTCCACCCAACCTTGACCTGCCCGCGCGTTCAACTTGGACACCTCGGAACGAGGGTCAAAGCGGTCTAATAAGGCGTCTAATCGCTCCAGCTCCGCAATGCAGGCGGCGACCGCTTTCCGCGAGTGCTCGCCCGTCAATTGCAGCTTGTAATAGGTGCCCATGGCGAAGCCTGATTTCTCCGCCGTATCGCCTGTCAGCACAATGCCATCCTCACCGACGTCGTTTATACTCGTTGTCGCACGATAGCCGATAACCGCTAAAGCCAGCGTAAGAGTGAACAGGAGCAAGTAGAGGGACCGCTTGCTCCTGTCGAGTTCTTTACAGCCGATTCTCTGCATTAGCCGGCGGAACGTACTTCGTAAACGCTGCCCTGAGGCTCGATGCACTTTGTGGGGCACTTCGCCGCACACTCCCCGCACCCGGTACATTTATCAGGATCAATCCGGGCTAAACCATCTGTTACATGCACCGCATCGTACTCACAGGTCCGTTCGCAAATGCGACAACCGATACAACCTGTTTTGCACAAGGTGCGCTTGGTCCTAACATCGATGGTCGAATTACACCTAACAAAGAAAGTATCACCCACAGGTACCATCTTAATAACGCCACGGGGACATACATCGGCACAAGCGCCGCAACCGGTGCACTTCTCGGCGTCTACGATCGGTACGCCTAGTTCGTCTTGCGTTAAAGCGTCAAAACGGCACGCTTCCACGCAAGTGCCCAAACCGATGCAACCATAAACGCACGCTTTTGGTCCGGCAACGACCAAATGCGCTGCTCGACAGTCGTTTATACCGATATAATCGACACGCGGATCTAGTTCGTTACCGCGACAAGCAACCTGCGCGACCATCTGTCTGGCGTCTCCAGAACCGATATTCAAGTACTCGGCTATTTTCGCCGCCCCGGCAGGTCCGTTGGGACCACAAGCGTTCGGAAGCACTTTACCTTGTACCAGGGCTTCCGCCATGGCCGCACAACCTGCGTAACCGCAAGCGCCGCAGTTTGCGCCGGGCAACATTCGCATTACTGCCTCAACCCGTTCATCCGTCTCGATAGCGAACTTCTTTGATGCCCAATACAAACCGTAGGCAAAAAGCACGCCCAATACTCCCATTGATACCGCTGCTGCGATAATAGATCCGGTCAAAACCGGTCACCTCCAAAATTGGTAAACCGACATGCGGCCAAGGCAATTCACATTTACATGGGGGCAAGACCTGCGAAACCCATGAAGGCCATCGCCATAATGCCTGCTATCAACAAGACCAATGCAGGCCCCTGCATACTCTGCGGAATATCGGCAAACTCGAGTTCTTGCCGCAAACCCGCCATCATGCACATCGCTAGAGTATACCCGCCGCCGGCGCCTAAGGCAAATACCAAAGACGAAATGAGGTCGTACTGCTTAGAAGGAATTAGCAGAGCCAAACCCAGAATGGCGCAGTTGGTAGTGATCAAAGGCAGGTAAATACCGAATGCTTCATATAACGCCGGGCTCCTTTTGTGAATAAAGAACTCCAGTAACTGAACCAATACGGCAACGACCAGGATGAACGCGGCGATCTGCAGAAACGTCAAGCCTAAAGGTTCGAGAATATAGTATTGAATAAACCACACCAATATGGATGTAATGGATAATACGAAGGTTACGGCCGCGCCCATACCTGCTGCCGACTTTAGATTGGTGGTAACGCCCAAGAACGAGCAGATGCCTAAAAAGCGCGACAGCAAGAAGTTATTCACCAAAGCCGAGCCGATGAAGATCAACAATAGGTCTACCACAGCTTATGCCCCCTGCTTACGCGACTTGAGCAGTCGTCGCCAGTTTTTCTTTCTCGGATTTCTTAGCGGCAGCACGGTTTCGACCCAGCGTGATCAGCGCTGTGATGAAACCCATCGTGATAAACGCGCCCGGTGGCGTTAACATGATTTGCCAGGGCACAAAGCCTTCCGGCAGGATACGGATGTCGGCCAGAGTACCTGCGCCCAGTAATTCACGGATGGCGCTGATCACAATCAATGCCCAGGTAAAACCCAAACCGTATCCTAGGCCGTCGACTGTGGAACGGAGCACGTTGTTCTTCGAAGCAAATGCCTCGGCTCTGCCTAAGATAATACAGTTAACCACGATGAGCGGGATGAACAGTCCCAGTGTTTTATGAATGGCAGGTACAGTGCCCGCCAAAACCAGATCGGCGATAGTGACCAATGTGGCAATAATCACCGTATACACCGGGATGCGTACCTCGTGAGGCACCCATTTGCGCAGCAACGATATAACAATATTTGAGCCTACCAAAACGAAAATCACGGCAAGACCCATCGTAAAGCCGAATAAAACGCCGGTTGTTACCGCCAAAGCGGGACACAAACCCATCGCCGTGAAAAACGGCGGCGTTTGTTCGGCAAAGCCTTCCATAAAGTCTTTACGCAACTGCTTTAGCACCAATAGCTCCCCCTTCCGGCAACCGAGCGGTCGCATGGTCCGACAACTCGGTTACATACTCTACTGCATCGATTCCACTGCTGCTACAACTGCTTTAGCCTGATCACGCACACCATTGATCACTGCAACCGAAGAGACTGTTGCACCCGTGATGGCGTTGATATCCGAGTTAGGCACGAATGAATCCGCCAGTGGTTTACCCTTGAACTGGTCGATAAAGGCGGCATCCTGAATTTTGCTGCCTAAGCCCGCTGTTTCCGTATGGCTCAACACCTGAACCGCAGTGATGGCGGACGAACGCTGATCTATGCCGGTTACCAGAGAAATGGCACCGCCAAAACCATCCACCTTACTGACGAATATGAGCCCTATCGGGTTGTCGTTCGCATCGAAAGCTTGTATGACTTGATCGACTCCCTGGGGCATGTTATCACCCATATCCAAGGTATCGAGGTGATCCGCATCAGGAAATACCACCAAGTAGCTGGCGTCTCTCTCCTTTTGCTGCAACTCCGCTATGCGCGGTTCCATCAGGTTGTAGACATAGGACAACAGACCTCCGGCCAATATGGACACGACGGCCATGGTGGCCAAGATGCGCACGAGCTGCTTCCGTCCTGCTTTATCATTACTAGGACGAATGCTGACCAATTGCGAGTGCGGTCTGGTAATCTCGTTGATCAACGGAGTCGCTGCGTTCATGAGCAAGATGGCAAACGTAACGCCTTCGGGATAACTGCCCCAGAGGCGTATGACCATCGTCATGACGCCGATACCGATGCCGAACACAATTCTACCCTTAGGCGTGATAGGTGATGTGACCCAGTCCGTAGCCATGAAAATGGCACCGATGAGCAAGCCGCCCGCCAACAGGTGAAATATGGGATCCTGATCAAACACTAGCGCCATCACGGTGACAGTGCCCAGAATAGAGGCAGGAAGTCGCCAGTCGATAATCCGGCGCACAATCAGATAAATGCCGCCGATAATCAAGGCGATCGCCGCCGTTTCGCCGATGGTACCCGCGTGATTACCGAACAGAAGCGGCAAGTAACCGTCAGTCAATCCTTGCACCAATGGAGTGGCACCGGTCGCGGCATCAACCAAAGCGCTTGCCCCTGTTGTGGCAGCCGTGGTAGCGGCCGTAGCAGCATCGACAGCTGCAGTGGCGGCTGTGGTGGCGGCCGTGGCGGCATCGACAGCAACTGCAGCGGCTGCATCAACAACCGCCGTGGCGGCTGTAGTCGCTTCAGTTACGGCATCCGCAGCCTCAGCTACTCCTCTTACGATAGGAGCGGTCCATTTGGTCATGAGATCCGGGAAACTGATGGCAAGGAATATGCGACCTACCAGCGCCGGATTAAACAAGTTATAACCTAACCCGCCAAATACATGCTTTCCAAGGGTGATTGCGATAACACTCCCAATCACACACATCCAGACAGGACTGCTCGGCGGCAGGGTAAGTGCCAAGAGCAGACCGGTGACAAAAGCGGAACCATCAGATATGTCGATCGGTTTGCCGCGGAGACGCAGCGCAACCGCCTCCGTAGCCATGCAAGCTGCAATGCAGACGGCAATTACGATGGCAGCCTGCAAGCCAAACAACCAAATTCCTGCGATTGTTGCCGGCACAAGAGCGATCACCACATCGAGCATGCCCTTTTGCACCGTCAGCGGGCTATGAACATGCGGCGCCGATTGTAGAAGTAGACGCGGGTGAGTTGCCGGTTCAACCGGACTCGATTTGGCTTTTGTCCCCTCTTTGCCTGGATCTGAAACAGTCGATATCATCGAGCTGCACCTCCTGCTAACGCTTCTTGTTCGCGGAGGCGAGCTTTAGCCTGCGTTTTGAGATGCTCGGCCTTAGCAATGCGAATCCATTGCACAAGCGGTCGCTCGCCTGGACATATATAAGTGCAGGTACCGCATTCGCAGCACAGCATGGACCCGGCGGCATCAGCCTCTTCCCAGCGGCCTTGCTCGGCTAAGCGCGCCAGATGATAAGGCGCCAAGCTTTCCGGACAACCGTCTACGCAACGACCGCATCGTACGCATATTCCATCGGTATAGCGCGGTATTTCAGCTTCAGTAAACGCCAAAAGTGCATTGCTGCCTTTAATAATGGAGATGTCGAGTGATGTAGCCGGTTGACCCATCATTGGTCCGCCGAAGATCACCTGACGCACATCATCCTTCAGACCGAGATGATGCAAAATATACGAAATGGGAGTACCGATGCGTACCCACAAATTGGCTGATTTTTCGACGGCGCCGCCGCCAACCGTGATAGCCCGCTCCGTCAACGGTTTCCCGTCGCGCAAGGCGTGCGTAATAGCTACGGCGGTGGCCACGTTCTGTACAACGCAACCGACTTCAAACGGTATGCCGCGAGCTCGCAGCTTGCGACCGGTCACCCGTTTGACCAGTATGCCTTCGTATCCTTGTGGGAATAGCGCCGGAACCACCGCTACTTCCACATTGGAAGACTTCGCCGCATACTCCCTCATCTTGGCGATGGCGTCAGGTTTGTTGTCCTCTACGGCGACTATCACCCGTTCAGCGCCGACGGCGTGACGAATGGCTTCCCACCCGTAGGCGATCTCCGGCGCATATTCCAACATGATCCGGTGATCGCATGTGAGATAGGGCTCGCATTCACAACCATTGATAATAACAGTGTCTACCGGCTCCGTCGGATTTAACTTGATGGCTGTAGGAAACATCGCTCCGCCCATGCCGACCACGCCTGATTCTTGAACGCGCTTACGGATAACCTCCGGATCCACCTTGGTAGGATCGGGTATTCCAGCTGGGAATTCGGCAGGCGTATCCAATCCGTCGTTTTCTATT
>DUQB01000170.1 GCA_012838035.1 Bacillota bacterium | reverse complement strand
TTTATTACCGACCATGGCGACGGCTGGGGAGTCGGCGCCCGCGGGCGGCTGGGTCCCATCAGCTATCTGGCTGAATTGCGGCAGATGGATGCCGATTTCGTAGCGTCGCCTTTTTCCAAGAAATATGAGGATCACGGCATTGACTGGGCGAACCATCCTGCCGACGGGGAAGCGACGCAAGGCTACTTGCTGGGCGCAAACCTCAACTTGATGAATGACGACTTCGTGTTGGGGGTTAAACAGGAGTTGCTGAGTAAGGGAGGCGTACAGCGCCGGTCCGCTTCGTTATCCGTAGGCGGCAGTTTCCTCAGGATGTTTACAGGTGGGCGAGATGCCAGTCTGAGCGCTACTTATGCGCAAGAGCTCATCGATCCGGCATTAGGCGATGCCAATGGCTATCTGGACGCAGCTGCCAGGATCTCTTTGTTCAGAGGCGTGTATCTCAATTACTCCTACAAGGCGGTGTTCCCCTACGATCATAGCGCGCCCCAAAGCACCATGACCGGCGGCGTGTCCTTCGAATTCTAACGATCCGGATGCGAGGCGCTTAGTGCGCCCCCGGCCTACGATAGGCGCAGTTGATGCAATGAAAAACGAGCACGGCGACTATGCAGGTTGCCGTGCTCAATTTATGTGCGATCACTTTTGACTTGCTTATTCTTCTTGCAGCCGGACACGCTCAACGAATACCGTAGCGCGATCCCAATAGTTCACTCGCTCCACGATGTAGTTTAGATCCTTCTCTTGCTCTTCGGTGAGTTCGGCGACTGCCGCATTCTCATTGATCATGGCCACTTTTCCGGATATGGTCACCATATCTTTTTCGGATACGGTTTGCTCCAGAATTCTTACAGGAATAACCGCCATTACGGGTTTTGTACGGTCTTCATTGCCGTTGCTTCCCAGCAGATATCCGCCCAGAACAGTATACTTGATGCTGCCGCCGGCCACATTAAAGGGCATAACCTGGCCTACGCTCATGGTGAACTCGATCACTTCGTTTAGTTGGTCGATAATGTCCTGGCCGGGCGCCATGATGTTTTGGGGTGGTACCTCGACTTCTTGGGTGTTCTGCGTACTGAAGATATTTATTTCAGGCGCGATATGCAGGGCTATGCGCACGGCAAAGCCCAGGACGAAGCTGCCGAAAACGGCGAAAGCGAGGATGAGCATAGTACGGTATTGACGCCGGCGCCGCGCCTGACGCGCAGCAGTGGAGTGCTGTTTCTCTAATTCTTCAGGATTAAGTGCCGGCATCTCTAATGTATCGGAGATAAGCCCCCGCACATTTTTATGACGATCTTGTTTTTTCGGCATGTACGATCCAACTCCCGATTCGTGTTCCTCAACTTGAATTCGTTAGGGGCGGCGAAGGTCCTGCCTAATCAGGTCAGCCGAGTTTCTACGAGATTTTTCGTAATTATGCCAGGGGAATCTATGCGGTTCGTAGAATCACCGTTACAGTCCTTTTTTGTCAAGTAGCTTGAGCGGCGGCTTGATGTTTGGGCCGGGACATCGGCCGGGGACGCCGATAAACACCAGGCTCATCAGGCGGGTCAATAAGGAAATGGAGGAAAATTGATTGGCAAAAGCAGAGGAAAAAGCGCGTGTGATTGGTTATCTTCCCCAAGATAATCCGCCACCACTTAAATTACTGGCATTTGCAATTCAGCATGTGATCGTAATGTTTCCAGCCACGGTGTTAGTGGCTATCCTTACGGGGTTCGACATCTCCGTAACGTTGGTGGCAAGCGGCTTGGCTACCTTGTGTTTCTTATTTATCACGCGTAAGCGCATTCCGTTGTATTATGGTTCCAGCTTCTCCTACATCGCCGCGGTAGGCAGCGTGGTGCGTACTGCAGGCGTTCGGGCGGCTCAAGCAGGTATCGTCGCCTCGGGTTTGGTCTCTATTGCCGCAGGTTATATCATCAAGAAGTTTGGGAAAGAGACGATCAGCAAGGTGTTACCGCCGGCCATCACCGGCAGCGTGGCTATTGTAATCGGTCTCACCTTGGCTGATGACGCCATCCTGCAGGCCTCCGACAACTGGACGCTCAGCCTGATCACGTTGTTCGCCACGGTGTTATTCTCAGTCTACCTGCGTGGAACTCTGGGGCAGTTGTCTATTCTACTCGGGGTAGTCGTCGGCTATGTTGTGTCGTTGTTCATGGGCGTCGTGGATTTCAGCGGGTTCTCGGAAGTAGCGTTGTTCCAAATACCTAAGTTTACGCTGCCGCAGTGGAACTGGAATGCGGTCTTTGCGATCATGCCCATTGCCATCGCCACCATTCCCGAATCGACGGCGCACTTGTATCAAATTGATTTGTATGTCAACAACCTGGCTGAACGTGTGGGTCGCAAACCGCAGCATAGGATATCAGGACTGCTGGGTGAGAACTTGATCGGTGACGGTATCGGCGATATGGTCGCCGGCGCCATCGGCGGCCCTGCGGGCACCAACTATGGTGAAAATACCTCGTTGATGGCCATTACCCGCAACTTCTCAATTTCATCGCTGATAGTAGCCGCCTTAATATCCATCCTGGTTGGTTTCTTCGGCTATCTGGCCGCATTTGTAAATACCATTCCTCAGGCTGTTATTGGTGGAGTCTCCGTCTATTTGTTCGGCGTTATCGGCGCCCAGGGTGTGGCGTTGATGATCGCCGAAAAGGTCAGCCTATTTAAACCTGCTTCCTTGGCTGTAACCGCTATGATTTTAGTGATCGGTATCGGCGGTTCGTTCTTTGGCAACGTGGTACCTGAGGGAGGTAAAATGGCGCTCTTCTCCGGCAACATCCCGATCTTCGGCATGGAGCTGCCGGCCATCGCCACTGCAGCTATCGTGGGTATCCTGCTCAACTTGGTGTTTGTGATGTTCAAACCAGCCGAAGAAAAGGATAATTAAGCGCCTTCAGGTAGATGAAAGTCGCCTTCCCTGACTCATCCGTACGCAAACGCAGTTTGTCGGGGTGAAAATGAAAAGACGCAGCGGCAGCTACTCCAGCGGGGTGATCTAATACTTCACATGGGAGAGGCGACCGCTGCGTCGTTATGAGCAAGGCTGTGCCGTAGCCCAACAACCATACCGGCTATAAGTAAACAACCCTTCCTTGAGGAAGGGTTTCGTACCATATAGGCACACACCACGGCTAGCTACGGCGTATGCCGTTGCAGCGTTTAGAAGGGCTACTAGGCGTCTTTCGCGTCGGCACCTTCGGCTCCCGTTCTTCTAGCTTCGGCTGCGCTGCGCGCCCGTTTTTGCAGTAGTTGCCGTTTCTGCTCTTTACGGCTCTTCACAAATGCGGTCGCCGTCTCCACCGCCCATTGGCATAGGGCTTCCTTGCTCGGGTGCTCTGAAAGCCAGGTAGTAGCGAACACGGTGTCGCGATGACGCAGTTCCATCAGAAAGCCTTCCCGATAGTAGTGGATTACCATGGGCGAATATGAGGCGTTGGGCGAGTATTCGGCAGCGCGCAGAATCCTTTCTGTTTCTTCTGCTACCTCATTTAAGGTCCAGGATCGCCAAGCATCGTATGTCGTTCGTTCACTCACGCTATTACCGCCCTTCACACAGAATTACCGCACGCAATGTTCGTATGCAAGATCTTAGAAAAGTAATTATCCGTTGGCAAGTGGTTCCCTGCAAGATGTCCGCCGGATATGTCCTTCGTCCTATATCCAGCCCCACGGATAACCGGACGAGACCATGCCGGCTTTGCGGCTGATGCGCATGAACTACGCCTATGGGTATAGGACCGCCCGTTGCTTTGGCGCTGCCACAAGTCAGCATGCCGTCCAGTCCGGCGCCCAGTCCGAAATAAGGGTTCTTTCTGCACCAAGGAGCAAAAACCATGCTTCATTTGCTTATGGTAAAGACGGATTTTTCGTCAGGCGTCCGGTCGGCGCATGCCGTTCCTGCAAGTCGGCCCTTAGCAGAGTGGGCTGTGGATTGACGATGGGATTGCTTCTACTCCTATTATACACCAGTCCGTCCCGGTTGTTGCTTCTGTTTGTCCCAAGTATCGCTTGTGCTCAGTGATCGGTTGCCGTTATCCTATAATGCAGTCGTCTTCCCCGTGTGCGCACGACGGTTTCGGGTGGTGAACATTATGCCGGATGGGCCGGGGCTTTTGGCGATTTAAAATCAACTATGCTCAGGATGATTTTCCCTGCCCGAGCATGTGGCTCAACAGCCTTGGCGGGCGGTTCAGCCAAGCAGGTATACGTTGGGACAAATGCATCCACCTGCATGATGCGGAAAAAAGCGTCCTTGCATAACGTTAATTTTTACGGTACCCTTTTCTTGGGACTCATTTTTTTTGCGCTGCCGCATACATTGTAGAGATGTCCTCGCATTCGCCGTTTAGCTATTGGGCGGTGTGAATAGCCATGTGGCGAAGAGGAGCAGAGGAAGCACGCGCAATTCCGTCATCCGATCAGGAAGGGAGGGTAATGTCAGACTTATAACGGGAGGCATTACGCACAACGGTCTCCCTGGCATCAGTTACTCCGCAGGTTATCTGTGACATTGGCTCATGTTGTTTCCCAATGGTTTTCATACAAACCGGGCGCTAATGTCAATACTCATACACGAATGGCTGCTCAGCGCCACACTTGTGAGAATGACTGGGTAAAGGCCGCTCAGTTGTTCATGTTCTTCGTGGCGTGAACCGGTAGCCGAACACGTATCCCCTCTGCCGATTAAAGCATCAGTGTGCTCATATGGCAGTGAATTGCCGCTCTATCCGATATCCTATGCGCATGTGAGAAGTAACGAATCAACAGGCGTTGTTACGGTCATGCTCTTGCAGGTTGTCCGCTGTGAGGATGGGGGGACGTGGAAGACTCCAGCTTTGTTAAACTCCGTCGTGAAGACGGCATGTGGGATAAAAACCGCCTCTACCGAGAAGGGTAGGCACCGCTCTCCGCAGGTCGAAGGAGTTGTTTTCCTATCACATCAAGATTGGGGATAGAAAAGGCCTAAACTGGAATGAGGAGAATTTCATATGGCGCAACCGAAGTACATTACGGATGTTAGTAAGCTCACTCAGATTCCGAAGCCGGAACGAGATGCTCTGAAGCGAGTTACCGAAAAGTATGCCTTTCGTGCGAACGACTACTATTTGGGATTGATCGACTGGAGCAATCCCGATGATCCGATACGCAAATTGGTTATTCCCAACAAAGGTGAACTAAAAGAGTACGGTCGTTGGGACGCTTCCGCTGAAAAGACCAACTATGTGGTACCTGGTTGTCAGCACAAGTACACTACCACTGCCGTGCTGATCGTATCTGAAGTCTGTGGCGCCTATTGCCGTTACTGCTTCCGCAAACGGTTGTTCCGGAATGATGTCAACGAGGCTATCAGCAATGTTGAACCCGGATTAGAGTATATCGCCGCGCACCCGGAGATTAATAACGTGTTGTTGACCGGGGGCGACCCTCTCATTTTATCAACCAAAAGGCTACGTAACATTATTCAGCGACTCCGTGCCATTGAACATGTGCAAGTGATCCGCATCGGCTCCAAGTTGCCTGTGTTCAACCCCATGCGGATATATGAAGATCAAGAGCTTCTGGAATTGATCAAAGAGTACTCGACTCCTGAAAAGCGCATCTATATTATGGCGCACATCAATCACCCTGTGGAACTCACGGAGCAGGCAAAGCAAGCCTTTGACGCTCTGATCAGCGCCGGAGCCATCGTGGTGAATCAAACGCCCATCTTAAAGGGCATCAACGATGATCCCGCCGTGCTGGGCGAGTTGCTCAACAAAATCTCCTGGGCGGGAGTAACCCCCTACTATTTCTTTGTTAACCGTCCGGTTGCCGGTAACTCGGATTTCGTGCTCCCGCTGAAAAAACTCTATGAATTGGTTGAGCAGGCTAAAGCCATGACCTCAGGATTAGGCAAACGGGTCCGACTGGTGATGAGCCACGTCAGCGGTAAAATCGAAATCCTGGCCATTGAAAAGGGCAAGGCATATTTGAAATACCACCAATCACGCGATAACGCGTATGGGAAGTTCGTGGTGTTGGATTGCCCCGATAACGCCGCGTGGTTTGACGATCTACCCGGAAATGAGCAGTATTGGGATAAGCCTACGGATGAAGATGATCCCATGTCCGCCGCAAGCTAAGCTTAATTATTGATGCAACACAAAAGCACCTGGGCAGCCTGTCGCGTGAACGGCCCGGGTGCTTTTTGTTTTTAACCTGCTGCTTGAGCTTATTGTAGCGGAATCTAGACCTTAGTCGGCAGTCTGTACCGAGATGAGCTTCATCTTAGGAACAACGGTTGTTTGGATTTCCGTCGACAGGATGTAGTCGATGAACGCTTTGACTTCCGGATTGGGCTCACCTTTGGTGTACAGATGCTCATATGCCCAGAAGGTATAACTGTTGTTCCGGATGTTGTCTTCCGTAGGAGCGACGCCGTCGAGATGCAGCGTTTTGATGCTATCGTTGAGATAGGAGAACGCTAGATAGCCGATGGCGCCGGGCGTGTCGGAGATGGTTCTGCGTATTGCGCCGCTCGAGTCTTGCGTAATGGATTCGATCGCTTTCTCGTTTCCCATAAAGATGCGGTTAAAGGTGCTGCGCGTACCTGAACCTTCCGGTCGATTGATCACGGTAATAGGCAGGTCGGCGCCGCCGACCGCGCTCCAGTTCGTGATCTTGCCGCTGAAGATGTCCTTTACTTGGGCTTTGGTTAAGGTAGTAACATTAACCTCCGGATGCACTGCAATAGCAAAGCCGATTATGGCGATTGGGTGGTCTACCAACCCGGCATTCATAAGTTCCGGCCGCTCTTCAATAGTAATATCCGACATGCCGATATCCGCCGTGCCGGTGGCCACTTGGGTCATGCCGGTGCCGGAACCGCCGCCTTGTACGGTGATTTCCACTTGCGGATTCCGCCCTCGGTACAGCCGAGCAGCTTCTTCTATCATCGGTTGCAAGGCGGTGGAGCCTAATATGACCAGCTTGCTCCTGCGCGCCCCGTCTTGTCGGTTACCGCAAGCCGACAGCGTCAGCACAATACATAGGCCCAGCAAAATGAGCACTACATGCTTGGATCGATGGAACATAAAGCGCCTCCTAAAAGGGATCATGAGCATTTTGGCAACGTCATGCGACCAAGATCGCTGAACTGTTGATCAATCCGCACCTCGCAGCATGTCTCGTTTACATCATAGCTGCGTTACCTAGGTGCGTAAAGCTCTGAACACACTCCTCTGTGTTCGAGCAGGGCGATGGAGAACCCTGCCGGCGATCGTAATCCCTGCGGCGATGATTTCAGGGCAGCGCAGGAGCTCGCCCTATCATGTCCGGCGCCTTGGCACAACCCCCTGCAGGGCGCTCTTCGCTTCACAAACCTAACCCAATCCCTAACTTTGGTTAGGCGCATCTTGCTCTTTGCCTTTGTACAATGAGGCCATCACAATTGCGGGAGGATTTTGGATGGATATTTTACAGGGGCATTTTCACCAGTGGGGAGCAGTGTTGTTTTTCGTTCTGTTATATGGGGCGGCTTTGTTTTTTGTGCCGTTTTACAAGAAGATGGACCGCAAGCCGGCAACGGCTTACTTGGCGTTCGCCTTAGCCTTTGCTATTGAAATGCACGGCATACCGATGAGCATGTACCTGATTTCCTGGGTAATCGGTAAAAATTTGCCTGAAGGCATTCTCTGGGGGCATACCCTGGTGGGGGCCATAGGTCATGTAGGCATGTACCTCAGCGTGTTAGTATCGCTTATAGGCATTTCCATCATCGGCAACGGTTGGTACCACATCTATCACAAGTATTGGTCAAAGAAGTCCGGCCAAGGTCAGGTTGTTAAGACCGGCGTCTATCGATACATCCGACATCCGCAATATGCCGGGCTGATCCTTCTTTGCTTAGGCATGATCCTGAACTGGGCGACTCTGCCGCTGCTTCTGGCATTCCCCTTTGTGATCGCGTTGTATTATCGCTTAGCCAAGCGTGAGGAGCAGGACATGATCAACGAGTTCGGCGAGGAGTACATCATGTACATGAGTAAAACAAAGCGGTTTATCCCGTTTTTGATCTAAGAAGCGTAGCCGATACTCCGGATACTCTACGCGAGGCGACATGATATCCCGCGGCAAAGGCGGGCAACCTGCGGCTAGGAAATTTCACCCAGCACCCTGCCTTTGCTCACGGCTTCAACGCGATTGCGCACTTCCAGCTTGGCGAAAATGTGGTTGATATGCCACTTAACCGTACCTACGCTGATATACAACGCTTTGCTGATGTCGCTGTTGTTTTTTCCCATAGCCATCAGCGCTAAAATCTCTTTTTCCTTAGGAGATAAGAGCGATGCCCGGGGCTCGGCTGATGCCCGCAGGGACCCATGGATCAGTCCTTTAGCCACTACGCTTGTGTACAGTGCGGCGTCGATATCTGCGAGTAAGGATAAGCATGAAAGCGGATAAGTGTGTAGGTGAACCGTAATGCCGTACTCCTTGCTGATAGCCGTCGCTTCTTTAATACAGCTGACGGCGTCGTTTCGCCGGTTCTCCAGGTAGTTGATTTCCCCCAGAAACAGCAAGAACAGCGGCATGAGAGGGATGTAGCCCGTGTAACGCAATTTGTGCAGGTAATCGGCTAAATCGTCGGTGCCGACGGCATCGCTCATGCCTTTTACTTTGAGGTAGGCCAGCGCTTCCATCAGCATCTGGTTTGCATGTTGTTTTTGCCGCAGATAAGCCACTTCCAAGCGTTCAACATCCGCTTGTCGCACACTGCGTTCCAGCGCATCCGCCGAGAGAACACGTAATATGCTGACCAGTATTTCGGTGGCGGACCCTTGCATTACGCCTAATTTCTGCTCTGTAGAGTCAACCAACTCCGCCATCTTAGACTGTTCGTTTAGAACGTAATACGCCTTGAACAGGTAATATTCGATTAAGCCGTGCATATGCAGCAGGCCCATCTTGGTAATAGCTTTTTGGGCGAGGCGTAGGTTCCGTACGGCTAAGCCGGCCTTGTTGAGCTCAAAATGACACATACCCAAAGGTAGATGTAGAATATTCCAGTACTCTTGCGTGTCGCCGTGAAAGCTGGAAGACATGGCTAAAGCGCACTCGCATTTATCCATCACTTCCATCAATTGGCCAATCCGATACCGGTTGATCAGCTCGTTGGCGAGAGCGACGGCGCTGGGAAAAAGCATGTCCATGTTGTAAAAGAGCCGGTAAGCGTCGGCAAATAGCCCGGCAGCGGTGCGGTACTGTTCAAATCCTGCTGACACTTGAGCATACGTTAACTTGGCATTGGCCATAAACAGGCTGGTATCGCCGACGGGAAGAACCTCTACAGACAATGCGGCGAATCGGCGCCGCTCCTCCGGATCAACCTCCATGTCGCTTAATGTCAAAAGGGCGTAGTAAAACGATTGCTCATGTGGGTTTGTTAATTCGTGCGTGTGGATATGCCTGGCAAGCGCGCTGAGACCCGCATTGTCCCCACACAGAAAAGCCAGCCAAGCGATGATCAGTTTGGTTAACACAGGTGTGTCGTCATCAACCGGAGCGGCTCGTATCAGTTGATAATACTGCGCCATTGCCGGAGAAGCGAACAAAGCGATGATGTTGTCTTCCAGGTAATGCCGGAGCGCGTCGGGGTTTGTGGTCATAATGCCTTCCAAATCCGCCATGAGTTCCGGATGGCTTTTCATCTGTCGCGTCAGCTGCCGTGTCTAGAGTGCATCCTTCCCATCTGTCTCAGCATCGTTAATTCGTAATGCCGCCCGGCGATACCTGCAAAAACCCTAACCTACAACCTAACCTAAGTTAGGCGCAATCCGCATACGGGGCGACTACAATCAACCTTGAAAAAACATGCTGAAGCGAGGTCTTGCAGTGGAACACATCGCGCCGGTTCTCCTCTTATGCTTGTTGATCTGTTTCTCTAGCCCTCTTGTAGGGGCTGCTGAACCGTATCCGGGTCTGGAAAGCCTCTGCGACGAGGTGTTCACGGAGCAATTGGGCAGCGGGCGCTTTGTCGGCGCAGCCGTGAGCGTGGTCAAAGATGGGCGGCTTATCTTTACCAAGGGCTACGGCTTCGCCGATCTGGAACAAAACATACCCGTCAATCCGTACCAT
>DUQB01000022.1 GCA_012838035.1 Bacillota bacterium | reverse complement strand
GCACATCAGCATAAAGGGGCGGTGAGGATCGCGCTGTTTGAGCCAGTAAATGCTTAAATCGGTAATCACATCGGTTACATACCCTGGAAACATTTCATCCTTGCCCTTATTGTACATTCTCGGATTGTGATAAGCCCCTTGTCCCGGTAGTACGCACCAATAGTCGAATCCCGCGGGATCGCTGACGCCGCCATGACCAAGGTGCCATTTGCCGATAAGGGCAGTCTGGTAACCTGCCTGCTGAAACAGCTTGGGGAAGGTCGGCTGTGAGCTGTCAAAGCGGTCATTTAGGGTCTTTACGCCACTTAGATGGCTGTATAAACCTGTAAGAATAACCGCACGACTAGGCGCGCAGATCGAGTTGGTGCAGAAGCAGTTCTCTAAACGGAGTCCTTCGTCGGCGATGCGATCCATGTGCGGCGTTTGGTTTATGCGACTACCATAACAACTCATGGCATGAGCCGCATGATCGTCGCTCATGATGAACAGCAGGTTGGGGCGTTGATCCGGCATATACAAGGCCTCCTGGATGACATGTTGCCAAAGGATCGGTTACCTTAGCAACATTAGGTGTAAGGCGGCGCTTTCCTTGTTTTCAGACGTCATTGCTCCAGCGCTTTGACGATTTCAGAGTCTGGTTCCCCTGCAAGGTAGTCGCTTGGGGTAACAGACGTATACTCAGGCTCTCCCAATTCAAGTCCTCTTTGCTCTCTGAAACACATCCGATTGCACTCACAGCAAGAGAGTTCGGTTCATTTCCGATCGGCCGGTGGAACCTATCTTCAACCATAAGATATGATGATTACTCACAGAGATCATTTAGACTTTGATCGTGACACAGATACATGAGACTGCGCAAAACTCCTCTATAAGTCACCTCCATAAATGAGCCGACCGGTGTCTAAACGCGGAATATTAACAGACTATGCTGGGAGGAAAGGCAGCTTTCACATCGAAACATCATATGTCAGGAAACTAGGGGCTAATTGACTAGACAATTACATGCAGAAAATTAGAGGAAGGTGTGTGCCGGTACCTACTCAGTCACAGTCACCGTTGGTTTGCATTCGCATGAGTCAACGGTTTTTGTGCGCATCTACAGGGGGTTATCCTACCTCCGCCATGTGGAGCGCATAGGGTGCGCAAATCAGCGTCGGTGCGATTTGTGGCGATCCTCGAGTTACATAGTGTATAGTGTTAGTCAGCATCCGAAACAACGACAGCGGTGGCAGACGGGCGACACAACCGTTATATAGGGTGATGGAGAGGCATGCGCATAGTGCGCTTCTCTTCAGATACATGCGTAAAGGAGAACACGAACCATGATCAGACGTTGGTTGATGCGTTTTGTCGTTATATGGCTGATCTTGCTGTTGGGCAGTGCATGTGTCGCTTCCCAATCATCAAATGCGATAAGCCGGGTGATCGAAGCTTGGCGTACACAGAGTCCGAAGGGTACAAACCTGGATCTTTCGCTTTTGGAGCAGCATCAAATTGATATGACCGCCATGGTCGCCGCGTTGACGACCTTGGTGCAAGAGAATGACGCGCAGAAATCAGTTTTTGCGGTTCAGGCTATCAGACAGTTGCTCGACGGACGATTCGTCGACGTAGTCTTGTTGGAGGCATTGCAGTCGCCTGATGCGACAGTGCGGGCACAGGCCGTCGGTGCGCTGGCGTTCTTTCAAAATACGGACAAGATGCTGGCGATGGTTTCGCAAATACAACAGCAATATCCCAATGACTTCTTCAACCTAAGTCCGGCTGTGCGCGAAGCTCTAGGTTATACTCATGAACCGCTCTATTTGGCGGAGCAGCTGATCCATGTCGCTATGAACGATGCCGAGCCAAGCGTAAGGCAGGCTGCGGCGAAGGCTTTAGGCGCTTTTCTGCATCTTGCCAAAAGCAAGGAGCTCTTCTTGCAGGCGTTCAGCGCCGCGCCGACTGAGATGGGCGAGGTGGCGGTTTGGGTCGTTGAGGGATTGGATCCTAACGACAAAAACCGTGCCGCTACATGGATACAAACCTTGGTCGCCACGCAGTCGAAGGATGTAATCCCGGCGCTGGCATTATGGTTCGGTACAGGTGACCTGCAAACGGCATGGACAGCTGCGCAAGCCGCCAGGATGTTGGCCGGATCCACAGGCGTCATTAACGCCATGTCGGAAGCTCTGCACAGTCCCAGCAGGCATATCCGACTCGCCGTGATGCACGGCCTGAGTCGGATGTCGGCGGGGCTTAATTCGGCTGTAGAGACACAGATTGGCAATATGAAACAGGCGGAGCCATTGTTGGTTGCCGCGGCTATGCAGGGGTTACGGGACGAAGCGCCGGAGGTGCGCTGGGCGGCGGTGACATGCTTAGCCGGTATGATGGAGCGCGGCGCGGATATCACCGAAAGTAAGGAAGCCATGCGTATTGTAATCACCGACCAGCATGCGCCGGAACCCGTAAGAGCCATGGGGGCACGCTTGCTGGCCAAGTTGGATCCTCAAGCATTACAGGAGATTGCAGCAGGGGAGTTGCTTAGTGTGTTGCATCAACTCAATCCGGTTTATCGCAGTGGTACGGAAGGGTATCACACATTTCGTATTCCCGCCGTGATCGTTTCACCTCAAGGTGATTTATTGGCATTTGCCGAGGGTAGGCGCTATAGCCGCTCCGATACGGGAGACATCGATTTGGTGCTTAAACGCAGTACGGATAACGGCATCACATGGAGTCCTCTACAGGTTGTGTGGAATGGCGGCGGTCCGCACACTGCCGGGAATCCCACGCCGGTAGTAGATGAGACGACAGGGCGAATTTGGTTGTTCATGACCCACAATCTAGGTCAAGATACCCAAGATGAGATTCAAAAAGGCACCAGCGACGGCGTCCGCACCATTTGGGCCACTTACAGCGATGATGACGGCTACACGTGGGCCGAACCGACCAACTTATTTGCCGTAACACAGGATCCGACGACCAGGTGGGATGCTACGGGGCCGGGTGTGGGCATCCAACTGCGCTTAGGAGAAAAACGCGGCCGCTTGATCATCCCTGCTATAGGCAGAGCCATTTATAGTGATGATCATGGCGTCACCTGGCGGCAGGGGCAGAAGTTCGGCGGTACCAGTGAATCTCAGATTGTGGAGCTCACGGATGGTCGCCTCTTGCGCAACGACAGGGCTGTAGCACGCTTTGTCCCAAACAGACGCCCGATCTCCTACTCCACCGATCAAGGATTAACCTGGGGGTCGACACGTTATGCGCCGGAGCTGGTCGAGTCTTACGTTCAGGCTAGCACTATTCGTTATGAGCCGGCAGACAGTCTTTCGCCATATCGTAAGATCCTGCTGTTTTCTAACCCGGCGCACGCAACCACCCGGGTGAATATGACGGTGAAAGTAAGCCTGGACGAGGGAGAGACCTGGACAATTGCCAAAACCATTCACCCTGGTCCATCGGCCTATTCGTGTTTGGTACGTTTGCCTGACGGCACCATCGGTCTGCTGTTTGAGGGCGGTATCGATGGTCCGTATGAGTACATTTACTTTACTCGCTTTACAATAGACTGGTTGCTGGATGAGGTTCAGACGCCCTAAACGGGACAAATTCGCTTAAACATATCGTGCTTTATAAAAGGAGAGATGCTTGATGATTAACAGACGTAAGGATATGCTTTTGGGAGTGTTGGTGCTGCTCTTCTGGGCATCCGGCGTATGTGCGGTTGAACCGGCAATACGCTCCATTACGCCGGCCGATGGAGCTACAGGCGTATTCAACTACCACCCCATTTGCGTGGAGTTCGATGCGGTACCTGCAGACGTTGCCATTACGCTGGAACCGGCTGTTGCGGGTAACATGGCTACAGAGGGCTCCAAGGTGATTTTTCAACCTACTGCGAAGTACTTGCCTAAGACGCATTATACAGTCAAGGTGTCCTGGAACGGACAGAGCGTCGAGTATGGCTTTACATCCGTAAATGAACTTGCCGAACATTATTTTGAGGATTTTGCGAGTCAGATGGTAGGCTTCTTTCCCCTTGGTTGGGTTACCCGTGAAGGGCAGTTTGGTATTCCCAACTTTCAAGTAGTGGAGTTTCCCCAGTCTGCGTCTGGTAAGGCGCTCCGCGGTTTTAACGGCGGCGTCGATCACTCCGAGGCCTATGCGCCAAGTTTTACGATGATCGACCCAAACTCTCGCCTGCTTCTGGAGCTTACGGTTTGGTTGGATAACGGCGCGGTGTGGGCCACCTACCTGCACGATGCCGCCAAAGATTGGCCTCCCTACCTTGACATTCGTGGAGATCTTTCTACTAAAGCCACCGGCACCCAACTGCAAAGGTACAAGATCATGCACATCTACCACCCCAGCCAAAAGAAGTTTGAGGTGTTTTTGGACTACGCACCGGTAAACAACAGCTTTACTGCTACCAAGGAATTTCGCGGCACACCTCCGTCAGGGAAAAGAGACTACCAGTTTGCTCTCTACGTACGCGGTTCCATCACCTCAGATGTGTTCTGGGAGAGCATTCGCATAGCCGAGTTAGGTGAATAAGACAGCAATACCGTGTGAAGTCGACGCTACGCTGAACCGGCGTAGCGTTTTTATTATATGGAAATATCGCAAAGGTCACTGTGTCCGGGGAAATTCCGGTTGCATGAATATACTTTTGCGTGGCTGATAATTGGTATATAATGTTACCCGTTTGCGGCGTATGGTGTTCACAACAACCGTTCGTGTGGCGCCAGGCGTTGGGGAGGCCTGCGGCGCGTATCTTGTGCACATACGTGTGAGCACGTCGTTGTGGATCAAATAATTGGCAGCTAAGGCGTTGAATACGGATTAGGGCAGCTATCTTGTTGGTATTCAGGCTAGTGGGTTGCTAATCTCAAAGGAGGAAGGAGCGT
>DUQB01000169.1 GCA_012838035.1 Bacillota bacterium | reverse complement strand
GCTCTTCGGCAATCCTACCTGAGAGGGACCCGCATACTCTGCCGGATGGTCGACTTGGTCAGCTCTTCGTCATCACCGTGCCAAGCGTACCCGTCCATATCGCAATGGACTGTTGTCTTTCCTCTACCAGTTTTGAGTCAGGTTTCACTCACTTTGATCTCTCTTCCGCCCTTCGCACCGACTGCCGGCTTTTGACCCGCAGTCGTTACCGACGTTCATCGGCATGAGATTCATCACTACTATGGCTTCGTCTGACACCCGCTCGCATCGCTCGGCCTCGCGTTTCCGCTTGTGCCTCGCTTACCTGCTCCTTCTAGCAGGACGTGGCGGGCTTCCCCGGGTAAGTCCACCTGCCTGCGGACGAGTCCCTCCGTCCTAACTTGCCAGGTTATCCAGCTATCGGGCTTTCCCAGATCGCGCAAGGTTACCCACCTGACAAGCCAACCTCGGTTCACTTACGTTAGGTCCCGTACTCTCCCTTGGGCTTCCTCCAGACCCCATCATTACTGATGGCGCCCTTGCCTACGGGTTGTCTTCCCGCTGGTTGGGCGACGAGGGTTTCTTTCAACCCTCCGGCCCAGCGGCCATGCCGGGCGCACGCGAACGGCGGCCTGTAAACAGGCCGCCGACTATTAGCGAGTAGAGCAGAGATTGCGAAGAAACTACTGCGCCAGAATGGCGGATACTTGCTCGTGGATTTGAGCAGCTGCGGTTTGAATCGGAATCGCTCCGGTAAAGATCTGGTTGATCAGAGGATTGATAACCGCATTGACGGCGGACGCGTCTCTGTGAATGTAGTTGGTTTGCGTACCTGCGGCAGCTGTGGCTTCAAAGAACGCCATGTAGTTGCTGGGCAGATACGGACATAGCTGCTGATAACGACGCTGCAACTGAGCCAGAGAAGGCGCACGACCGGTCAATTCCACAAAGCGGGCATGTGAATCGACGTCCAAGGAGATGAACTTCATCCATTCCCAAGCAGCATCTTTATTACTGCTGGTAGAGATCATCTCATAAGCATCTACGGTGATTTCCGTACCCGCATTGACGGGACCGCGTACCTGCGGCGCAATGTTGTAGGCGAACGGTTTCTCCCTAAGGTAGGCGCCGATTGAGCCGGGACCGTCCACTAGGCTCATGCCCATCCGGCCGAACCAGAAGTACGTTTGAGCGACGCCGGGCGTGTTGGGTTTAGTAGCGATTCCTTCCAACATCATAGACAGGGGGAACTCCAAGCCCTGCGCTACATGCGGATCGTTCCAGTAACTCTTGGTAGGATCGATGACCCGATCATACAGTTGATGACCGGTCTGATGAATCCACATGTACCAACGTGCCCACATGCGGTCTACGCCCCACTGCTCCGGCGTGCCGTCGCCATTGGCGTCCACGGTGAGCTTACGAGCCGAAGCGATGACCTGCTCCCAGTTCCATTCATTGCCTAAGTCTTTCGGATAACGTAAACCGGCTTTATCAAACAACTCTTCGTTATAGAAGGTGACTACGGGGAAAATGTCTGCCGGAAGGCCCCAAACGCCGCCCGTGTTGGTGCTGAGCACCGACATGACTGCCGGACTGGTAGCACGCAGCAGGTCGATGCCGTCTCTCTGCAGATAAGGCGTTAGGTCTTCAAAAGTACCGTCAATGATATACGGCGCGCCTAATGCCGGGTGAAAATCGGTGACATCGGGAGGCGTACCTCCAGCCAGCATTACGGTAAACTTGGTGATGTACTCAGACGAACTGCCTGAAACCATGACTTGGACTTCAATATCCGGGTGGGTGGCGTTAAAGATCTCCGCCCGTTCTACCAAGTACTCATGCCATGCCGGACCGTGTCCGGAATAGTGGAAGTGTGTAACGGTCGTTTTCGCCATGGCGATGCCGTTTATGGTGCAGACCAAAACCAACGCTAACAGAAAGCTCCATCGCTTTGTCATTAAAATCCCTCCTCAGTACCATTATAAGTCCTTTTCTTTCGCCCCCGTAAGTTCTTCTCCTTCTATAGCGCTTTGAAACTTGAGTTTCAGTTTCTACCATGAGCTGTGAAAAGAAGATGTGGCCGCCAAGAATCAAGCACATGTTACCTATTCGTACCACATTTAGTCAGATGCCGACAGGATTATTAAAATGAAGGCCTACACGGCCTCACGATCGCGCAGATAGCTGCACGCTTTTGCCAACGTCTGCGGCCATCGCAGTGTGGTGTACGCCAACCTGTACCAAGCGGCTCCTTTTGCTGATCGCGATGATCTGATTAACGCAGCTAATGTAGGCGTCATACTCCGACTGGCTGAAGACCCCCAGGCCGAGCTATCCGAGCCGGAGCAGGAAGCAGCGGCGCTTCTGGTTGGTACAGGCGTGATCAGCAACAACCAAGGCATACTCCAGCCACAACTGCCGGTAATGTCAACAGCAGTGTGGAGTGAGATCCGCTCCCTCATCGACACGGCGGTACGAGAAACGGCTGATCTTTCAGCGGCAGCTAAAGTAGGGCGATTGGCCGATGACATATTGTTGCCTCATGTGCGAAAGGATCTACTGGAGGAGTATGTCAACTGGATAATGCTTTCCTGCCTGTCTCCCCTCAACTACGTCCTGTTCCAGTGTCATGAAGAAGGGCTTCTTCAAATACCAAAGGATTATCAGCGAACGGCCGCGGCATTGTACTTAAGAAAGATCTAATAGAGCTAAAACGCAATGAGCGACAGCAACCTATCGAGATCTGATCACCAACGTTTCGTCCAAGTGAGATTAGCTGAATAAAAAAGGCATGGCATCTCGCAAAAGGAGAGCCATGCCTTTTTGGTGCCGAGAGCGGGAGTCGAACCCGCACGGGCGGTAAGCCCAGAGGATTTTAAGTCCCCAACGTCTGCCATTCCGTCACCTCGGCGCAGTGGTGATCCGCCTATGGACGGCATCCACCAGCAAGAATTATTATACCTCATTTTTTTTGCGTATGCACGCGTTAAAATACTGGTGAATTAATCCTAACAGAATACCTGCATCGCTGACCAGCAGCTCCGTGTGACCGGTGATCCGCATTGCAGCAATTACGAGGGCTACGCCCGCCAGAATAATATCACCAATTTGGGGTCGTAACCCGACGATGCGCCGTCTTTTGGCCAACGACAGGCTAGCGATATCCCGGCCTATTTGGATAATGCTCTCCAAGCTCAAGCGATGCCCTTGCACAATCTCCGGCCGGTACTTCTCAAGTCGCAGATCGATGGCCGCCAACGATGTACAGGTACCACCAACGCCCACCAAGGTGCCTGACATTAGCCATTCCTCTTGGGGTAACCGCAACTCTCGCCGTAAGTAGTGTTCTGCCGTACGGATCAGCAAGGTCAGTTCCTCCGGTCCTTCCGCCTCCCAGGGAGCGAGAACGGCATCGGCCGGCAACCGACACAGCCCGCGTTTATACAGCTCAAACAGGCGTACGGCACCGATATTCGCGCCGGCGCACCAATTCACGGCGCCCCGGGCGCTGCCACTGACCAGCTCCGTACTGCCTCCCCCAATATCGAGCACAAGCACAGGTTCTGGAAGAATAGGCCGCTCCGATACGCCTGCCGCATTCTTTTCATCATCACGCCGGATCAATCCCGCCAAAGCGCCTTGGAAGGAGAGTCGGGCTTCTTCTTCGCTCGGCAGCGCTCGCACGGCCAACCCTAATTCCTCCCATGCCTTGATCAGGAAATCCGCGCTGTTTTTCGCACTGCGCACAGCATTGGTACCGACCGCAATAACCTGCGACCGCTGGTTCATCCCGGACCTGCTCAGATGCAGTTCCTCTTGCAGCTCACCTAAGCCGGCAATAGTGCGCTCAATCGCATTTTGCGCAAGGAGACCGGTCTCCTGCAGCCCTTCGCCCAAGCGCGTCGTTCTTAAGGCGAAACCCGTCACCACCGGTTGATCGTCCGCAACCCGGCAACACAAACCGCGACACGAATTGGTACCCACATCAAACGCGGCGATCAATGGCTCCGAACCGGCGTCCTCTGCGGTCTCCGGAGATAAACATGCGCCGCTGCAGCCGTGACATCCCGGCCGGCCCGTTACGTCGCAGCCGTGTTGCAAAAGCAAGGCCAGGACGCGTGCTCCAACGGGGTTGCGTTCTCCGGTAGCCGCCGTGCTAGGCCGCTCATCGCCCACCGGACCGGCCAAATAGTCGGCCAAATGCAGGTGAAGACATTTCACCCCGCGAGGTGATCGTGCTCCGCCAATGCCGGCCTGTGTCAATACCTGCCACTGATTCGGCTGCTCAGCTTGCAACAGCGCACCTAACCGCGGATCCACCAGGGCTATTCTTTCGTCAGCCGCCCGCTGATGTGCAGCCGCCATCTGCCGGACGAGCTCAGCCTCATCCGACCAATGGCTAAGTTGCCGGACCCAACCTGCCCCTTCCAGCTGTCCCACCGCCGCGACCAAATACGAACAAGTGAGCCAATATGTTGTCGGGAAGACACGGAGATCACCTTTCCCGACCCCTGCTTTCTTTTCCGAGCGGCGCCCCGGTCCCAGAACCACCGGACTACAGACGATTACCTGCGGGGAGCCGAAACGGCAGCGCCGGGCGATGGCCAACACGCCCCGCGGCGCCTTGCCCAACTGACGTGTAATCGTCCGCACATCCGCATTGCTCACCGGGCTCCACCATGCCTGCATTGCTTGCTTCAGCTCCCCTACTTGGCCCATACGTCACACAAAAAGAACACCTCTACACATATAGAGGTGTCCAAAAGGAATCTCGCATTTACGCTTCAAGGCTGCAGCTACACCTAAAAGTCGTACTTAGTTCCCCTTCCACCACGCTTGCTGTCCTGATTACGACGCAGACTGGCAAGCCGCTCATCGCTATCTTTGAGAAATCGCGAGAGCTTATCTTCGAATGAGGCACGAGACCGTGCCGCCGGTGGCCTACGGGTGGCCTTCGGGTCGCGCACGCCTTCGGTATACACCTGCTTGATGGAGAGCCCGACTTTGCCGTTTGCCACATTGATGACTTTCACTTTCACAACCTGATTTTCCTGGAGGTGATCTCTGATGTCTTTAACATATGCATCAGCTACTTCTGAGATGTGCACCAACCCGGTGACGCCGCCATCCAACTGGACAAACGCGCCAAAGTTGGTGATACCCGTAATTTTGCCCTCCAAAACACTGCCGACCTCAATGGCCATACGAGAATAAATTCCTCCCATAAGATTTTCCAGAGCCCATGCTCAGCTCTGACATTCTATCACATGAGCTATAATGTGTCAATATGTGCGACAATTCAGCCCGTATAACTCAGCGCGCAGTCCTACCACCCTTCATCGGCGCTTAACCTGGATGTCTGCCGTTCCTCCACTCGGAAAGGTGAATTCGACGTTCCGGGCGTCATAATAACCCAAGCGGTTTCGCCCGGCTTCACCAAACCTAGCTCTTCGCGAGCGACTTCCTCGATGTATGCGTCGCTGGTAACCCTCTCCAGCTCGTTTCTTAACTGCTCATTACGGGCAGAGACCGCCGTCATCCGGCTCTTTACGGTTAATATCCTCTGCTCTACCTCTCTGATACGCCAGAAGGCCGTCGCATAGGAAAACACCAGGAAGATAAACATAACGCAAGCTACAAAGGCAAAGAAACGGGGCGTTACTCGCTTTTGCCGCTTGCGTTTGCGTCTGTAGACGCCTTCGCTTTGAGCTGTTCGCCGCGTTGTAGACGCTAACTTTTGCCCCGCTGCGCCTACGACCAAGCGCAAGCGTTCTTGTTTGGACTGCAAGGGTTGACCTGTACGAACATCTGCAGGGGACTCGGGTTCCACCGCGGTATTTATGGGAATCGGCGTGGATGTGCGGCGCCGCTTGAATTCATCTTTATGAGCAGACTCGTAATGGGGTCTATTGTGTGTTCCGAACCTTTCGCGCTCCACGCCGCAACCCTCCTATGCCCCTCAGATGCCCATCGTTCTACACAGACCGACCAATTACCTTCCCATTTTTTGGGCAACCGCGAATTCCACAGCAGTCAAATGCCTTGCGGCAACCTGCCGCTAGTCCGATCGGATAGGTTACCTCAACCAACCAAAACGCTTTGAAATGTCCGCGCCAAAATGCATCAGTGGCTGAGCCATCTCTGCAATCGCTTCCAGCGGCAATCTCTCTGACGGACCGGATATGCTCATGGAAGCATGGACAACGCCGATTTCGTTACGAATCGGTACCGCAATGCAACGAATACCCCATTCATACTCCATATTGTCGACCGCGTATCCTTGCCGCCTGATCTTTTCCAACTCAATTTCCAGCTCTGCCAAGTCGGTAATGGTGTTTTGCGTATACTGCGCCATGCCCTGTTCCGAGATGACGGCATGCATGCGCTCAGGCGACATATGCGCCAAGATTGCTTTACCTACCCCCGTACAGTGCATATAAGCGCTTTTTCCCACTGCCAAACTGGCCACCGAACGTTCCAATGGTTGAACAGTCTCCAAATACACCACCTGACCGTTCAGCTCAACGGCGAAATGCACCGCTTCTCGATAATAATCACGCACTCGCTCCATCACCGGTACCACTACCCGACGCAGATCCATGCCCTCCCGTACTACCTGGCCCAATCTCAATATATGTAACCCTAAACGATAGCGTCGCGTATGTGGATCTTGCTGAACATAACCCATGGCTTCACAGGTAGTGAGGATGTTATAGACCGTACTCTTGTGAATGCCCAGCCGTTCAGCTATTTCGGTTACTCCCTGCTCAGGTTGTTCAAGAGAGAATGAGTCCAGCACCCGCAATGCTTTGACCAACGAAGAGACAGGCGCCTTTTTATCAGGCACTTTAGTATCAGGCAATAAATCACCTCCCATGATTTCATCACCGGTAGGACTTTAGGCCGATATTGTTCATTGATATTGAACATATGACATCATGCTGCGGCATTCCTTCTACCTCCTTTATTAAATCGTCCGGAAAAAGAAATATGCGCCCCTGTCATCAAAAGGCGCATGTATGCATGCGGAGGTGATTTCGATCGTTACCGCAGCGTGCGGCTATGTACTTTGAACGGAACGCCCCGTTGCGACAAAGTGTCGGACCGACTGATCAGCGCCGGTCAAAAGGCCAAGGCCAGGCTTTACCCCAGGGCAGCTTGGCGTGCATGAATGCGGCAAGATCACTAGGTCTTTTCACGGGAAACCAAGACGCCCGTTTACCGATTGGCGCTTCACGGCGACGCCGTTTTGCCCATTGTTGCGCCCATAAACCCTGCCGCCGCCAGGCTAAGCAGAAACGGCGCACAACCTGCAGCGGCATACTTGCGATGAGCGCCGCCACCTGCGTTGTTCTCACCAATAAGCCGCCTAACCAACGTGCAAATGCAAGCAATGCCCAAAGCACTTTAGCGCTGACCAACTGAAAATAGGCAAACAAACCCATGGCCGCGCCTAGGAACACATACAAGCGAAGCTCTCCCCAGTTGCCCATTAAAAGCATAAAGAAGACAGCCGGTGTCACCCATAGCCAAAAACATAGGTCCATGATGAATGTGCCTTTGGCGCGCGGACGGGTTAAGGTGCGAATCACCCGATATATATCGAACATGCAACCCACCATGAATCCGGTGGCTACCATCACGGCGAACGCCAGCATCTGCGAGACAAGGCTGATCACTCAGGCGCCTCCCGTAGGTTGGAGATGGTTACTTAAACAGTTTGGCCAGCAGCCCCTTACCACGTTTGCCTAATGAATCGCCGGCATATTCCATCACTCGCACCAAACCGTCCGCATGCAAGGTGCCGCTTTCTAAGTTCAGCTCCCGAATGTGGAGGCCTTCACCTCTAATCAGCAGCACGCCTTGATCCGTCTCCACCACAAGTTCTTGATCATCAAAGCTTTCCACGCCCACCACGCCGTCGATCCCCAGGCTTTCACGGGCTTTCAGAGTGAGCTGGTGTCTTTTTCGAGACGTTGTTCGCGCCGCCTCACTCAATGCGCCGCTGCCATCTGCGGGTTTGCGCACCGACATAGGCCTCCTCCTTCACGAGCTTAGGTAGCCGGGAGGAGCGGAATCCCGCCCCCATACGCCTAGGCCTTGTTCATGTCTATGCGCCAATCCGTTCTTTCATGCTAGGAGCCATGTTGCGCGCAAACCATACGGATACGAACCTGACGGCCGTCTGCTGAAATCCATTAGTCCCAGCGCTTTACCAGTTCCACATTTTGATAAAATCGTTTCACTATCTCTTCCGGGGACATGCCCTCCTCCGCCATTTTGTATGCGTCCCACTGCGACAATCCCACGCCGTGCCCAAAACCGGCGCCGCTGATGGACAGTTTACCGTCAGCGACCTGAAAGCCGTCCTGATCGACCAGCGTGGAAAGCATCTCCTCAGGGCCTACGGCAATGCGGAAGTCCGCACCGTGTATTTGGTGCGTTCCTGCCTCACCGGTGATCGTGATCTGAGTAATCCTTCCGGAAGGCCCCCTGGCGGTGACTTCCATGTCGGTAATCGGACCTACATTCACCCCTTTTTCCGCCACCGCCGCCTGCACTTGGCTTAAGGGCAACGTCACCTGCCAACGTTTGCGTTCCTCCGGAGCAAATTCGTTTTCCGGCAAGGTAACCGTCCGTGTATAATTCTCCTCTTCCTGGTAGTTCAACCCTTCGGCCGCTGTTGCCGTCTTACCCCCACTATATGAGTGAAACCACGTTTTGACGTAATTATCCCCTTGCATTAACACCTCGCCGCGCGTTTTCTCCACTGCGGCCTGAATTTGTGGCGTGATGTTTTCCGGTTTGTATGCCTGCGTCTCTTCATGGTTGGTCGTCACTTCATTGGTGTTATTCGTCGCCATGTAGGCCATGATGAAGCTGCGTGCAATAATCGCCTGCGCGGCATAGGCGTTTTCCGGCCACGACGTCGCTTGTTCGCCTTCCGCCGCGAGCCGTCCCATCTCACCGCCCACTACCCCTTGGATATACTCCTCGACGCCCATCGTTTTTTTCTCATTCGTCTGATCGTTAAGCACCACGGTGATCTGCGGTTCTTCATCCAGTTCGGCCACCTGTTGATTTTGTCTTCCACAACCGCTGATTACCGTAACCGACAGCAGGAGCAAAAGACTCATCCTGACGTATCTTTTTAGAATATGCATTTGCTGAGAACATCTCCTTTTCCGACGCTGAAAACGTGTATAATATGCATTACCAACGGTACGCAGAGTTGCGAAGGCCTTGCGTGCGCTTCCGCATTCAAGCGCTATTAGTTTGAGCCGTTGCGGCAAAAGATAGACGTGTGTATACGCTGCCATAGGTTTATTACACAGCTAAAAAGGAGAGCATGTAGTTAGGTCGGGTATAAAAATTAGATTTCGTCTGCCAAGATTTGGCTATTTAGCAGGATTTCCCAGTTACAACAAGAATAAATGCCGCGAACAAGGGTAAAGGAGGTTCTATCGTTGAATAAAAGCGAGCTGATCAGCAAGGTGGCGGAAGCCGCCGGCCTAACTAAGAAAGTCGCTGGAGAAGCCATCGAGGCTACCTTAGAAGCCATAACCAATGCGTTGGTAAACGGCGAAAAAGTCACTTTGGTAGGATTCGGTACCTTTGAGGTGCGCGATCGAGCTGCAAAACGCGGCGTAAATCCCGTCACCAAAGAGCCCATCGATATTCCCGCTTCCAAGAATCCGGCCTTCAAAGCCGGCAAACAACTCAAAGAGGCTGTCAGCAAGAAATAAGCGTTCTGCGCAAAAGCATACCTCCCACATCCGCTGACTATGGAAGGGTGTGGGAGGTACTGTTCAATTGTTCTTCAAACGGCCTGCAGGCCTTTTTATTTTTTTGACTGAAACCGGGTTCAGCCATAGATGCTTTGATGTAGAATCTCATGTGTAGGTATGCGTACAAAGCGGTTGACCTGATGGATGATACGACTCGGATAAAGCGGTGACTCATCGTTCTAGGAGGGTTTCTGTTGGCGGAAAACAGCATTATTATCGTCGGGTTAGGTCCGGGCGCATTTGAACAACTCTCCTTAGCTGCGTGGACAGCCCTCCGACAAGCCGATGCGCTCTATTTGCGCACCGCCGTTCACCCCACCGTAGCGGCGCTGGAAAAGCATGGCATCAGTTATCAAAGCTTTGATGGCTTATACGAACAGGCGGAAACGTTTGCGCCTCTATACCAAGAGATCGCGCGGCAAATCATCGCAGCCGCCGCCAAAGGCTCGGTTACATACGCTGTTCCCGGTCATCCGTTAGTCGGCGAAACCACCGTGCAACTCATTTTGAAAGAAGCCGCAACCGCCGGGATCGCCGTATCCATTATTCCTAGCATGAGCGCTCTGGACGCTATTTACGGCGCCATACGCATCGACCCGGGTGAGGGCTTGCAGATTCTGGATGCCCTGGATTTCCAACCCTTGGCGTATCTGCCGGGGCGACCGGCGCTTTTTCTGCAGGTACATAATCAATATACCGCATCCCAGCTTAAGTTGGCCTTGTTGGAGATCCTTGATCCGGAACTTGAGGTGACGCTTGTTCGAGCAGCCGGTGTTCCAGGTAAAGAGCAGGTGACATCCACACCTCTGTATCAGATCGACATGCACCTGAGCATTGATCACCTGACGTCACTCTATGTTCCGGCATCCACGCCTATAGCCGGGCAGGCGCGACGCTCCGCTTATCCTCTGGATGCCTTAGTGAAGGTATTAGCGCAGTTGCGCGGCGAAAACGGCTGTCCGTGGGATCGCAGACAGACGCACGACTCGCTGAAGCGCTACCTCATAGAGGAGACATATGAAGTCATCGACGCCATTGAAGCCGCCGATTGGGACGCCGTGTGCGAGGAGCTGGGCGATGTTTTGTTACAGATCGTTTTTCATGCGCAATTGGCTGCGGAAAGAGACGAATTTGACATGACCGACGTTGTAGACGCCGTAACGACAAAGATGATCAGACGCCATCCTCATGTATTCGCTGATGTTCAGGCCGATGACGTAGCGACCGTATTGACCAACTGGGAGCTGATAAAGCAGGCCGAGCAGGCGGAGCAGGGCAAAGCGCGGCCTAAGAGTCTCATGGACGGCGTCCCCAGCCACATGCCGGCGCTTATGCAGGCCGACCAAATCCAGAGGAAGGCTGCTAAGGTGGGTTTCGAATGGCCTGATGTAACAGGCGCCTTAGAAAAAGTCGCTGAAGAGCTGGCTGAGTTGCAGGCGGCGATTAACGCGGCCGATGCCCAGGAATGCTATACAGAGTGCGGCGATGTGCTGTTTGCCCTGGTGAACGTAGCGCGTTACATGGATATCGATCCGGAAGATGCGTTGCGGGCGACCATTGCGAAGTTTAAAGAGCGCTTCCGTCATATAGAAGCACGTGTACAAGAGACCGGGCGTAACCTGATGGATATGACCGTAGAGCAGATGGATGTCTATTGGGACGAAGCCAAGGAGCTGGAGAAGAACAAGGAGCATTGACACGGTCTCTGTTCTCCGTGACCCACCGGCGCCGTCCCATCCGTACCAAGCCGCTTCACGCCACCCAGCCGAGGCGCGCTAAACGATAGTTCAGACGCGCCCCAATTAAGGGAATGGCATCGATATCCTTGCGCCGCAAGCCCCCCAAGCGCAATAAGGCTAAGCCGTAGGTCAATACGCCTACGGCTATTGCGGCGAGGGTGGCCGCGGCGTTGACCGTAAAAGGCGTCAAAGCCCAATGCCGACGCAACACCGCCGTTTCCAAAGCTAGTAATAAGCCCGCGTAGGTCAAGCGAACCACCGCACCCATGATGAGCGTCGCAGTCACCGGTTTAAACAACCAGGCGCGCAAGCCGCCCGACGCCCCCACTATCCGCCTAATCGCCAGGTAGTTAAGGCAGGCTGCTGTGGTAAATCCCACCAAAGTGCCGCCGGCTGCGCCTTGGCTCCCCCAGGGCGTGGCGACCAACCACCAGTTCATGCCGAACTTGATGGCTGCTCCCAGCAATAGATTCATTATAGGTACATGAACCTTGCCCAGCCCTTGCAACGTTCCCGCAGTAACCTGCTGTATGCCCAACATCAAGGTACCGAAAGCCAGCACGGCCAAAGGCGCCCCCGCTTCACTGAAGCCGAACAGCAGCCAAGCGCAGCCGTCCGCCAGAACAAACAAACCCATACCTGCGGGCAGACCGAACAGAATGGCGACGCGCAGAGCTTCATGCGTCAGCCGCCGCACTTGACGCACTTGCCGCAGAGCCCAGGCCTTAGCCACAGCCGGCATCAGGCTTGCGGCCAAGGCCAGGGTCAATATGGTAGGCAGCCACATCAGCTGCCCTGCCATACCCAAGTAGCCCAGTTGCGCCATCGCTTCAGCTCGACTAAACCCGAGGGTCATTAACTGCTGCGGCACTAACGTCGTGTCCAGGAATTCAATAATAGGCCAAAGGATTTGGCCTAATACCAGCGGCAACGCCAGCGACAGCAATTGTCGCAACGTGCCGCCGCCGGCGCGTACCGCCTTTTTGCGCGCGCGTTGCGCCAATTCTGCTTGGATGCGGCGCCTTTGCCAAAGCCATGTAAAGCAAAGGATCAACAAAGCGCCGGCTCCGCCCAACACACCACCGAGCATAGCGCCGGCAGCACCGTATACCTGGCCGAGAGGCGCGAGCGCGACGGCTAAACAGATGGTACTGACCACGCGAACAATCTGCTCTGCAATCTGGGATAAAGCGATCGGCATCATGCGCTGTAAGCCTTGAAAACAGCCTCGCAAAGCCGACGTCAGCGCCATAATCAGGGCCGCCGGCGCTACAACCCGCAGTAACGGCGCAGCCTCCGGTACGCGCAAGATCCGTGCTAAGGGCTCTGCCGCCACAGCCAGCGTAACGCCGGCAAACAGGCCTGTGACGGCCATGGCCTTAACACTCAGCGTAAACACATGTTGCAGCCCGCGCAAGTCGCCTACCGCATAACGATCCGCCACCAGCTTGGCAATCGCGACCGGCAGCCCGGCGATAGCTAGAATCAGCATGGTATGGTACACCGGCTTGACTGCGGTATATAGCCCGTAGCCCTCGCTTTGCAGAACACGCGGCAGTACTATGACGTAGAAGACTCCTAGAATGCGGCTCAACACACCGGCCAGCGCCAGTACCATAGCACCGTGCAGAAAACCGTGCCGACTCATCCCGCCACCCCCAACCCCGCGGATGGGTGCGCCTGCACCGCTGGGATCGCGGCTCTACGGCGCAACTACTATAAGAACCAGCGGTTTCAGGCTGTTTGCATTCTACGCCGCGCTTGGCTCAGATATGTTTCCATATGTCAGTCGCTGAGAAATCTTTGTGGAGCGCCGGGTGGCGACGGCCGGTGACCCGCTGCAGAGAAAAATCAGCGGAAGGTTGGAAGAAAGGTGGCAAAAAATACCGCCGCATGAAAAGCAACATGGTCATGCGGCGGTTTATTATACCGGTGTGATTTGTTTTCAGGCCAGACGCTTGCCCAAGGCGCCGCCGGGATGATAACGGCGGAAATCCTGCGTCGTGAAGCCCCGCTCCGCCATGACGCATACTACCAAGGCATCGGCCACCGCCAACTGGGCGACCGCACTGGTGGTGGGCGCCAAGTTCAACGGGTCGGCTTCCCGTTCTACCTGAGCGGCCAATGTCACATCCGCCATTTTGCTCAAACGGGATTGCAGCCCGCCGGTAATCGCGATAATCGGCGCCCCAATATCCTGCACTATGGCTAAAAAGCTAAGCAGCTCCGCTGTTTCACCGCTGTTGGAAATAGCCATCACCAAATCCTGCGCGGTGACCATCCCCGCATCGCCATGTAAGGCTTCTGCCGGGTGTACGAAGAATGCCGGCGTACCGGTGCTGGCCAACGATGCCGCAGCCTTCTTGCCGATGTGTCCCGCCTTACCCATCCCGCTGACGATCACTTTGCCCTGAGTGCTCAGAATCAGCTGCACGGCTTGCTCGTACTCCGCGCCGATCTGCTCGCTCAAGCGTTCCAAAGCGGCGGCTTCCTGCCTGAACACTTCTTTAGCGCATCGCACTATCTGTGACATGATGCGTACCCCCTAACCTGCTCTGCAAAAGCGGCAGCTCCGCCGTCGATATACTGTGCTCATAAACCTAGACGGACAAAGGCCGCCGTGCCGATCAACCACGACGCCGACATCCTCAGCCGGCCTGCTGCGCGCGGATAAACCTCTCCACTTCCTCTTGCGTAGGCATGGCAGGTTGCGCTCCATGCCTGGTTACAGAGACTGCAGCCACAGCATTGGCATACTTGGCAGCCTCAACTAAGTTATCACCTAAAGCCAAGCGCACGGCCAGCGCGCCGTTGAAAGCGTCTCCGGCAGCTACTGTGTCCACCGCCTGCACTTTATAGGGGGGAATGTGCGTAGGCAAGCCGGCATCAGGGCCCTCTCCCTCCATGACCAAAGCGCCTTTGTTGCCCAGAGTAACGGCCACCCGCCTTACTCCGAATCCCAACAGCCTGCGTGCCGCCTGAACGGCATCGTCGACCGTCTTTACGGGCATTCCGACGAGTTGTTCGGCTTCCACCTCATTCGGCGTGAGGATGTCGACCTTGGCCAGCACTTGCGGATCAAGCGGCTCTGCCGGCGCCGGGGCCGGATTCAACACCACCGGGGTACCTACTTCACCGGCCAGGGCGATAGCGTGCAAGTTCGTCTCCAAAGGCAGCTCCAATTGTAATAGGAGCAAGTCGGCCGCGGCAATCTGTTCGCGTACTTGGTCCACCAACGCCGGCGTAATCTCGTTGTTCGCCCCCGGCACGATGGCGATGCGATTCCGCCCTTGTTCGTCCACTACGATCGATGCGACTCCGGAAGGCAGCTCAGCGTCCTTACCGATGTATGAAGTATCTACGCCGGCTTGGCCGATGCTGGTTAGTTGGTCCGCACCGAACAAATCGTCTCCGACTCGCCCCAGCAAGCCGACGCGGGCGCCTAGCTTCGCCGCGGCAACCGCCTGATTGGCCCCTTTTCCGCCCGGATAACGACCGAAGTCCGAGCCGATCACGGTCTCTCCCTCTTCAGGGGCCTTTTTTACTCGCACTACCAAATCGGTAATGATACTACCGATGACGAAAAGGGCGGCTCTCCGCCTGCTCGCAGACGACACTTGCGCATGCATCATAGGTACGGCACCTCCTCTAGTGCGCATAACACCAATCGGGTACGCCGAATCGGTCGTGCCCGACCGCATCCGATCACCTGGCGTTTAAACCTACGACCAGGCGATACCTGCATCATCCAACAGTTTCTTGAAAGCCCGCACGGCTGTCTTGAACAGTTCGGGTCCGCTGAAACCGGACATGCGGCCGGCCACCGACAAGTGGGGCTCCAACGACGTGAAACCGGAGAAGTTCATCTCTTTCAGCCTGCCTACGATCTCTTTCAGATTTCCGTCGCCTTCCCCTGCGGGCACCACCTTGCGGGTCTCCATGACGGCATCTTTAATGTGCATGTATTCTAAGTAGGGTTGAATGAGATCCCAACACTCGGCAAACGGCCGCTGTCCCGCCTGAACGAAGTTGGCCGGGTCGAAAATAGCCCGTAGGTGCGGCGAGTTGATGGTGCTGAGAATATCGGCGCAGCGTGCGGCGACATCCCCATAAATACCGCTCTCGTTCTCGTGCAACAGCACAAAGTCGCGGCTAGCCGCCAGTTCCACCATCCGGCGCATCCGCGCCATCACTTCATTCCGGTATTTCGCCGGATCTTCGCCCTTAGGGATGTAGAACGAGAAAATACGTACATATTTGGTGTCCAGAGCCTCGGCGATATCCAACACACGGCCCAGCAATTCCAGGTGAGGCTCAAACGGATCGTTGATGCCGATTTTGCCGATGGGAGAGCCGATGCACGACACTCCCACGTTGCGAGCCTGTAGGGTATCACGAATTTGACTCACTTCATCATCGGTAAACGTCGACACGTTCTTGCCCCACACACCGCGCAGCTCCAGAAAACGCATCGACTCCGACTCCAATACATCGAGCTGCTCAGTCAGGTCCTTAGATATTTCGTCAGCGAAACCTGTCAGACGGATCATCTTTCTGCCTCCATTTCCACAAGCCATGATGTTCATACTTTTGCCCTTTCGCCAAGCGAGCGCGGCACCCTGCAGCCGGTCGCCCGTTTCTCAGCAAAGTTGGTGTTGTTCGGACTTTATTATACCTGGTTTATCGGGCTGGATGAAGGCGGACCGGTCCGCAAACGCGTCGCCGCTGTTTTACAAGCAGTCCGCTTAGCGCTGAAGTTACGGGAAGACCATGTCCGGTATGAATACCGAAATGTTAATACATATTTACTTAAATACCCTTTTCATACATCTACAGTACGGCTTTGACGGCGCTTGCAAATTATTTAGACGTTAAATATGACCAAATTATGAAATATCAATCCCTGAGCAGGACACCTACAGGACACATAGAACATTTTTCCTGTCGCGTAATCACGCGGATACCTGAATTCGCCGTCCATTTATGCTCTCTCAGCTCGATTTACACAAGGCCGAGCGCGGCGCCCATTTCCTGAACGTCATATTCACCATCGATTTCTCAACGCTTATTGACTTTCTAGTCAATTTGTTTTAGATACGCATTTTATCTGCTTCCGGTCTGGCTCGCCAATCGTATGAGAGGTACTTAGGTTTAACGAGAAACTGCGGCGGGAATGCCCTTGGGGGTGATGGTTGTAGACATGAAAGAGAATGCGCAAGGGGCTATAAGCCCGATCATCAGCAAAAAACCGCGTAGGAAACAGAAGAAGCTTAATCAATGGAGCCTGGCTGTCTTCATCCTGATCGTACTCGGACTGCTGGGCGCCGGTGCGTGGTACTTCATGGCGCCGAAAAATGAAGACTTCGTCCTCTCATACTACCTATACTCCATCGTGCAGAACCGCGATTTCCTCATCAATGTCACTGCGAACGGAGTGACCAGACCAAAAGAAGAGATCGTACTCAAGGCCGCTACGTCGGCCACAGTCGACCATATTGCGGTGCAGGAAGGAGATGACGTAGTCAAAGGCGCCGTGCTCATGCGCTTGGCTTCCGAAACTTTGAACACCCAACTGCTCGAGGCCGAACGCAGGGTCTGGCAAGCCGAATATGATTATGAGAAATTGTTGGTCGATCAAGAGATGGAGGCTGAAAAACAAGAGCGTGACATCGCGAGTCTGCAGCGGCAATTAGCTGACGCACAGGCCGACTGGGAGCAACAAAAACAACTCTACGCTCTGGGCACCGTCGCTCGCCGCGATTTGGAGCGCTCCGAACAGAATGTGAGCGACTTGGAATACAACCTCAATCGCACGGAGCGGCTCTACGTCGATATGTTGGAACGGCACGCCATGGCCTCGGAAACGGCGCGTGAAAAGGTCCTTGCAGAGCAAACCAATTTACAAGAGCTGCAAGCGATACGCGACAGCCTGGTCGTCACGGCGCCCATCAGCGGTCGGGTAATCAATCTGCATGTTCAGCCCGGCGAAGACGTCGCCGGCAACGCGTCGCTCATCACCATCGCGGATGTCGTCGATCCGGTCGTCGTCATCAATGTGGACGCTAATATGGTCGATCTATTGCAGCCCAATCACGCGGCGGTAATTAAAACGGCGCTCAATTCGTATAGTGGGCAAGTGACCTATATCTCACCTCGGGCGGCGGAAACATCGTCCGGCGCCGTTGTGGAAACGCACGTGCAAACGGTAGGCGGCATAAGAGAGTTGCGACCGGGTACGGCGGTTTCGGTCGAAATCGAGGTCGGTCGCCGCAACAGCCCCTATCTCCCGCGCGGGCCTTACCTCTCCAGCGGGCAACAGCTCTTCGTCTATGTGGTCCAAGGCGAACAGGCCGTACGGCGCAACGTCACCTACGGGATGATCGAAAGCGCGGCCGTAGAAATCCTCTCCGGACTCTCCCCCGGAGAAAAGGTGATCATCAGCTCATATGACGAGTATCGCCATCTTGAGCGCGTGAACGTGGTACCCGAAGGGGGGCACAAGCAATGATCGAACTCCAGGACGTTTCCAAGATCTACACGATGGGACAAGTCGAAGTGAAGGCCTTGGATCAGGTCAACCTGAAAATCGAGCGCGGCGAGTTCATTTCCATCATCGGGCCTTCCGGTTCGGGGAAATCGACTTTGCTTACGATATTGGGCGTACTCGATTTGCCCACAGAAGGCGAATACCTCCTGGAAGGCACGGACATTACCGATTTGGATGACCGAGAACTCTCCCGGATCCGCAATCAACACTTCGGCTTCGTTTTTCAAAGTTACAACCTGTTCCCTGAACTGACGGCGCAGGAGAATGTGGCGGTTCCGCTGATGTATGCTCGGGTCTCCCCCAAGGAACGCGCCAAGCGCGCCCTGGAACTGCTGGAGATGGTGGAAATGGGTCACCGAGCCAAGCATTACCCTTCACAACTGTCGGGTGGCGAACAGCAGCGGGTGGCGCTGGCCCGCGCATTGGCCAACAATCCCACTTTGCTCTTAGCCGACGAACCTACAGGTAACCTCTCCAGCAAACACGAGGATGAGATCCTAGCCCTTTTCAATCACCTCAACAGTGAGAAAGACGTCACCATCGCCTTGGTCACGCACAGTCCAAAAGTGGCCGGGTACGGCTCACGTTTAGTAACCATGGCGGACGGTCAAATCTTATCCGACGCGCCCATCGAACGACGGTATGAACCCGTCGACTATCAAACGGAATCTACATCTCGCATGGCGGTAGGAGGAGGAAAAGAAGCATGAGAAAATGGCAACTTGTGTTTAGCATCGTCGTCTCGGTTATACTTAGCTTCAACGCCTTTGCGGCAGCAACGGAGCAGATCAACATGACTCTGTCTTTTTCCGAAGCTGTCGCCACTGCTATAGAGCACAACTTGGACCTTAAATTATCGCGTTTGAACCTGGAAAACGCGCAAAAAAACTATGATAGAGCAGTCGTCGTCGGAGATGAGGACGAGATTGAGGCTGCGCAAGAAGCCCTGGATAAGGCCTTCGCCGATTACGAAAGCGCCAAAGAAAACCTCATCCTCAATGTGGAAACCCGTTACATGGACCTATTCTCCGCCCAAGAGCGCTTGGAGGAGCAAAAAGCCGCTTTGGCCGATGCGGAACGCCGTTATGAGCTGGAAAAGGCGCGCTACCAGGTTGGTCTCATTTCTGCGCTCGATTTAGAGAAGGCGACGAACACGTTCTTCTCAGCCACGAACTCCTACAACAACCAAGTGAGCACGACCCAAACCAGTCAACTGCGTTTCAACGAACTGTTAGGCTTGCCGCTCTCCACCGTAGTCACCTTGCAAGGCGAGCTTAAGGCCGTATTCTCGCCTCTGAAGATGACGTTGGAAGAGGCCATCGCCATTGCCAGGGAAAACTCGGAGGCTTATGCTCAGGCGTTGGAAGCGTTGGAAACCGCCGAGGCCAATGCGGCTGCGGGTAACAATGAGTTCACCCCGTTGGCGGAGTACGAAAAGCTTCTGTTTGAGCAGGAAAAGGCGGCAATCAACTTGGCGAAGGCGGAGCAAAAGCTGTATTTCGACGTCCGCAGTTCCCTCATTACGGTACAGCAAAGGGAAGTGACGGTAGAGCTCAGGCAGCGGGAACTCAGCGTGGCGGAAACCAATTACAAAGCGGCGCAAGTGCAGTTCAACGCCGGCACCATCAGCGAAGAGACGTTGCAAGAACGAGCCGATGCCGTCGAGTCGGCGCAACAGGCTCTGGACGCTGCGATATGGGATCACGTCAACGCCAAACGCGACTTTCTCCGCCTAATCGGCACGCCGGAGCCAGTATGGACGGTGGAGACCGATGACGACTAGGCGCAGAGACGGGGTTATCTTCCTCTGCTGGTGGTTCTGTATGCTCCCGCTCCTGGCGGGTTCGGTAAGTGCGGCAGGCGTACTGTTGTCTTTGGACGAGGCGGTACGCCTCGCGCTGCGCGATAACCCGGATATGCGGATAACCAGGTTGGAATACGATTTGGCCGAGCGGAAGAAGGCTTATGAGGAGAAGCAACGGCTCGGGTTGGACCTTTCAGCCACCATTGCCGAATTCCGCCTCGATGCGGACAAGGAGGGAGCGCTTCACTTGCCCGATTGGAACAGCCTGCGGCATCCACGCGGGCAGCTCCAGTTGCGCTGGGATATTACCTCCCAGTTAAAACTCGAGTCCGGCCTCACCGTCGCCACCAATTTGCATAACCCTTCGGTGACTGTGACTCCGACGCTGAAAATCAGCTACGCCACGGACCTCTTCCAACCCAAAGTCCCCGACTTGGTACCCGTATACGTGCTCGAGGAGCAGAATGCGGTGGCCCAGGCCGAAACCCGTCTGGCCTACGACGTAACCTCAGCCTTCCTCACCGTGCTGAAACGACGACAAGAAGCGGAGCTGGTGACCGCAGAGCGAGAGATTGCCGAGCTGAAGCTGCTGCGCGCCCGCGTGCAGGAAAAATCGGAAGCGGATATTCTCCGTGCCGAGAGCGATCTGGCGGATGCCGACGAGAGCCTAACGCAGGCTCTGGAGGCGGTATACTCCGCCGAGATCAACTTGGCCGCGTTGCTCGATGTAGCAAGCGTGGCCGATGCGGAGCTCGTATTTGACATTCCCTATGAACCCATCGGCGATACATTAGCGCAGTGGCTTGCTTTGGGCCTCGCAAATTCCAGCGCCGTGGCCGACGCGGCGGTGAAATTGCGGGATGCGGAAAAACGGTTGCTGGAAATCCAAGCCGATCATGGTTGGAAAGTGAGCTTCAGCGCTTCTTACGAGGCGCAAAAGTGGCCGGAAGGCAACAGACCGGCCAACCGCAGCGAGCAAGAGATCCGCGCTTCCGTCTCGGTGCGCAATACGCTCTTGCCTGCCGACAAGTTCGCCGTTGAAGAGGCCGAGTTAGCGGTGACCAAAGCGCAAGTCGCGCTAAGCTCAGCCGTCGCCAGGGCCGAACGCGAAGTAGACGCCGTATATCGCCGTCTGGAGACCATCGAAGAGCGTATCGTTACGCTGAACGATCGCCTGGCGGAAGCGTACGAAGCGCTGGAGCGAGAAGCGCGCCGAGTACAAGTCGGCTTGGCGACGGAACTGGATTTAAAAGAGGTCAGGTTGGCCGGCCGCGTCATCGAAATGGATATCGTGCATGCCCACTACGATCACTTTCTGGGGCGCTTAGAGTTGATGAACATGTGCGGTATGGATTATAGCGAGGTGAGAAAGCCTTGATTCTCGCAGACTATATTTTCTGGTCTCTGCGTCACTGCCGCAAGCGTCTCTTTGAATCCTGCCTGATCATCTTGGCCATCGGGTTGGGAATCGGAGTGATCATCAGCGTCCTGGCGCTCTTCGACGGCGTGCGCGTGCAGCAGGAGACTTATCTAAAACAGGAGCAGTATCGCACCATCACTATCCGTACCGTTCAAGACATGCGCGCGGTTTTCTCCGAAGCGGCGGGACCGTTGATCGCCGTGCCGGAGATCGTCGCCGAACCCGTGGTGTTCGGTATTCAGGATATCAAGGATCTGAAGGAGCTCCTCCCGCAGGCCTACGTCTACGCTGAACGCTCCGGTATGTATCCGACGAGCCTGCTCAGCGTCGATACGGAGCAGGAAGGCGGCAACCGCTGGGCTTTCAGCGCCGCCAACCGGATTTCCGTAACGTCAGTTACGCCCGATTACTTCGGCTTCCACAACTTGGCGATTAAAGAAGGCACTTTCTTTATGGACATAGACGTCGACCAAGCCGCCAAAGTGATCGTGCTCGGTCACAATCTGGCCGAAAGATTGTTCGGAGCGGAGCATCCCATAGGCAAGCAGGTTCCCCTAGGCGCAGACGATCAACCGTATACCGTCGTCGGCGTGCTCAAAGAGATTCCGGTACCTGAGGGCAGTTGGCAAGCCCTAACGGCGGGTCGTTTCAACGATCAGGCCTTTGT
>DUQB01000168.1 GCA_012838035.1 Bacillota bacterium | reverse complement strand
GGTAATCTTACCATTTTGGTCGAAGTTGATGTTCGATTGGGATGCATCAAAAATCGCACTGGTAATCTTGCTGGATTTATCCTGTGTCATAGCCACGTAGGTGGAGTAAATCTGTGCAAGACCAGAAGCAGTTGCTGTAGCGTTGGTGGATTTTGCGATGCTCGTGACAGTAGCCACGCTAAGTCTGTCGCCTTTCGCCGCACCTAAGTCTTTAGCGTTCGCAACGGCTTTCTCGACACCTTCGATGAGTTCCGTTACATGCATCGTCACGGATGATGTGAGATCTGAGCTGGTGGGATAACCATTGCTTACTGCGATGTTCTTAACTTGATCGACGGTTTTGCCGGTTACATACTTGGCAAATGCAGCCGCTTGCTCATTCCATTCCTTACCGATCCCGGATACCCTGCCCATGCCGTACTCGGTGCCAAGCTCATTCTTGGTTCTGAAGACAGCATCAAGTGGTGTAACAACTTCACCGGAATTGTTGAAGTTGACCTTTGACTGAGCCTGATCAATTACACAATCGATGATTTTTCCGTTGCTATCAACCAATACGGCGACGATGACAGAGTCTGCTTGGGCTAAACCATCGTTTTCACCAGCGTCAGCGGACTTAGCGACGGATGTGATGACAGCAAAACCTGTTTTAATTGTCTGTTTGCTGCCGCAACCCGATAGTGGTAGCACAGCGAACACAAGCACTAACAGCACTGCAAGAATTCTCTTCATACATGTCTCCTTCCTAGTGGCTATACCATCTGAGCTACATTGCCGCTCCACCATGTTCTTCGCTTCTAGCTGCTAGGAACACCGGTTGAGCTACAATGCATTTTCTCCCCATAGTATTGTAGTCTAAACCATCCTTGGCTCCATGTCAGCAGAATTTCCTGTGAACCTTATCACATAGTACAGGCCTGTTCAATTGGAAAAGTTATCCATTAGAATCATTTAGATTACAGTTGCCTTAGCTCGCCGGATTATCTGATAAAGATGAGTATCCAGTCCGGGCGTTAGACATTGTGTGTTGTCCATGACGTACAGCGAATTTTACATGATGTTTTCCATATTGCAGGTTTGTAGAGCGACACATAGAAAACCGTATCCGGACTCCGCCGTCCGTTCCGTCGATCCCGAACTCATTCCCCTCGCTATTGCCGTTTGCCGTCTGCTTGTCAGTGATCCGTTTGTGCCCGTCTTGCTGCATGTTCTGAAAGAAACCAGTGGATGTCGGCGTGGCTATGCCGCAAGGGAGCTCGATGCATTACAAGTATTAGAAGCTGTTCCCATTCTTATGCCGGTTACGATCAAATTGGAGCGAGAGGCATTGGTAACACTGCTAATAAATCATTACTGCCTTCCCTGGCGAGAGGAGGAGTACGGCGATGCAACGGTTGAGAACGATGCTTATGGCGATGATGCTGGTTGTTACTTGCACACTCCCGCTTTCTTCCGTATGTGCGGCAAACGATCAGATGGTGCCCACTTTGTTACGCGTCCTTGCTGAACGCAGCGCTTACGGCAGAATATACGTTGCAACGAAGTTAGGAGAGTTGCGGGCTGTTGAGGCGGTTCCCGTGCTGATCCCACTGCTGCAGTATCCAGACTTCGAAGTACGTGAGGCCGCCGCAATCGCCCTGGGTAAAATCGGGGCGGTGGAGGCCGTGCCGGCGCTTATTGAGGCGATGTTCTACGACAATCCGTTTTATAGCCCCAATGAAGCCGCCCTTGAGGCGATCGGGGAGATAGGTATCGCAGCCGCTCCGCTTTTGGCGTCAGCCTGGGAGAGCGACGCTGCTTGGGTGTTACAGGCAGAGGCCTACCAGGCGATGGGAAGAATAGGAATTGATACGCTGCCACTTTGCTTGGAGCTGTTATTGCATGAGAACCCGGTGATCCGCGCCAATGCGGCAGGAGCGATGTCTGAGATAGGACCGGCCGCTAAGGAAGCGGCGCCTGCCCTGATGCGGGCGCTGGCGGATGATCATCCCGTAGTGAGAAGTCGAGTAGCCTACGCCTTGGGGGACATCGGCGCTGCAGAAGCCATCCCCGCCCTTATTGCCGCATTACAGGATCCCGAGACTGTGGTACGTAGAAGTGCCGCTAGGTCGTTAGGGCGATTCGGCAGCGCGGCATATGAAGCCGTACCCGCTCTGGCGGCCGTGTTGCATGAAGATGATCGCTATCTCCTCACAGAGGCGGCCAGGGCTTTGGGGGCGATTGGTGAGCAGGTTGCGATAGCCGTACCGGATCTGATTGCTGCATTCGATAACCAATACGTTCGATCTGAAGCACAGGCGGCGCTCGTCAAAATCGGCGCAGCAGCAGTACCTTATATAATTGAAGCTCTACCGCGCACGGCGGCAATTGAGACGCTGGGTAAAATTGGTGATGCCCGGGCGGTTCCGGCACTAAGTGCGTTGGTGACTACAGGTGCCGACTACTGGACCATCCTACTGACAGCTCAAGCATTGGCAAGAATGAATGTAAACGCTCTACCTTTTTTACTGGAGCGATTCCACAACGCCGATGCGCAGCTACAGGAACAGGTCGCCGATATCCTGGCGCAGACTATATCCACCTTTGACTCAGCGTATGCGGCGGCACTGGTTCCGGACCTAATTACGCTGTTTAACCGTACCAGCGGAAGAACGCGGGGATATATCGCCGACGCATTGGGCGACATCGGCAAGTCGACGAGCGCTGCCGTGCCCGGTTTGATTGCTGCTATATCGGACTCAGACGCCAGTGTACGTGTGAAAGCCGTGGTTGCATTGGGAAAAATCGGCGCAGTGGAGGCTGTGCCCTATTTGATGGAGGCGTATCGTAGCGATCCGAGCAGATCGGTGCGCCAGGAAGCGATTATCGCTTTAGGCAGAATCGGTGCGGCAGACGCTCTCCCCGTTATTGGGGCGGCCGTACAAGATCCGTATTACTTCATCCGTCTGTTTGCGATAAAAGCCTTGGAGGGCATTGATGCGGCTCCTGAAGCAAAAGTACCGTTGCTCATCGCCTGCTTCTTGGATGAGGATGCCGAGGTAAGTTATGCAGCCATGGAAATCATAAGTAAGATATGCGATGAAATGGCGATAAAAGCGCTGATCGACGCTCTTGTCGACAGCAACGAGGTGGTGCGTGTGCGCGCCGCCCAAGCGCTATATGAGATGGGTGTTGCCGCTTATAAGCAGGTCTTCTTCAATCCGGAATCAGTCACGGAGATCGTGTTTAGCGAAGTCGGCCTGCATGGCAATGAGACTAGCAGAATCCTTATCAAGGGTAAAGATGGGTGGCGGTACAACAGCAATGCTGTCGACTCTAAGAGGATCAGGCAGTTTCTTGAGGTATTGCAAGAGCATTGCGTAATGGATTACGCTTCGGAACCGATAGACGACGCCAGGGGTTTTTACCCTGAGCCTGACACCTGGCGTATTGCACTGCACATGCGCGACGGACGCATGGTCACGTTCGATCTCGGCCCTATGCTATGGACGTACAGTTGGTTAAGCATGCCGTACCACGAAGTGAAAGTGAGCGGCATGGGCGGTAAATTAAGGATCAGTAAGTTTGTTGTTTCGGATCTGCTGCGGCCGCTATATGAATCCTTCCGTGCCGCGGGTTGGTAGGACTGAACGTTTGCGTCGGGTTACATTCAGAACCGGCTCTTTGTACCTCTGCTTTTTCCGGCATAGAAGTCTCATATGCTATGGGTTGACTCCTCTGAGAGCAGTGATTTTTACCGGTTTCATGGAGACTTAACGGTCAGACTGGTTAGGTAACCATCAAAACTAGGATCAACAAAGCAAGTTGGGTGGTTATGCGGCCGATCTCAGTATATGGCTCATCTATCTTCGCTTCATCCTAGGCTTTGTCTTTACCCCACCGCTCCTGCACGATCTGTCGGTGCCACTGCGGGGCTGCAAGGGGCTCGAGACTAACGAGAGGTGCCGGCTCGTATCTTTGAACCATGAGGGCTTTCGTTTATAGGTGGACATTAGGTAGGCCTCCTAGACGACACCGGGTAGTCCAGGAGACCTTGAAGATGTGGGGAATTAGGGGTAGCGCACTCGAACACCGCGCCGACCAAGGAAGGTTCGCCATGGTTGGTAGATCACGTTGATCTAGGCCGCAGACTGCTTAAAGGTCTTTGGCAGAAGGCTACGAAAAATGTCTTCTAATCAAGTGATCAAGATTGGCTTTCGCTTGGTCAATCGAAACCTCAAGCGTAGGGATATTTCGTTTCACCAATTCACGAGCAAGATCCGCAGATGAGATAGCGAAGAGCTCAGCAACCTCGCCCAACGATCTTTCCCGTTTAGTATACTCGTTTACAGCCTCATCCAGTTTGATAGCCTTCATGCCGCGGGAGTACGCCTCATATAATAGCGCCGCATCGTTTGGCTTGGATAGCAACCTACTAAGCCGTGAAAGCTCCTCTGCCTCTTTCGCAGTCATTCTAATGGATTTGGTCACGGATCGATTCACTTTCTCACCTATCATCCCAGCTGGTTTGTCGAGCGTGACTGTCATGATTATTCCCTTCCTTCACATGTCTATGTCGCGGCAATCAAATCGTTTACAGCCTCAATCAATGGCTTGGCCGTATGGCTAGATATCTTCCCCAGCATCCCTAGCGCCATTTCAGAATTGATCAACCGGTCTTTATGAACCAACGCAATGAATTCCGGCACGCTTACAACGGTGATCCCGAGCGCTTGAGCTGCCATGTATGGGTTGTGATCGTTGATTAAAAGATCAGCATCAAGGGATAGCGCTAAACCTATTGCTTCTCGTTCTCCAAACCCAAATTCATGGTAGGGCTCAAATGTTTGGGAGTAGCATAAAAGACGCCCTTCTTGCTTGGTTAACCTATACCTTTTCCGATCAGGACCGATTAAAGGGCCCCGTAAACTATCACTATCGATCTCTGCATCAACTGCTGGAGGGACGTAGATAGGTGTGCCATAAAAGTCAGAAAGATAAGCATCCAGATGAATCGAACATGCTAAGGACCAGAAAGAGGTATCAAGGACTGCAACTATTAGCTTCTCTTTGCTTCGATTGTAAACAGAAGGAGCGGTGTTGTCAACGCGATTCTGCCTCGCAATCAGTAAATCCATTTCCAAAACCCTTTCTGAAGCTAAAAGATAACGACTTATTTCGACGAAAATAGTCTTTTTCCCCCACGAACCCTGTAAGCCTTGCTCAGTTCTGCGGTTTCGTCGAAATCTCTACGATAATGAGGCTCAGTTGAACACTTTCTCTGTCGAAGGCTTCTTTGCCTCAAGGCCAGATCTTGCGTTTTCGTTCAAAACCGGCATGATACAAGCAAGTGGAAAAAGGTCGGCGTTATTATCGACGGAGTTCTTAGGGCAGCTACAGCCACAGCATTGTGGATCAGAATTCATCTACCCTCGATGCCTTTGGCGCACCTCTGGCCACTACGTCAGGTTATCGCCCGTGGTACGGCAACGCTCATAACATGGGCTTGATGAAAACGACGCAGGCGCATTACAGCATCTTGGTCAATGGCCAAGGACCAAGGGAATAGCATGTTGCTAGCGGCGAGCGATGTATGGCGAGCTGAGAACGGGATGGAATTCGCCGCTACTACTACAGTAGATGCCGAATTAACCTTTGCTGCCGACAAAGTGACCGGCATCATCGCCACTGTGGCTGTGCCGGGGAGTCAGCCTTACGACGTAATGTTGCGCATTCCAGGAAAACACGTTGCCCATGTGGAGGATTCTACAGGCATCATCTCCCGGCAAGCGAAGGAAAACAGCATAAGGATGACGCTTCGGCCTGGTGAGCATTACTTGGAGATTACATTGGAGTGAAGCGGTGAAGTGATGTCGTTCTCATATCCAGGCACGATGTATATGGCTATTTTGATATAAATGGGCTGCAAAACGAAACGGTCGCTCGAAGGTGGGCGACCATTTCGTTTGAGCACGCAGCTTGGTATGGGAGCGAGGCAGAGTCGAGAGAGTCATACTCCAGCGTAAAGCTGCCGGCAGCGTCTTTTCCGCTTCAGGCGGGTTATGGTACTGAGCCGACCAAATGGCTGGTCGACACTTTGCCTACGCCACCTGCCATATCGCAGCAACCATGCTATCTGCCGTTCAATTTGATCTGCTGTACGCCGGCTTGCACCGTTACGCCGACCATTTGGCCGGTGTCCGGCAGGAAAAACCGTACCGTGCCCGTGGTGGCGGCATTTACGTCGGCCACCCATTCGTCATCTGTCGTCAACGACACGGCAGCACTCACTTCCACGTCACTTTGTATGAGTACTGTATCTGCCATTAACAACTGCTTACCGGTTAGCATGGCATATTTGCTCACCGCACCGTTATTCGTGGTGCTTACTAGCGCAAATGAGCCATCGCTGCTCACCGTCGTACTCGCAACAGACGCGGCTTCCTTCAGCCCGGTTTCACCTCGGTTGCTAAAACCTAACCAAACATAGTCAGTACGGTCGCCGACTTGGACGCTGAAGGAGATCCGCTCATCGTCAGCGATTACATCCGTTGCCACAACGGCTTTTTCGGTTCCATACTGCGGATCAAGCAGGGTGACGATGTTGTGGTAGCGGCTGTTGGGTTCCGGCGAGAGCGAGATGAACGCTCCGTAGTTTTCTGCACCTTCAGCAGGGTTGTAATCCATTTGTAATGAGCGTGGCCAAATAGCTGTAAGGTTGACTCGCGCCTCTCCATCTCGGATGATAAAACTATCCACCTGACCGGAGTAACCTGTTTGAACAACAGCGTCATCTACGTACACCGCGCCATTGTTGTGGATCTGCAGCGTCGGTTGGTCGGTAGCTTTTTGCAGCAACATTTCGTCGCGGAAGATGAAGTAATCCGGTTTCACATAGTAGATGTGACGCAGCCAGCCTTGCAGCGGAGTGGAGGAGTAAGCTTTGGTGGCGTCGCCGGCTACATAATCCAGCGTCGCCGAGAGGAAAGACGCATTTATACGCCCACCGGCGATTACCGACTGGGTCACGCCGTTTACAGTAGCGGTGTTATGGCCAAGGGAGCCGTAGGAGAAATCGAGCTGCGGCCCAGTGGAGCGGTACCGGTAGCCCGGGTCTTTGATCAACCACTTGCCGCCCACATTCAGCACGAAGTGATTGGCATCCATGTGATTGTGGCCCATCGCGGACGGGCTGGAGATGAAGGCCAGCAACGTATCGTCTGCCTCCCAGCCGCTGCGTAACGCCGCCCAGCCTATGTCGGCAAATACGGCGGATGTCGGCGTATCGGCCGGAATCACCGGATGTACGCTGTTGGGATGGAATAGGGTTCCTAAGGATCCGTTTATGGCATGCACATACCACATGGCGAAAATGTCGTTATTCAAGCGAACGATAGGCGTCAAGGCGCCGACGAGGTAATTGTTGTTCAGCTCGGCATCGCTGAAATTGACCAACCCGCTTTTGTTCGGACCGGCGAAGTAGGCCGTAAAGCGGGGCAGCACTTCCTTTACATAGGGATGATCGAACAAGGAACGGTCGCCCGTAATGCGTTCCAAGGCCTCGGCAAAAAACATCATGTGTCCCATGGATACGCTGAGGTAATTCATACCTTCCGTTTTGCCACTCTTGACTCGCTCATCGAGGTACCACATGCAGCGTTCGTAAGCGCGCACGACGAATCTATCCATATCAGGATCTTCGCCGTATAGTGCTAAAGCGCCGAAACCGAGGGCGGCGGCTCGGATGATATATTTATTGTGGTCGATGGTGTTGTTGGTGACGTAATTGTATAACGGTCGCAGACCTTTATCTAAAAGAGCTTGTCGTACCTGAGCTCGTTCTTCCGGCGTAAGGTAGGCGTACAACTGATCGTACGCCCTGGCGATTCCTTCCACCAGGTAGGTGGTATTGAACGCCTCCGTACCGTAATCAACGGAGCTATCGGCACGCCCGTGCCAAGCCGGCCATTCCGTCATGGCCAAAAGGTCGCGTTTAGCCACCTCGGCATATCGCTCGTTACCCGTTACGGCATAGGCATACGCCAAGTTTTGCAGACGGGTACGGATTGCCAGAGTAAGCTGCTGCCAGGGCAGTTCTTCGCCAACAGGCATAACAGGCGGTAGAGGAAACGACATGTCGCCTGCACTGTAGGTGGTGGCGTGCAGCATATTATTGGCGGAGCTCATGGTGGTGTTCAGTACCGTCATATAAAAATTGCCGTAGGATGCTTTCAGGCGAGCGTGCACTGCCTCAATATCTTGCGTTGTAAAATCCAAACGCGGATGCTCGTTGATCTTGTAGGTGAAGGTTTTACCTGCCGTTGCAGTTTTATAACCGGCATATGGGTTTACCGGCGGAGCCAGTGTGACAGGGGGATCCAGCTGCAGGCCCTCATTGTCCTCGGTCAGTTCCGTTATTTGCACGTCGTCGTAGTAGGCGATCCCAATGTTTCGCACATGACCCCATATGATAACTTTGGCGGTCGCGGCGCCTACCGGGGCGACTCCGGAAGTGCGCAGCATGGTCCATACTGGTGCGCTGGTACGACCATCGTAACCAGTGCCCACCTGGGCGCCTACAGCATCGTAGAATTGCAGATGTAATTGCACGGCGCCGGAATGCGTTTTGACCCAAGCGGTGGCCACATACTCCACGCCGGGCTGTACCGTAATCGGTTTACTATAACAACCGGCGCCGCTGGTGGAGGAGACATCCTCTACTCGTAAGCTATGGCTGCCGCTATACGATTCGTCAGCGCTAACCGACACCTTACCGCCCCGTAGTTGCCATCCGGCAGGCAAGCCATTGTTCACGGCAGCGTCTGGAGCATCAAAATCCTCAAACAGCAACACCTTTTCTGCTGCAACGCTTTGAGCTGGAAAAAAGGCGCAACAGCACAGCATAACTGTGATCATCAAAGCTGAGAAAGAGACAATCCGGCGCATGGTGGTTCCACCCCTCTTCAGGTTGATATTACACGAACCCGGCAACTAGCTGCCTTGTGTTCAGTCTACGTTTACTGCGGATGCCGTCTTGTACGTTCAAAGATAGAAGCGTCTGCCCGGTACTGTGACAGACGCTCTTCCTATATGCTCGGATCAGCATCGGCGGACCCTACTTACGCATCCCGCGTTCTTGCAAAGCGGCGTTCACCCGCGTTTCGAGATCGTTCAATACTTGCGACAGCGGTATCGATGTATCCTGCAGGGAAGTGCGTACATCGTTCGGTAGCGGTAAACCGGCTGTGTAATCGTAAGGCGCATCGATGAACGACCTGTAGATGACGTCGCGGTTGTTGTATGAGCCGGGCGTAATGTTATACCCCGACTTCAGGGGATCCAGTCGCTGATAAAAATAGGAGAGGACGTCGGAGCGGATCCCGGCTCTCCCGTATTGCAGCAGTTTCTCCTGCATTTCGCGCGTCATCAGCCACCTTAAGAATTCCCAGGCGGCTTCTGCATTCGGCGCATTGCTGGGAATTGCAAAGCCCCAGGAAGCGATGTCTACGGCTCTTTGTCCCGAAGGTCCGATGGGCATCATGGCGATGTCCCACACTTCCGGCATGTTGTTAGACCAAGTCAAGGCTTCCAGCTGGTTGCACCAAGTCATGCCGACATTGCCTCTTGCCCAGTTCGTTCTGGCGCTTGATGTAATACTGGACAGGTTGGGCGCAACTTTCCAGGTGGCGTACAAATCACGCAGGAAACCTAGTGATGCGTATCCTATGTCGTTATTCAGCGCAAAAGCATCGCGTTGAGGCGTCAGGTAAGTGCCGCCCCAAAACCGCCAGATAATATTGATCAGATACGCCGGTACCATACCCCAATAGTCAGGAGTGCCGTCGCCAGATGTGTCTCGGGTGATTTTCCGAGCGGCATCTACTATTCCACCCAGCAAAGTGGTGTTGTCGTTGGGATAGGCTAGTCCTGCTCCATCGAATAGACCGCGGTTGTATACCGTGACACGGGTTGCGATGAATAGAGGGAGACCGGTGATACGGCCGGCATCGTTCAAATAGGGATCAAAAGACCCGGGCGGAAACCAATTGAGGTCCATGTCGCGCTCTATCAGTTCCGTAAGGTCGAGCACCATGTTTGCGTTCGCCCACTGCCAGTGCCGGTTCTGATGGGTCATTACCACATCGGGAGCTTCTCCAGCTACCATCATGATGGTGGCCTTTTCCTGTATGTTCCCTGTAACAGACTCCAGTTCCACCTTAATCTTGTCCTGGGCGGTGTTAAAGCTCAGGTAAAGCTCTTTCTCCTGTTCAAATGCCGCCCCAGTGGACCAGCTTAAAACACGTATCACGGTCTGCTCGGCGGAAACCGATCCTAAAAATACCGAAAACATACCCACTGCAACGAGAACAAAGAGCCACATCTTGCAACTGCTACCTTTTAATCTCATACCTGTCATTGGTTACAACACACACCCTTCCTTTTATATTTTGCTCGTTTGGTTTGTACTCACGTGGTTTGAACCCATAGTAGTTGCAATCACCTGCAGGGCGCGCAGGAACAACCCGGTTGCGGTTTTGACGGCAGCCGATGTTTGGGTTATTGCTTCCGGATAGTGATTGTGCATTTGTAGCAGACGGGTGGCGATTTCATCGCCTTCAGTGGTGTCCAGCTGAATTAGCCGGTCGCCAAGGCCTAAGTCGGGAAACATTTGGCCTTTCCAGGTATCGGTGGACTGTCGCAGATACATGGCCGAACGACCGACTGTGGCAGCCAAAATTGGAGAATGACATTCCATACTCACAACCATCCGAGCCTGCCGGTAGACGGAAACCGCTTCATCGGTGAGCCAATAACGGTCCAAGCACACAACATGCGGTTTGACATCAGACGGCAGCAGATTGTAAATAGCCCTGCGCGCTAATTCAACCTGGTAAGTCATTTCCGGGCATAGCAGCACTTTTAACCTTGTAGCCCGTACCCATGCAGTCACCACGTGACGCAGCTTGGCAAAATCAACATCCCTATGTGCGGCGTTTATCGCTTGCTTCCGGGCGACTACCTCTGGATCGACAGGTCTATCCGGATAGATTTCCCAGTAGGGAGTAAGTCGCAGGCGCGGAATGGCGCAGATGAAACGCTCCGGCTCTAGACCCAGGCTGTTCAGCGTTGTTTGAGCCATGTGTTCATCGGCCAGATCGAGGGCGAACGTAGCATCAGGAACGAAGTCGATATGGGGACAATCGAGATGCAGGTTGCGCACTGCAGTCAGTGATGTGGTTTCGCGGGTAAAGATGAAGGCGGCGTTATTCAGCATACGTTTGGTGTTGGCGCCAAAAACCGGTTCCGGATGAGTGCTGCCTATCGGACACCCCAGCGTTACTCCCAGTAAGCCGTATGGTTTGCCTGTATGCCGACTCCATAAGTCCATATCGCCCGTCTGTACGCCCGAGCCCGAACCGTGCAACAGCAAATCCGCTTCTTGCATGGCTTCCGCCAAAGTCGGATCGTCCGACTGAGGTTGCGGGTTATGCCAGCGCGGTGCGTCGCGCACCACTCGTAGGCTGGGAAACCGCCGACGCAGCATCGCATCCACACCACGGTTGAGTTCATTAGCCCACAGAATGACGGAAACGCCCGGAAGGTGTTCTTCCAGTAGTCGCAGCATGCCCGGAGTATGAGCGATGTCGCCGATATTCACCGTCTGCCATCCGGATCGTAACAGTATGGTATGAGATTTTTGTGCACTACAGCCGCGAGTAGTTATCGAACTCACTTCCTCATGATAAACCTGCCGTATAACCAGCAGGAGCTTGATTACAGAGTAGCAAATAATAGATGAGCGTCAATGGAAGGGAGTGTACAACTTGGATAATTGGGCCCCAAAAACACGGGAGAGGGCTTATAGTCTGAAAGGTGTAGTCAGCTTGACGCGGCGGGCGCATCGCTTCGGTCCTGACCGCATGGAACACGGCACGCTTTACCTCGCATCACGGGGAAAAATGTATTTCCAGGCCGGTGAAGACCCTAACAGCGGCTGTGTACGGGAAAACCAGTTTCTCTGGATACCGCCGCGCACCCAGAAGGTGTGCTTTACAGATGAAGACGGAGCGGATTTGTATGCCCTTCTCCTGGCGGAACCCGCAATAAACCAGCAGCCGGTTACCTGCTTGTCATATCTAGCGTTTCCCGAATCCGCCGTTGTCTCCAATCCGTCCAATCCCGCTTATGTGGAAAATGTGTTTAGAAATGCAGAACAGCAATGGTTGCAGGCAGGCGCTGCCAACCTTATTGAGGTGAATGGGTCGGCTTTGATTGTGATTGCCCAATGGCTGAAGAGTCTTTCTGATGAGTTCACCATTCCGCACTTAGAACAGAGAATCCGACCTGTTGTTGCATATATTATGCAAAATGCTTCCCGGCCTGACCTCAGTATTGCCGAATTGGTACGACTAACACCTTGGTCGAGGCGGTATTTCTTCCGGGCTTTTCGTACGGTTACCAGTATGTCGCCCAACGAATACATACAGCATGTACGGATGAACCGTGCGCTCTCTTTGTTGGCTATTGGCGGAATGCCGATCAATGAGGTAGCCAGACAATGCGGTTACGACGACCCAGCCTATTTTAGCCGCGTGTTTACTCGCAAGATGGGTCATCCGCCATCGCACCTGTAACCTGACGCATTTTGTCTGCATAGGCTTACAGCGGGCAATGCGCATCGTGGATGAAACATTTTGCAGAAGGGCACGAGATGATGAATTTGTGGTCATTGCAGGGGAAACTTGAGAATTCACAACTAAATGTAGGGTCGCATTTTATAAGATATTATATTCTCCGCGCCTTTGACCGTTCGATATTAGAAGGAAATCGACTTTTTCTAGATAAAAATGCATCGCTGTATGGTCTTAACGCCGGTAGGTTTGCGTTGAGAACCAGCAAGGCTAGGAAAAATCAAGTCTAAGGAGGGTAATGTAATGGATTATCTGGTGTTTAAGCGGTTCATAGCACGCGGTCTCGTAATGGTGGCCTGTTGGCTTGGGATTATTGGAATTACCGTATTTTCCGTTACTCTAACGAAACGCCCTTTCTACATGCCGACGGCGCTGGTGATTTTGGCTTGGCCAATTATGCAAATCGTCTGGCGACTGATCTGCGAAGTAATGATCGTGCAGTTCAGTATTAGTGAGCACCTAAGCAAAATCGGGAAGCAGCTGCAGAGTATACAAGGCGATGACAAGAGCTCAGCCGCATAAACAGATGATGCTCAAACCGCATCGTAGTGGGTGATGGCGGCGATACGACCGGTCTATGATCGGTCGTTTTGTGTCGATGCAGGGAAACGATATACTCGAGAGGAATCCATTATGAACTTGATATCGATAAAGGTGGCCTTGGGGATTTTGCTGGAGACGGCACAGGGCGATAACCCTGAGGAACCACCAATTGTAGCCGGTTGACGGAGCGCTTGCCGAATAGGCGGAAGACGGAGTGGTTGCATGGATAGACTAGCCGAAATAAGGGCCAAACATGCGGCGGTCGCCCAATACTTGGCAGACCGGAACTTAGACGGAGTGATACTGGCGAGGAGAGAGAACTTCGCCTGGTTGACCGCCGGAGGCGACAATCACGTACCTAGGAACGAGGAGCACGGCGCAACATCACTGCTGGTGACCCCTGACGAGATTACAGCGATTACTACGAACATTGAAGCGCCTCGCATGGAAGCGGAAGAGTTATGCGGTACCAATATCGAGGTGGTTAGTTGGCCGTGGTATGCCGATGCCGCCGAAAAGAGTCGGGAACTGATTGCCGGCCGACGGTTCGGCTCCGATAACGGCGTAGCCGGCACACCGAATATTAGCTCCAGCTTTGCCCAACTACGTTGGGTATTGTATCCGGGAGAGTTGGAACGCTGCGTGGCCTTAGGCAAAGACACCGGAGTAGCACTAGAGAAGGCGGCCATGAGCTTAAAACCCGGCATGACAGAATTCGAAATAGCCGGCATGTTGGCGGAAGAGCTGCTCAGCAGAGGTATAGAGGATACGGTCAACCTAATAGCTGTCGATGAACGCATTGAACGGTTTCGGCACCCCATACCGACAAACAAGGTTCTGAATAAGCAGGCCATGTTGGTGGTATGCGCACGACGCGGCGGCTTGATTGTAGCTGCCACGCGTTTGGTATACTTCGGCCGACCGCCTGAACAGTTGAAGGACAAGCATCAGGCTGTCTGCCGGATTGAGGCTGCCATGTATGCTGCTACCGTACCAGGCAAGCCGATGGGCGATGCCTTGGCCGCCGGGATCGACATGTATGCGAAATGCGGATATGGCGAGGAATGGAAGTTGCACCATCAAGGCGGTCCAATAGCGTACAACAACCGGGAATTTATCGTTGTACCCGGCATGCAGACTCTGGTGCTGGAGAATCAGCCGTTTGCTTGGAATCCCTCAATTACCGGTACCAAAGGTGAAGACACTATCATCACCAATTCGACAGGTTTTAGTGTGGTCACTGCCGGTAGCGGTCAGTGGCCCATGGTCGCTGTCGATATAGATGGACAGAACATATTGCGGCCGGATATCTTGGTGGTAGAGTAGTGGTGCGTTTCTAACCAGGTCGCTCAAACTCAGTCTTAAAAGCTGAAGCAAGTAAATGTGAAGGACGCCTCCCAGCCGTCCTTCGCTTTTTTTCTACGGGCCAAGTTCCCTTCATTTACTCTGCAAGGTTGCGCCAGAGCAAGAAACCCTCCTTTTCCCGCATCAGTGGGGGAGCGGAAGGTGGTTTTCCCCGACCGGCCGACTAGGCTTTGGCGAGATATCGACATTCGCTCACTCATTTCCAGTCTCGGATATTTCTCACTTCATCTAGTTATACGTAAAGGATACGGCTGGTTTGTGACTAATTTTCTCCCCATTCCATTCCACTAAATGAGACTATCAACGGACCGATTAGAAAGTGAGGTGCACCATGTTGCCTATTTCTCCGTTTAGGCTGTGTAGCTGGGTGAAACTTGGCTTAGTCGTCTTGCTGCTTATTTTGTCGCTCACGCCGGCTGTCGTTGCGAAAAGCTCTGTTGCCGAACAAGCGGAAGAGCTCACTACCGCACTGCGGAACGCCGAGTCTACTGAAGACGCCGAAGCCGCCTTTATGGTCATTCTGGATGCTTTGTGCATTCCCGTATTGGATCCCGGCATTGAAGACTCGACGCCGGGATTGTACCCCTTTGAAATCAGCCTCATCGTGGACTCATTTCGGGCAGGGCATTTGACTGCCTTGGACGAGCTCGTGTGGATGTGGCGGCAGGAAGACCTGATGTGCGGCAACCAGCCGTGTACCGCAGACATCGTAGAGAACGGCTTGCGCATGTTGCGCAGAAACGCCGTGTCGGCGCCGGATAACCCGGACTATCTGCTGGTCAGCATTGTTGACGCATTGGGGCAACGCGATAAGCTGCCTTTCAGCCTATTGCAGCCGCCCAGTATGAAATGCCTGGATAATTCCGGAGCGTTTGCCGCGGCGCTTGGAGCGGGGTCTATACCTGATGCGAGTATGTTCCAGGGCATGGACAGCTCGTTTGGAGCAAGCGGCCTATCCGGTTACGGTATTCCTGCCGATGCGGAGCCTCTGTATGGCGGCGCGCTGCCCGGTATGGGTAACATCAATGATATGATGGCGCAAATGATAAGCGCAGCCTTGCTGCAGGCGCAGCAGGAGGCAGAAGAGGAGGAAGACGACGACACCCTGGCCATGCTGCAGATGCTCAACTCATCGGAGGGCATGCAGGCCATGATGGGTTTGATGCAAGGCGGCGGTACTCCCCAAAGCGCTCTGCCTTTGCTTTACCTCATTGATCCGGAGCAAGCCGCAGAAGTTGAGCAACAATTGCAGCAAAGGCCTGCATCACCGCCTGGAATTCCCTCTGGTGCAGCGAGCAACCCACTTGCCGGCACATATATCCAGAGTATTCAAGAGCTTCAGTCGTTTGGCTATCAACCACTGGGGAAGGCTTCCGGGAAAGATGTCGCCGAGCAGACGCTGCGATTTTCAACCGTCGACCTGCAGCGGCGTTATAGCGCCTGGCAGATGATGTTGCAGCATTCGCAGATGCAGGCGCAGGCGGATAGAGCTGCATTGGACGATCCCGAGGCGGACGACCTCTTCACTGTTGATCTGAGTGAGGTAGTCGCTTACATCACGACCCGCAGTTATGAGGATTCCTATGAGGAAGGCAAGTGGCTCGATCAAATGGTGAGGTACGATGTGGAAGACGTACTCGAAGACGATATTGATCAAGTTCCAGTGGGATTCCCCATCGCGGTTGAAGAACGGAAGTCGTGCATTTTCCTAGACTCCGTTCAGCTCTTCTTGGTGCAATGGGATCTGGTCTTCAGATCACCTTTGACAGAAGGAGGTGCGGTTCGATGAATAAAGCACGGGCCAGACGTTGCATGTTACATCGCTGTTTGGGACTGCTCATGGTCACCGGCTTGGCTCTCCTCCTGGTCAACCCGGTTACTGCGGCAAAAATGCCTACCCTGGGAGGGATCATCGAAGCTGGTATTGCTATTAAGGAAGGCATAAGCAAAATCACCGATCCCTTATCGACCGCTCGCCGTGTTATCTTGCAGTTAGGGCACGAGATGGACGTTAAGGTAGAGTATCAGCCTGAGGATGCGCCCAAGGCGATTCATATGCGTCACGATCCGGAGGAGCCGCATACGGAACGACGGATTGCCATCAAGACATCGCTGAACTACAAGTATGACATCCAAAGCAAGGTTCCGGGAGCGGATGTGCGCAAACTAGTCGGCTTTGATTTTCCTGAAAAAGGTCCAGCCGACAAAGTACCCGTCCGGATTTGGTTTGACGACCCCGGTATTTTTAAGTACGTCCAGTTGCGGGCGGACAACTGGCAAGGTCTGTTGCCCACCTGGTGGGTATATACCGACTCGATAGGTCAGGCTACCGTTTATCTTTATCCTCTGAGCGATAATCGCCTGGGGGGCGTAAAGAAGATCGCCTTGGCCAATGTGCGTGTGCAGGCAATGGTCCAGCTGAAGGAAGGTATTCCCACCGGTTGGACCGAACTGGGCGCCTTGCTGATCGAAGAGATCGCTTCTCCCACGGAACAGGTGGTGCGGGTGGAGATAGAATATCACGAACCCACCGAGTGGGAAGGATCCGTAACCGTATATCGCAGCCTCGTGTCGTCTTCTTCTGCTACCGGCTCTGAACCCACCGATGACTATCCGTCGCGTGTAGTGAGACAAACGGCGAACGCGCTATGGCAAGGCGTTCTGGAGATCGAAAATCTACGTTTAAATACTAACGGAATCGGCAGCGGGGAGTACACATACACCATCAAGGGCGAGGGCGTGCACCATACGCTCAGTAAAGTCCGCTCTTCGTGTAGCTACACTCCCAGTGTCTTCACCGATGCCGTGGATGTAAATTACAATGCCGAAGGCGTAGAGTACGGTTCGGCCCATGTAGATATTCAGGTCGATCCCGGTGGAACGCCGCGTTACGGCATTATCGTACATGCGCCGGGTGTGGGCGGTAGAGCTCTGGTTTATCCCTGGCTCAAGATGGATGCTCGGCAAGAGCATCAATGGCAGGACTGCGACGGCGAGCATGCCATAACCGGCAACATCAATATGCCGGCGCCGGAGCCCGTGTTGGCCTACCTTATTCTGCCTGAGACCATCTGGATGAGGAACTGGCCTGAGTTCAACTACGACGCGGACCGGTACGTCGACAGTGCGCAATGGGAAGAGACCATCAACAATGGGTCGCATCGTTATACATTGTATACTACGGTCGAGTGGGATCTGAGGCGAGTATATTAGTAACGACGTGGAGTGGCTGCATGCGCTGGAGCGCATCGGAAAGCGCAGCAGCCGCGTACACAAGAGCCACCATGTAGCTGTATATGTAGACACCTCTACCATGCGTTAGTCGACGCCGGTAGAGGTGTCGTATTTATTCTTGAGCGTGGAACCAGACGGCGTTAAAGCGCACACAGGATACTGATACGGCAGCTGAACGGCATTGCGGCAGAGCTCCGGCGCCGTAGAGAACAACCACGGTGCCGTCGGGCATTACGGCGATGTCTGAGTAGTTACAGGGACCGTTATGCACCGTTTTGCTTAGAGGCCAGCTGTTTCCATCATCCACGCTGAGGTAGACTTGCAAGGTATTCTCCGGGTCATGCCGCTGTTTAGAAATTGTACTGTAGAGTAAAGGCGCCCGCTCGTACCCCGGGGCATTCGCCCAAGTGACGAAACCTCCATCGCACGCGTATTGCACAGGTAGCTTGGTGTAAGGCACCATCGGGGACCAAGTCATGCCTTGATCGCGGCTTAAGGACATCGCCCGGTGATTTCGGCTGAAGGTACGGGCGTTCCACAGCAACATGCCGTCGCTCAGTTCCACGATGCGCGACTCGTTATTGCGCAACTCGCGATTCAGGGGAACAATGCCGCCGGCATGCCAGGTTTCGCCCTGATCGTCGCTGTAGAGTAGTCGGTTGCCGTAATCGCGTTCCGTTGCAGAGAGGGTGATTTCCTTGCGTGCCCAAAGCGGGAGAATCAACCGCCCATTGGATAACTGCACGCCATGACCTGGTCCCGGCATGAATACTGTCCAGCCGTAAGGGTTATCGGCCGTCAGCGGCTCGGTAACCTCATGCCGCGGCGACCACGAAAGGCCGTCATCATCACTGGTGCGATAGAATACTCGGGTGGCCGAGTTGTGTTCGTTAAGTACATAGAAGAGGAATATCCGGCCGGAGTTGCGTTCGACCAAAGCGGTTGGATTCGCCCAACACTCCCCGGCGATGCTCTGCTCGATCGTCTGCGCGGGCCCCCAGGTTAATCCTCCGTCTGTACTGCGCTTGAGTACCAAATGGTGCGGAGCGTCGTCCTGGTGCTGCAGACGAGATTCCGCAAAAGCCAGGATCGTGCCTTGGTTGCTCACGGCCAAGCCGTAGACGAAATGATTGGTCGCGCTTGCCTCGCCTTGTCGCCATACCGTGGAATGAATCCAAAGAGGTTTGGTATGTAGCATGCGGTGATCCTCCCTCTTCATATCAGCGCTGCATGGTATATGGACGATTCTGGGTCAGCTCCTGATCAGCCTTCGTTCCTTCTCATGCCGCTAGGCTCTTGCGAGTTATATCGTAATTGCATCTGCGGCGGTAAATAGACTAGAGCTGTACGATGTTTATACACCGGCCTCATTGGTCACCGGCGTGAGGATGCCCAATGCAGCAAGAATTTGCCGCACTTGCCGGCGTTCAGCTGTATTTAGCGGCATGAACGGCGCTATGGGAGTGGGGCCGCAAATACCCAGTTCAGCCAGTACGGCCTTTGTGCCGCTGATCCCCGACCTGATGCGATGCACCGCAGATAGCGCGGTCAGTTGTTGTTGCAGAGCCTCTACCTCGGCAAGGCGATGCGGGGTTTGCGCGGCTTCCCATAAGGCGACGCAATGGTGAGGCGCCATATTGGCAAAACCGGGTGTAATACCGTCCGCGCCCAAGAGTATACCATGCGCCAAGCGCTGCTCTGCGCCTTGTGAGACGAAGAAGTCGGCTTTATTGCGGGCAATGGCGATAAATGCCTGCAGTAACTCGTCGTTGCCGGAGCTGTCCTTGATTCCGATGATATTGGGATGTTCAGCCAGCTCAGCTACGATATCCGGTGTCAGAGGGTTTTTCGTATAGCGCGGGCTGTTATACAGGATCACGGGTCGCTCAGCATTATCTGCTAAAGCGCTGAAATAAGCGACTAGTTCCTGTGGTTGGTATATGAAGTAGTAGGGGGCGCAGGCTACGAGGGCATCCGCGCCGGCTTGCACTGCGGCTTTGGTGCGGGCGAGCGCAGCGCGCAAAGAAGGAGCGGATACTCCCGCTAGTAGGCTCTGTTTGGCGCCGCGTTTCTGTAACAGACCGCGCACGAGGCTTACCAGGCGACCTACTTCAGGATCGGTGAAGGCCTGGAATTCACCATTGGTACCTAGGACAAAAAGGCAATTAACTTCGGCGGATAGGACATGATCGATCAGTCGAGCCATACCGTCGGCATCAATCGTTTCATCAGCTTGTAGCGGCGTTACCAGAGGTACAATCACCCCGCAACCACATTTGGCAATTTCCGCACGTAACGGTATACGCTTTGGTTTCAAACGATGACACGCCTTTCTACAGTAACGCATGTTAGATGTCATACATCTCTTTTAGGATACACCTGTTTTGGTCTTTGCACAACTCTTCTTATGGTGTAAGTGGTGCAGAACGTACGCTGAGCATGGTATCTCGAGGTTTGGTCAAAAAGGGGTGATTGGCGGTGCGGCTGATACATACTGCTGGGATCCGGTAAACCGGCTGCTATGGAAGGCTGTACGTTATTGTGCTGCTGCATGGACATCAGACAGCAATATCCTCGCCGCCTTAAGGTACGGATGGCGGGATCCAGCTGAGTGCCGTTTGGAGGCCTGCTGGAGACCGACAGACGGTTACATGGAGTAGCTGCAGTAGCCGGCAGAATCGCTCAAAGAAAGCAGCTCAGGTGGAGAAGCAGGCGAACCGGCTGGGCAGCGGTTTTTCGAGGCCTGCCTAGTTAAGGTTTTTCAGAGAAGCCCAGCTGGAGGCGTCTCTTCTCCGCCATACCATTTTTATCGATTCTTGGATCGCTCCCGCCGACAGACAGTTACATGGAGTAGCTGCAATAGCAGGTCGAATCGCCCAAAGAAAGCAGCTCGGATGGAGAAGCAGGCGAACCGGCTAGGCAGCTGTTTTTCGAGGCCTGCCTAGTTAAGGTTTTTCAGAGAAGCCTAGCTGGAGGCGTCTCTTCTCCGCCATACCATTTTTATCGATTCTTGGATCGGATAGCAGATGTGGCAATGACGGAGCCGGCTCCGTGTTTATTGTGCGATTCAGCCTGGTTAGAAAAGGGAAGTAGCAAAGCAAATGCGAAATTGCATTTGCTCTGCTTCCGGGAAGGTGAAATCCCCGATCTGTAGAAACCGTACGCGGCAACTGGTTTTTCGGAGTACAACGTTGTGCATGCTTTGCGAATACCGAGGAGAAAGAGCAGGAGGGATGACGGAAGGCTGATTGGTTTTATCAATTTTGTTTGACCTCGAAGCGGGATAACACTTCTGATATCTGGAAGGAGGATATGACGTGAGAGAGAGGTTCTTAGTCCTGACCGGCGTTTTTCTGATTCTGTCGCTCTCTGTGAGCGCACTTGCCGCTGAGCCCGTCACCATTCGGTTTTTCTATCGCTCCGGCGGTACGCGGCCGGATGTCGTTCGTGCGTGGATAGCGGAGTTTGAGGCTCAGAATCCGGACATCCGCGTTGAATGGGAGGAAGCGATATCCGGATGGCAAGACAAACTGTTGGTATCTATGGCTGCAGGTACCGCACCTGATGTTGTCGAGTTCTGGGGCAACTTTGCGCAGCAGTTGGCTCGCAAAGGATTCCTGCTGGACTTAAGAGATTTTGTGGCGCGTGATTTTACTGCAGACGACATAAGGGATTTCTTCCCAGCTTCCTGGCAAAACGTCTTTGTCCAGTACGGCCCGCACAAAGGTGAGCAGTATGGCATGCCCAGGTATATCAATACCATGGTCAACTATTTCAACAAAACGATGTTAGATAATGCTGCTCTTGAATCACCTAGTCAGCTGGCGCAGCGTGGTCAGTGGAACTGGGAAACCCTTGAACAAATGGCCCGCAAGCTGACACGACGTGTAGACGGCCAGGTCGTCCAGCGCGGATTCATGACCATGACCCGCGGTTGGGATAGAATGTCGCAATGGCTATGGGAAGCAGGAGGCGATTGGTTCGATCCCAATGATCCTACTCGATTTATCGGCGATCAGCCTGAAGCGATGAAGGCCATTGATTTCCTTCATAAGGCTATATGGGAAGACCAGATCTTTCTCAACGATTTGAACTGGAACGCGTTCTACAATTCGCAAGTGGCCATGACGGATGATGGTCTCCAAGTCATCTTCAACAATTACGACAAGGCCATTCTCGGCAAGTTCGATTGGGACCTGACCGTTAGAGCGGAAGGCCCTAACGGACGTAAACCGTGGGCAACGGACGATGCTTTGGGGATTTGGAAAGGCTCAAAGTATCCGGAGGAAGCATGGCGGTTCCTGAAGTTCATTACATCACGCCAGGGACAAGAGATCATGATCAAATATGAAGGCCTCCCGCCCGTACGCCGCTCAGCGGCTGCTGCATATCTGGAATTGGATAGAAGATTCAATCTCGCCGCTTTTGTCGAATCAATGGCGTATGCCCAGGTAGGCATCACGAATCGTGTTGCTGGTGATGTAGCTGCCATCGGCACCGAGCTGAATAATGCGCTGCGATCGTCTTTGGTGAATAACCAAGTTCCGCCTGGCAATGCTATTGCGCAGGCAAAAAGAGCCATTGAGGTGATCATCCGCGATACCGCCGAGTAATGGTAACGCCTTTTGCCATATGGGCAAGAACAAACAACACAGTGTGCCGACCCTCTGGTGTTAGCGCACTGTGTTGTTCGTTGCGAAGCCGGCAAATCAGGAGTGTTATGTCGGGAACGCGGCAATATGTGGCCGTCACCTCGGGCAAAGTGTAGGTAGGAAATGCCTTGCGATTTTAAGAAGATGCTGAGCCCCTACTCTCCAGATTCATGCTTAAATGATCCAGTGCAGCCGGCTTACCTAGATAATAGCCCTGCATGTAATCGATCCCTAAATCGGATAACATGTTAAGCGTAACCCGATCCTCGACGCCTTCGGCAATCGTTTTGCGCCCTAAAGACCGCACCAATGACACAATGGAGCTTATGATTGAACGGTCTGTCGAGCATTTCGCTACACCTTGAACAAAGCAGTCGTCTATTTTTACATAGTCAGTTTCCACCGAACGTAAGTAAGAGAAAGACGAGAAGCCCTTGCCGAAATCATCGAGTGAAAACATGCAGCCAAGCGCTTTCATATCGCACATCCAGGCGTTTAACTGGTCTATGTTCTCAAGCTCCATCGATTCGGTTAGTTCAAAGGTCAACTGTCTGGGACGAATATTCGCCTGCTGGATCACGTTTTTTAGCCAGGCTCGCATATCGGGGTCGTTTACGGTGTTGGCAGATAGATTCACTGCGACGGTCATGTTATTGCCGGAGATGATCTCCAGTACCTTTTCGACTACCCAACGATCAATATCCGCTGCCAGACTAAAGTGCTCGGCGATATTGAGGAAAGCGCCGGGGCAGTGGATTTCCTGGCCGTCGATGAGCCGGATGAGAGCTTCCTGTTGTACAACCCGCATATTTCTCCAATCGATGATAGGCTGGAAGTATAGTACAAAACCGTGGTTCTTAAGTGCGTCTTTTAGCCGTGTGACCCATTTCCCCGTCTCTGATAGTAAAGGCAGGTTATCGGAGTGCACGACGATTTTGTTCTTGCCTTTGCCTTTTGCCTCGTATAAAGCGGAGTCCGCCAAGGTGAGAAGCTCTTCCGGCTGTTTTTGTTCATCGACACTGACAATGCCGATACTGATGGTTGGTGACAGTCGGCGACCTTTGCCGCATACTTCAATGGCGCCTATTCTGGTTCTTAGTTGCTGGGCGACACTAACGGCTTGCTGTAGCGTTCTGTTGCTAAGGATAACCGCAAACTCATCGCCGCCTAGGCGGATGAGAGAGTCTGTTTCTCGCAGCGTAGCGGAAAGACGGCGCGTCACCTGTATTAGTAATTCGTCCCCTATGGAGTGGCCCAACGTGTCGTTTACCAGCTTTAAGTCATCGATGTCGACCAAAAGAAAGTGGCAGGGTACTCCCTTTTGGGCTTGCGCTATAGCTTCTCCAAGACGATCCGTCAGCGCTCTGCGGTTTAGTACGCCGGTTAAAGGATCGTGCATTGCCTGAAAATACAGCTGTTTTTCGTAGCGCTTGCGTTCAGTAACATCCTGCTGGACTGACACATAATACAGAATGGCTCCTTCATGGCCGATTACAGGGGTGATTGTCTCCTCGGCAATATAAACGCTGCCGTCTTTTTTGCGGAACCGGAGCTCCTCTGACCAGACTTGTCCGTTCTCCCAGGCTTGTTTTACCGCTTGGAACTTCTCCTCTGATGGGTCGCCTGCACCCAGTAAGGCTGCAGGGCATTTACCGTATGCATCGTCAATGGTGTAACCCGTATGGGCTGTGAACGCCTCGTTGAGCCAAATGATCAAGCCGCGGGGATTTAGCGCCGATACCGGGTTTGGTATCGAATTGCAGATATGTGTATGCAGACGGAGGTACTCCTGCCGCTGAGCCGCCAAATAGGATGTTTTGATAAGGTCGGCAAATTCGGCAAACTCATCGATAGCGTTGACTAATGGATCTGCGTTTTCAGCAATGCCGATGGTTAAGGCTCCGAATGGTCTGCCGTCCGAAATTAAAGGTGCGGATTCCAATACGGAAATGCCGAGTTCTTTAAACATCTGCAATACGTAGTCTGCATCCGTTATGCTTGTTTTTGTTGCGGCTGGTTTCCCTGAGACAATGGCGATCCTGGTAGGGCTTAGGTTATTGGCTATCTGCTCCCATTGCCGGTGTAGATGTTGCGTTAGTTCCTCCGGCAAGCCTTTGTCTGCTGTGACCCGCAGGCTTCCGTCAGGCTGTTTTAGCGTGACATAAGCGCATGCATATCCCATGTGTTCCACGATGCCGTCGCACATGCGTTGCATAATGACATTGGTATGCTCGCCTTCAATAATCAGACGATCGATTACACGTAGTAGCTTAGCTTTGGCTCTGCTTTGATGCTGTTTGCTAATGTCATGGATCAAACTAAAGAGGAACAATTCGTCTGCTATTTGGATTCGACTGGAACTGATCTCAACCGGGAATATGGCGCCATCCTTACGCCGGTGTTTCGTTTCCACAATCACTTTACTTTTATGAGCAGGTGGGAACTGCCAGGGTTTCTGCTGTTGGGCTTCCGGTGCGCGCAACTGCATAACGTTCATCTGTACAAGCTCGTCACGAGCGTATCCGTATGCTTTTTCAGCCGCCGGATTAGCTTCGATGATATTGCCGTCTTCAGCCACAATCAGCATAATCTCGTGAGCATCTTCGACTATATGCATGTATAAACAAAGCTCGGCAATGCGTTTTCTGCAGACTCGACAAAAGTGCAAGCCGTGTATGCCGGGGTAGACGCAGCCGGTGAACGACATACCGATCACTCCTTTGGTAGCTACCAAGAGTTCCATTTACTAGAGCGGTATGTAAATCGATGTATGCTATTTAACGAAAACAAATATAACAATGCGACCAGGCGATATATTCTGTTCTAAGAGATAATTTGGATCCCTTCGCCTACGCCCTAAGTGCAGTATTAGAGAAAAAGTGCCTTCTCTCCTTCTGAATGTGATTCTTTTCCTAAACGCCATACACGTCACTTAAGCGGCTGGGTTCGGTATTAACATGCAGCCATGCGGCAAAGGCCTCGTATTTACCTCCAACGCCTTGGTGCCGCAAGGGCAGGTGAGATTCTAGGCCGGATCGCAGCTCTCAGTGGGCAAAAGCCTAAGCCAACCAGTGTTTTCAGAGCCGATCATGCCCTTCTTCCTGCAGGAAGAGCTTATTGTAGGCACTGGGTAGAAAACCCGTTATCTGACATTGACTTTCGTTACTTATACTATCTAAACAAGCAGGACCCTCCGGATGGGCGTCGAAGCAGGGAAGTTGGCCGTGTCGGCGGCGCGTGAATTAGATTTTGTCCGGAGGTGTCATGCATGATCGGTGATCTTTGGGATAGTATGATTGACATCGACGTCCCCGTCGCCTTCCTCTACGATCGCTCCATCCGCTACGG
>DUQB01000167.1 GCA_012838035.1 Bacillota bacterium | reverse complement strand
TGCGGTTCGGTCATGGATCGTGACCACAATGCAGCCTGCAACATAAGGAGTTGGGGCATCAACTCCGGGCGAGGAGGCGTAAGACGGTCTCAGACCGCAGCCTCTGCTTGAACCCAAGAATCTCACGTCTTTAGTCGTGGGAGTATGTCAATACGGCATGGTATACGAGACGGCGCGCAATGCGTCACTCCTCTACGGCGGCTGGTTTAACGATGCTCCATTAGGAGATACATGGATGTTGACGTGCAAGTAGTTTGCCTCAACTCTTAGTTGGATACGTAAGTGTTCCCCCTTTATAGAGGGTTTTGACATTAAACGACATGTCTCTGGCTCCGGGTAGTGGTGGGACAGGTAGACACACAGGATAATTCATATCTCATCCATTCCGGCGTTTGCCGTGACGCGATGCGATCATCCGAACTAAATGGAGGAGCACTATGCACCAGGAGATGGATACCGAGGTACTATGGTTTCGTTCACAGATTGATTGGTGGATCGGTATGATCCTAGTAGTATTGCCGTTTGTGGGGCTTTCAGGCCTAATATCGGAATGGCGCTCCGGAGACATACGATCCGTCATCGCTCTGGTCATTAGTATGGTTTTTATTGTCGCCCTTTACGGTGTTTTCGTGATTTCCATTCGTTATGGTATGACGCGGGACGATCTCATCATTCAGTTCGGTGTTATGAAAAGGCGCATTCGTTATGCTGATATCAGTGAGGTGCGCCCGACGAAGAACCCGCTTTCAGCGCCGGCGCTGTCGCTTAACCGGTTGGAAATACGCACGACGCGCACGACTTTCGGACGGATTCTCATATCGCCGTTTCCACGCGAAGAGTTTCTTGCTGCTTTGGCGGTTAGAGCGGGTCTTATACGTCATGGGGAACGGCTCGTGCGAACGATCGATTGAGGTGCGATGCTCAACCTGGAAGGACCTGTATGTTCTCAATACGAACTAATGATAGGTGTGCATGCTTACATCTCAACCGCGGTGATGAAATGCGTTCAATCCGCGTATTGATCATTAACCACCAGCTGTTCGTACGTTTTGTGATGCGAAACGTACGGTGGCGCTTTGAAATAGCACGAAAATTGTTGATCAAATCGTACGGTATGCTGAATGTACGAGGTGATCGTATGGGCTATGACGAGATCATGCTGCTCAGCTCGCCCAATGCCATACACCAGGTGATCTTAGGTAGTCTGTATGTCATCCTGCGAGAGTACCTTAAGGGTAGTCCCTGTATAGTGTTTATGGCTCCGTTTGACGTCCATTTTTACAAGCCCGAAATCAAAGCTCCTGATTTGTTGCAGCCGGATCTGATTGTCGCTTGTGACGCTAAGGAGACAATCGACGAAGAAGGAAGGTACATGGGCACACCTACGCTGACAGTTGAAATATCGTCTCCCCGCACGCGCTCTAAAGACATGGTGACCAAACTGAACACCTATATGCTTTCCGAGGTGCAGGAGTACTGGATCATTGACCCCGAGGAAAAAACGGCTGTCGTCTACGGTTTCAAGGAGCGCAGCGTTGTAAAAATGACGCAATACAAGGAGCGCGATATGCTCCAGTCATATGTTTTATCAGGGTTGAACATTGAATTGGACAGCGTGTTTACGGAGATATAGTCCGGCATGTTTTATTTGTACGACCCTACAAACCTCGCACGGGGAGTCCGGCTGATCAATATCTCTGCTTGTCTTAGCGGCCCAATGCCGGCCGCTCCCAGGCCTGGTACTCACAGGTCGGACCTTTTCATCTGTTCCTAATGATATGTTCCGTAGAGCCGGCGGAATCAGCGCTTGCACGCTCGCCGGTTCATTTGCGAATCCATAGATCTTCAAGGACGTGCAGGCGCGGTTTGCATGAGCGAGTTGTCCGACGACGCTTTACCGGTTTCCGAGCCGACCCATTGAGAGTAGGTTTTCACAGTGGAATGTTAACAAAACGGAGAGTGAGAACGATGCAGATCATTCCAATTGATGAGCAATACATACATGGCGCCGTATCGCTGGAGAAAGACGAATTCGGCTGCAAACCATGGCGCTTGCCGTACGACAAGATCACCTTGTATGCCAAGCCGCTGGTACAAAAGGCGGAAATGCCTGCCGGCGTACGGGTTGGTCTGATGAGTACGACAAGGCAGGTTCATCTGACGGTGGTGCCGAACGACGTTGAACGCGCTTTTTCCTGTGTGATCGATGACGAACTGGTTGAAACAAGCGTGTTGGCGCCAGGTGAAGAGGAAGTGTGTTTTTCCAACTTAAAGCCGGAAAATAAGCGGGTTGAGATTTACCTGCCATTGAACGTACCGGTTATTCTGAGGCATCTGACCATTGAGCCTAAGACGACGTATGCTCCTTTGCCGGATGATCGCCCGCGGATGATCGCCTACGGCAGCTCCATTACTCATGCGGTGGGCTCAGCTAGTCCGGCACAAACTTGGCCGGCTTTAGTGGCCAGAAGGTGGCGATTGCACTTAACTTCATTGGGATATGGCGCGCAGTGTCATATCGAGCCGATGACGGCGCTGATGATCCGGGACCTTCCCGCGGATTTTATCACGCTGTGTTTGGGTATTAACGTAATCGGGCAAAACAGCTTGTCCCTACGTACCTGCCAAGCGGCGGTTATCGGTATGATCCGGATCATCCGAGAGAAGCACTCCGATATTCCTTTGGTAGTGCAATCGCCGATCTATGCCACTGATCGCGAAATCGTCGAGAACAAGGTAGGTTTTACAACAGTCAAAATGCGTGCAGAGATCCTGAGTGCAGTGTCGAAGCTACAGGAAATGGGCGATGCCAACCTATACTATGTGGATGGCTTACGGATCTTCGGAGCGGAGCATAAGGAATTCCTTGCCGATAAGCTGCATCCCAATGCGGACGGCTACTGCCTGATGGCAGACAACTATGAGCGTGTGGTAATGGAGGGGTTGGGCATCGGACGGCAATTGCGATCGCGCAAAGCGACGAACACATAGGCTTGTTGTCGACATGACGGATGCGTAAAAACAGGTTGACGCACAGATTTGGCGCCTGCGGCAAGGTTTACCGCAGGCCTTTCCGTTTGCAGACTTGCTGACGTCAATCCAAGACTGTATTGATTTTGAAAATCCCTTTGCCCCTATCCGATTCCTGCACTTGCTCATTAACATAATACGGTGCCTGTTGTTAATAAAACCTCCGGCAGAAAGGGATTATTGGTTCTATGGCAAAAGCCTACTACGATACTACTCTCTGACTATCGCGGGAAAGGAGAGGTCGGTTTGCACAAAGGCCAAATCGACCGCTATGCGCATGAAAATAGGTAGACTGAATATGCTTCCAGGTATCAAAGGCAGGTATGGATTTTATCGTCGTGGTACGCTCGTGCCATTTCCGCCGGAGATTAATGCCGACGGCGCATCCACTGATATTCCATTGGGCAGCGGTAGCCTTTATTCGCACACAGGCTGCGGTTGGAAGTGGAACTCGCTGATGGATACGGGAGTGGATGTCCGGTTCCAGTTCGATGACCCAGTTTTTATCGGGGCGGTTTATCTGAGTTTGGCTACGGGTTCCGCAGTGAAAGCCGTTGAGGTTTTCGCCGTCGGTGACGGAAAGTCGGCTTGCGTAGGCCGTTTTGATGCACAAACCGGAGAACTCATCAAAGGCGAGTGCACCATTTCCGTCGGCGTAGTGACCGAAGAGATTGTGGTGAGGCTACAGGCTGATTTGAAGGAGATCGTAATCACGCACTTGGATATTCTGGGAACAGATACGGTCGCTCCGGCCATCTACCCCACTCCTGCCGGTATACGGTACGATGAAGGCAGGATACCGCTAACGGAGCTAAGAGGCGTCGCAGCCGAGCCGGGATCGGATACCGAATTTGCGCTGAACTACGTGCAAGAACGCTTTTCTGAGTACTTCGGGATGCATTTAACTGTAGCGTCAACTAGAATTGGAGCTATCTCCATTGAGCTTGACGATCAGCTTGCCGCCGATCACTACCATATACGCATCAATGCTGATGGTGTGGCGTTACGAGCATCAGGCAGGCTCGGTCTGCTGTACGCAGTTGAGAGTCTGATTCAGCTGGCCCAAGACAACGCTCTGCCATATTGTGAAGTCAATGACGGCCCGCGGTCGACTGTGCGCGGTTTTCATTTCGGCTTGCCGCCACGAGAGGAGTTAGCGTTCGCGCAACGCCTTATTCGGTATGTACTGGTTCCTATGCGCTACAACACCTTGTTTGTTGAATTTGCCGGTGGTATGCGCTTCGACAAGCATCCGGAGATAAGCGCAGGCTGGGAACAGGCGAATCAAGCTGCTGCGGCAGGCCGGCAGCCGCCGTTTCCGCACGGCGACATGGTAGCAGGGGGCGGCGTGCTGGAGAAAGATGAAGTGCGGGAGTTTATTGAGTATTGTAAGAGCTTCGGCTTTGAGGTTATCCCTGAGGTACAGTCTTTCGGACATGTCCAGTACATTACTTATGCTCACCCAGAGATCGCCGAAGTGGCGGAGATTCCGGATAAAGACGACAAACTCGATACCCGCAGCGCCGATCAACCTCCCAGCACCTATTATCATCACTCTTACTGTCCTTTGCACGAAAAGAGCTATGAGATCATCTACGATTTAATCGACGAGATAGTAGATGTAGTGCGCCCTGAACGTTACGTCCATATGGGGCATGATGAAGTGTACCAGATAGGTTTGTGTCCGCGTTGTAAAGACAAAGACCATGCGGAACTGTATGCCCTGCATGTCACGCGCATGTACGAGTATCTCGCCAAGAAGGGCTTAAAGATGATGATCTGGTGCGACATGTTGCAGCCGACTGAAAGGTATAAGACGCCTCCGGCCATCACCAAGTTGCCGCGAGATATCGTCATGCTCGATTTCATCTGGTACTTCCACTTCGACCTCGACATGGAAGATCACATCCTGCCACATGGTTATAAGGTGATTATGGGTAACCTTTACTCCAGTCACTATCCGCGTTTTGAGCAGCGCATAGCCAAGGAAGGTATGATCGGCGGCGAGGTGTCCACCTGGTGTCGCATCGATGAATATACCTTGGCGAAAAAGGGCAAGATCTTCGACCTGATGTATACGGCGGAAATGCTCTGGTCAGAGAGCTACACCTCGTATTGTCGCCCGATATATACTGCATGGATAGCCGAGCGGCAGCCGCGCTTGCGTAATGAGTTGCGGGGTATCGCCAAACCTATCAGCTGCGTGGAGCACTCAACAGCGATTGAGCTGCCCGCAACCGCTACCCCAAGACTACCTATTGCCGTGGCCGAGGCGCTCAAACAATCCGCCCCGACGCTACACAATCGCCGCTTTGACTTTGCCAATGCGCAACGACTATCGGCCGCGCCTATTGAGGTGGAAGTGGCGGACACATTCGAAAAGTTGGTTTTCCTCCACGCGACTACTGCCAATACCCACCGTGTCGCATGGACAAAGTTGGTAGAGGTCGGCCGTTATATCGTGCGGTATGCGGACGGATCACAGGTGGAAATCCCCGTTGAATACGCAGGAAACATCATGGTTTACACTCGGCGTTACGGCGAGCCGCTGGCGCATCAATACTATCGCCATCAAGGATACATTGCTACTTATATGGGTGATCCCTTATTGCAGGCCAAAACGGAAGACGGGCGTGACGTAACGGCTTTGGGCTTCGAGTGGGTCAACCCCCATCCGGAACGTGAGATCGCTTACATCCTTTGTAGTGGAAATGACAAGACCGATGCAGACATCCTCCTTCTAGGCATCTCTGGTCTGCGCCATGCTTCCATGTAAGGTGACGAACGGCTCGCAAAAATACCAGACCGCAGCAGACGGAGCAGCTTGCTGCGGCCTGGTATTCCATTGGTCAGGTGAACAGGCAGGTTAAAAATTCCTGGTGATTCTGGGGGATAATGAGATGTCTAATTTTCGCCGTATTTGGGCATTGGCGGTGCTCGTGCCTGTGTTCCTGATGGCGTTTTCCAGGTGCGCCGTTGCTGATGCGGTTACGGATGAACTTCCAGAGGATATTTTCCTACTCATCGGACAATCGAACATGGTAGGATTGGCGCCCATTACGCAGTTGGATCAGGAACTCGTATCCGGAGCCCTGTTGTTTAACGGCAAGAGTTGGGAGCCGCTGTGCGGCGTCGTGCAACGTTATTCTACAGCGATTCCCAGTACGAGTCAGCCGCGGCTTGGGCCGGGATATACTTTTGCTAGAAAACTAGCCGAGATGACAGGCCGGAAAATCGGCATCGTAGCCAATGCCAGGGGAGCAACTCTCATCGAATGGTGGCAAAAAGGCTATACCGGTGAAAACGATTATGACCTTTATGAGAAAGCCGTGGAACAGGTGCGCCTGGCGCTGGAGGCTGCGCCAAACGCCCGTCTGGTCGGTATTCTCTGGCATCAAGGTGAAAGCGATAACACCGCCGGTCTGTCTCCTCATTATGCGAACCGCCTGCAGGCTTTGGTAGAGGATCTACGGCGAGATCTGAACGCTCCTGATGCTTTCGTTATTGCCGGCGAGGTGGGGACGTGGAATGGGAAATGAGCGTACACAAACCCACAGATCCATAAAGCTGCGGAAGTGATTGAAAATACGTATTGGGTCAGCTCTGCCGGTTTGGTTCCTTTACTAAGGGCAGACGGCACACCGAACATGGATGATCCTCATTTCAACACCATGAGCCAGCGGGTGCTTGGTGAACGCTTCGCCGATAAGGCTCTCGAGGTCATTTACGGTTTGTCTCCCGGCGCAGCCGTCTTGTATGCGGGGAACGAGCTGTTTACCGGGCTATACTACACAGGGTACTCCGCCACATTGCCTGTCGGCGATTACGATCAAGTCGCGCTGGAACGACGGGGAATCGATGTGACGAAAATCGCTTCCCTGCAGGTGGCACCGGGATATGACGTGATCCTACACACTGCTGAGGGAAGTGTCGCCGTATTTGAAGACACCGCTGCACTGGAAGAAATCGTGCCGGGATCCGTACATGCAGTATCGGTTACCCCCAGTCCCTTTTTTGCTCGTGTTAAGATACTTGAGCAAGAAGTGTTGCTGGCTCTTAATAGGCAGCGTTATCAGCTGCAGCTACCCTTCGGCGTCACTAAAGCTCCGGAGGTTGAGGTGAGCTTACTCAGTACCAATACCGTTGCGGCATCGGTTGGTGAAAATGTCGGGTTTGTAGTGACTGAACCAACTTCATTGCCTGGTATAGCGCATGTGAAGACTGTGAATCAGAGCGGCGATACTATGCACGAGGCGGATATCCGGCTGACAGTAGCGCCTTTGCCTGATATCACGGTCAGGCTGGGGAGTACGGCTTTACCGTTGAAGGAGCAAACACTTCTTTTACGTGGAAGAGTCACCTTGCATGTGGCTGCCGCCGGCCCTGAAGAGTTGCTGGCAGGTTGCGAAGCCATTCTGACGCCTAAGAACACCGAGCTGCCCCGAGTGGTGTGGCATGCTTCCAGCGCACTGCCCCGAGAAGCGCCGCTGGATACTCTGAACGTCGCCGACGGATACTACGCCCTTACTGTAACAGTGACCACTTTGGCAGGAGCGGTCTATGAACTCAACCAGGATGTGAGAGTATACAACTGGGATAAACAGGTTGATGAACTCTTTCCAGTTACTATGTCCAGTTGGTTTGGCTCCCTTAATCCGCGCTTAACGGTGTCTGAAAGCGCCGGTTGGCGCTCAATTGCAGATGAGCCTAAACGTTTCTGCGGCGATAGTCACCGCCTGGTTGGGGACCGCGACGATTTTCTTATATGGGAACTCCACGGCGCTGAGAGGTATGTTATAGATCTGTTTACATTAAGGCCCGAGCTCCTTTCCGGTGCAGTGAAATTAGCTGTGTCGGCGGACATGACAACATGGTCGGACCTCGCTTACTCCCAGCAGGTGATGGGTGAATGCGCCATCGCGGTCGGCGATGGGGATAAATGGCAAGGTGTGCGGCTTACCGGTGCGATTACTTCGGAACATCCCGGGGCGGTTTACTTCCGCATTCTCATACAAGCGGATGATGATCTCGCGCATCATATACAGTTGAGTCGTATGGAACTATGGAACCCTGCGGCTCACTAAGCATTATGGTTGACAGGATACTTGGAGCTTGTACTAGGTATGAGCGCCTGAATCCATGTATATTCCATATGGCTGCAAACGTGGGGAGGATGTCGTATGGGTATTCGAGGATTAGGTCATGTAGCTTATCGAGTCCGCGATTATGAGCGTAGTCTGGCTTGGTACACAGGCGTGCTCGGTTTTCAGGAAGCTTTTCGGTTAACAAGAGAAGACGGCACGCCGTACATCATCTACTTGAGAATCAATGAAGACAACTTCATCGAATTATTCGAAGAACCTGAGGGAGAGCAGGCTGAGGCGCCGCGTCTAGGTTTGCAGCACTTGTGTATACATGTGGATCATCTGCAGAGTACGCTGCGTGAACTAGCGGCACGCGGACTGGTAGAGGCAAGTGAACCGCGTCGCGGTAAGGCCGGCGCATTGCAGTGTTGGATCACCGATCCGGATGGCAATCGTATCGAGTTGATGGAGTTGATTCCGGGGTGTCTGCATCTGGGCGGAGCATCAGATCAAGGTCACTTACATGCTAAAGGGTAGCGCTCTGTTGGGGTGCCTGTTCACTAGGCGAATTGGTACAAGGAGGTGTCTGAGCAATGACTCATCTGGAAACATTCCATGCCATGCTGGCCCGACAGCGTCCGCCAAGGCTCCTGTATCATGCCGATTTCACCCCGGATCTGGAGCAACGTTTGCGGAAACACACGGGAGTGACCGATTTAACAGCCTACTTCGGCTTTCAATGGCGGCAAGAAGTGAAGATGAGCCCGGGAAAACCCATTGAGTTTGATTTGGAGCGCTACTACCCCGAAGACTTACCGCACGGCACGGAGATCGATGAGTTCGGCGTAGCACGTGTGCCCGGCAGTTTCTACCACTTCACCAGGATTGTCTCTCCGCTGCGCAATGCCGCGAGCTACGCTGAAATTGCTTCATACCCCATTGATACGGCTTCCGACTGGTCGGACGCCGGCATGGCGGAGCAGGTGCAACAAATTCATGCTCACGGCAAGGTCGCGGTTTCTTGGATTGGGCACATGTATGAGACAGCCTGGAGCATTAGAGGGTATGAGGAATTCTTGATGGACTTAGTGGAGCGGCCCGCGTGGGCTGAGTCCATTTTGGATCGGCTTATGGCGGCCAATATGGTGCGAGCTGTGGCTGCCGCAAAGGCCGGCGTCGATTACCTGCGCACTGGTGATGACGTGGCGAACCAAAATAGCCTGATGTTCCATCCCGACACTTGGCGCTACTATATGAAAAGTCGCTGGCAGAGGGTTTTTGCCGCTGCTCGCGCCGTCAAACCGGATATCCAAATCTGGTATCATTCCGACGGCAATATTGAGGCCATTATCCCCGAATTAATTGAGATCGGAGTCACCATACTCAATCCGGTCCAGCCGGAGTGTCTTGATCCCGTGATGATTAAAAACCGCTATGGCGATCGGCTGATCATAGATGGAGCCATTGGCACGCAGAGCACTATGCCTTGGGGCGGTCCGGATGAAGTCCGCCGGGTTGTTAGACAGCGCAAGGACACTTTGGGTTACGATGGTGGATATGTCATTGCGCCTACTCACAGGCTAGAACCGGAAGTACCCATCGAAAACGTCCTGGCGTTTTTCGATGCTTGTCGCGAACCGTTATAGCTTTTACCGTCAGCAAAGCGAGGTGCATTCCGTGGGTTCCGGTTTGGCTTCGTTCCACCATTTTTGCGCTAAACGCAACGAGGCCAGTTTCTCTGCATCAGTGATGACGGGTTCTTGGGGATAGTTGTTGCCTCGAACAACCTCGCAGATGATGATGCCGCCATAGCCGCCGTGTCGCAACTGTTGGAGGAAACGAGGAATTGCGATAAATCCTTTGTCTAAAGTAAAGTGATCGGATGGGCTATAGGTCCAGTCGTCACCCAGGGCTTCCACCCTTTGTTGATGAATATGGACATGGAAGAGCTTGTCGCGTTGCAACAGCGCAGCGGTAAGCTCTTGTAACAGAGAGTTGTAGGCAGCCGGTCCGGCTGCGGAGCGGAGTAGATCTCTATCTATATAGGTGTGGTGAGGTACTCGTCGATCATAGAGATGACCTACATCCACGGTAGCGCCGAAATGGGTGTGGTCTACCGCATCGATCAAGCCTAAGAAATCAGTCAAGGTGTAGGGATATTCCGTCTCTAAACCGAGCTGCACACCGTAACAAGCGGCGTACTCCGCTAAGTCGCGCAGGATTTCGGCGCTTTTGTACAGGATGTGTTCACTGAATGCCAAATTGGGATACATAGGCTCTATATGCAGCGCGATGGCTTGAGCGCCTATTAATGCCGCTTCTTGTACGGCTTGTCGTAATGAGGTTAGGATGGCGCGCTGAATTTCCGGATTAGTAAGCAGTGTGTTGCCGAGAGGCGCATGGAAGCTCAGGCGGTCAAACCTAGCCGTTTGGGCTTTAATTTGGCGCAGCGCTCGACCGCTGAGATCGGACAGCCTGCAGGACGTTCCTGCAAATGGCAGGCGATACGGTATTTCTACCACCCTGCTATCCATGGAAAGATAGCGTCCAACCGTCTCGGCAAAAGACTCTTGAGGTTTCATGGCTAAAGTGAGACCGACGGGGGAGGCGTTATTGGTTGATTGAGTCAAGATGCGCACCTCCTAAGAAGTGAAGTGAAGTCGCAGCGTCATGGAATGCCGTACTGGGAGTGCATTTCGGTTCGCTAGCCGGATAACGACTGCTTTTTTCATTTCGGTGTTCGGATGAAACAACCTGCTTGAACATAGCGAGAATAGGAGGCTATGCCGTTGAACCCCATCATCGTATTTACGAAACCCTGGCAGTGTAGCCTGTCGGAACTGGCTGAGAAACTGGTTCGCCTTGGAGTAGATGGTTTGGAACTGCCGGTGCGCCCCGGCTATCCGGTCAACCCGGAAAACATGGCGCAAGCCTTGCCTCAGGCTGTCAAGACACTCGAGTCGTATGGTCTCCGGATATACAGCGTTGCCGGATCAACCACGCGGGAAATGGTGTCGGCTTGCGGCGATGCCGGTATTCCTCTGATCCGAGTATGTGAGAGAATCGACATGAAGATAGGTTACCAGGCGTCTGTCGAGAAGATTCGACGCACGTACGCCGCCTTAGTACCTGCGCTGGAGAAACATATGGTTACGATCGGGCTGCAAAATCATTGTGGGTTTTTCATCGGCAGCGCGATCGGTTCTCTCGACGTCATGCGCGAGTTTGAACCGAAGCATGTTGGTATCGTTTTGGATGTGGCCCATTGCGCCCTGGCAGGTGAGCCCGAAGTGATGGCCATAGATATCGCTTGGCCGCGCTTATGCATGTTGAACCTAAAAAATGTCGTCCGCAAGCAAGTAGGTATTGATGCGGACGGCGCCGCCAGTTGGTCCATTTATTGGACAACCGGGGAAGAAGGGTATGCCTCCTGGGGCGGCACGATCGCGGACCTTAGGTCGAGAGGGTTTACGGGACCCATCTGTCTTTGCGCGGAGTACAGCAATCCGGCGGGTAAAGGTGATTTGGCGGGGGATGCCGTAGAGCCTTTACTGCGCCAAGATATTGCCCTTGTCAATAGGTTGTTTGCGCGGTAGAGAAGCAAAAAAGACGACGTTGTTTCACACAACGTCGTCTTGCACCGCTAGAGGCAATACTGAGGTTAGATTTTTCCCTCAATGATTAAGGTGAGCTGATTATGCAGACGCTCGGTTATGGTGCGGAGCGGTACGTCCGGCTTTGTCCACACGGTATCTACTTCAGGCCTAAAGGCGGCGAGTATCTCCGGCCACTGTTCCAACCAAACCGGCATGGACCTGCTGCGGCCGAATACGAAGGGACTCCGGTCGTAAGGCGGTTTGTCCGTGTAGATGAAGTTGGCTCTTGATGCTGCAGAGTAGGTTTGCGGCGGAGCGACGGCTCGCTCAGACAAATAGATCTGCACTTCGTCGGAAAGCCAAAACTGCATAAATTCAAAAGCTAGGTCCTTATTCTTGGAAGTGGCCATTATGCCCATAGGGTTATTGAGAGCAATACCCCAACGTCCGCCTTTGCCGTAAGGTGGAGCGGTTAGAGTCCAGTCGAAGGTTACTGTAGCCAACTGGTTCGATGAGTAGGCCAGAGGTTGTTCCAAGATGCCCACTCTGCCTTGGGGGAACTGAGCCATAGCCGCAGTCACCTGTTCCGTGAACTTCATGTCGCGCATCCATTGGAATGCCTCAATTACTTCAGCGCTATTGACTACAGACCGCAGAACAGGCGTTTCCTCGACGACGTTGCCGCCGAAGCTCCATATGAGTCGGAACCAGTTGCCATTGCCTTGAGAGGGCGCATAACCCCACTGGTCCATCACGCCGTCACCGTTATTGTCTCTGGTAAGACGTTTGGCAGTTTGCCGGAGCTGGTCATACGACCAACCGGAATACGGATCGTCATAGTTGATCTTGGGAGTGGTTAAACCAGCGGCACGGAACAGATCTAGGTTGATATACAGCGAGTCGATATTGATGCCCAAACCGTCAAAAGGCAGCGCATAGAGTACGCCGTTTAAAGTGAACTGTTTAATGGCTTCAGTGGGAATATTCTTCATATTGAAGTCGTACTTCTCGATGAAAGGCGCCATTTCCAGATATAAGCCCCGAGCCATCATGCCGAAGTCCGCCTGAGGAACAACCGCGATATCCGGAGGCGTACCTGCGGCAATAAGAACCTTCAGCTTTTCGGAACTGGAGTTGCTTTGGATCAGTTGGATCTCGACATCAGGGTGGATTTCCTGGAACTTTGGAATGATAAAGTCCCTGAAAGCTGCCGTCCGGCCTGCGCCGCCAACCGGACCGTAAATCTGCAAAGTCCTTTGGGCAGCTGCAGGCAACGCAACGAGTAAGACCATCACCAGTACACTTACGAACAGCTGTTGCTTTTTCATCGTTTCGCCCCTTTGAGAATGGATTGGTGAATCTAGTGTAACGGTTAGATCCCTATAACTAGATTCCTGCATAAAACAAAAAATAATCGATGGCCGCGCTGATGCTGGTAACCTCGTTACTCTTGTCTAAGCATTTATCTACGTATCTGTCGCAGATGGGATAAAAGCGTCTTCACGACCAGGCCTGGGCATCATGCGAATTAACCGTTTAGCACTTCCGTAGAGGGATGAGTCGACCATCGGGGCGGCAGGTGTATTGCACATCCTATAACGTCGCTCTTGACAGGATGTAGGCGACCTTTCCAGAAATAACTATAGCTTGTCTTCATATCCGGCGTCGGAGGGCTGCCTTCCGGCTCACACCAGAGGAGAGATACGGTGACGGAGTTACCTGAGGTTATCATTTATACGGACGGAGCATGTAGCGGTAATCCCGGACCAGGCGGTTGGGGGGCGGTATTACAGTATGGCAAGCATTATAAGGAGCTCTCAGGTGGTGATAGACACACCACCAATCAGCGGATGGAGTTGCAGGCGGCGTTGGAGGCGTTGAGAGCGCTGAAACGACCTTGTAAGGTGCGATTACACAGCGACAGCGCCTACCTGGTCAATGCGTTCAACCAAAATTGGCTTGACAACTGGCAGCGCAACGGGTGGCGCACGGCAGCCAAAAAACCCGTGGAGAATCGAGAACTGTGGCAGGCGTTGCTTGATGTGGCCAAGCGACATCAAGTGACCTGGATCAAGGTGAAAGGTCATGCGGACAATCAATGGAATAACCGCTGCGACGAACTGGCCAGTGCCGCAGCGGCTGAGATTTCACGAAAGGAATAGTACGCGCTTTGACATGCCTTTTGGGAGCAAATCCCACAGAGCGGAACGTCGATTCTATTCCTCGGCCGGATCAGTTGCCGCAGACTTACCGGCGACAAAACCCGTTGAATAAGCGCTCTGCAGGTTATATCCGCCGCTCACGCCGTCAACATCCAGTAATTCGCCTGCAATATACAGACCGACTGTTTTCAAGGAACGCATGCTCCGCGGGTCAATTTCCTTAACATCCACGCCTCCGGCGGTGACCATTGCGGATTCCATCGGACGCGCCTGCTTTAGAGTCAGTCTGAACTCATCCAGCAGTTCTGCAGTCCGGCTGCGATGGTGCCTGGTTACTTGATTGGCCATAACTTCAGGTGGGATACCGTGTACTTCCAGGAGCGCTTCGGCCAAAGAGGCGGGCCACCAACGGGCTACCAGACTTTTCAGCAGTTGACGGGGGTGTTCCCGCAAGGCCATTTGCAGACGTGCTTCCCAATCGTCGACACGCAGATCGCTGTCGGTGCGAATGCCCAATTCCACCTCGCCCGGGTGTTGCTCAAGGGCCTGTACGGCATGATGACTGACATTCAGGATGGCCGGCCCCGATACCCCAAAGTGCGTGAACAGCACATCTTCATGGTAACGCGTGACCACTTTGTTATTGACATAGACCAACACCTCGGCGCCGCGGAGCGCAACGCCCTGTACTCGCTGCGGCCAATCCTCTACGGTTTCTAAAGCAACAACGGCAGGCCTAGGTTTGACCATGGTGTGCCCGAATTGCTTAACCCAAGCGTAGCCATCACCTGTGGAACCCGTTGAAGGATAGGTGACGCCGCCTGTACAGAGTACGATACGGTCGGCAAGATACTCCGTACCGTCCTCTGTTCTCAGAGAAAAACCTTGCCAGCCCGGCGCTACCAAACCGGGCTTTTTGACGATCTGTGCAACCCGTGTGTTCAGGCAAATCCGTACGCCAAGTCCTACGGCGCGTCTTTCCAAAGCTGCCAACACGTCACGTGCATCGCCGCTGACGGGGAAAATGCGACCGCGATCTTCCTCTTTGGTGAGCACACCTTCTTCTGCCAGCAGATCGAGCATATCGCGGTTGGAGAACGCCTGAAATGCGCTGTACAGGAAACGCCCATTGCTCGGAAAAGACTGCACTAGGTGATCTATACTGCCTGCATTGGTAATGTTACACCGACCGCCTCCAGACATCAGAAGCTTGGTTCCTAGTTGATTATTCCGCTCAAGAAGCGTCACCTCGGCTCCGTGCTGCGCGGCTGCTATGGCAGCTAAAAGCCCTGCTGGTCCGCCTCCGACTATCACTACATGATAAGGCAATGCATTACACCTCCATGGTCCCACCCCGGCGGTGCCGTGGTAAACGGGTACCGGAGAAGAGTTACGCCAGAGCAGGCGTCGCCTCCTGCTTTAGTAATGCAGAAGTGCTCTCAGAAGCAGATTTTCCTCTCTGTTTCTGAGTGTCGCGCGCCGTACTCCTATGGATACTATCCCACATTTACATGAATAGAGCAAAGTAAGTTCACTAGAACATCATGCGATCCTCTCGCGTACATTTAACCATCGTGATACAAGAGGAGCTGGCGTAACGCGGTGGATGGGGATAGCGCAGCGACAGCTCCTGAATCTATGCTCTTTGAGGAGGCTATACAATGCGGACCGCACGACGTATTGCGGGCGGGATGGATCCGGATGAACTAGTGGAGTTCGTTGTATGGGTAGAAAGGCAAGGCGGGCATGTCATCAAATGGTTACCGTTGATCTGTGGCGTCTGTTATATTATTCCCGCCGATAAGGCGACCGTTCGCTCATTGCGCACCGGTACCTGGGACGAACAAGATATTCGCGTTTATGCCCTCGCACAAGGCGTAGAAACGAGCACGCCGGCACCCACATGGAATCTGACGGCCATTCAGGCGCCTGCTCTTTGGCCTAGAACGCAAGGTCGGGGTATTCAAGTCGCCGTGGTGGACACGGGCGTCGATTTGGCCAATCCCGATTTGCCTCATATCTTGCCTGGTTACAATGTGATCAACCCACAGGCGCCGCCTCAGGATGACAATGGACATGGTACGCACGTAGCGGGTATTGTGGGAGGAACATGGGCGGATGGGTCCGGTGTGGCGCCTGAAGCCGATATTGTGCCTGTGAAAGTGCTCGACGCCTTTGGCGCCGGCAGCTTATCAGACGTGGTGGATGGTCTAAACTGGTGCTTGCAGCAGAACATCCCGATTATCAATTTGAGTCTAGGCGCTCCACAGGGAACGGAAAGTATGCGGGCGGCCATTCTGGCGCTGGCGGCGGCAGGAGTGTTCATTGCCGCTGCGGCAGGTAATGACGGTCCGCGGCAAAATACTGTGGCTTATCCGGCATACTGGTCGGAAACACTAGCCGTGGGCGCCTCAACACAGAATGATCGCATAGCCAACTTCTCCAGTAGAGGACCTCAGGTGGATGTGGTCGCTCCTGGGCAGGCGATCACATCAACATGGTTGGGGGGTACGACCCGTGTGTTAAGCGGAACATCGATGGCGGCACCTCACGTAGCGGGAGGAGCAGCATTATTGTGGTCCTTAGTCGCGGCTGCCGGCCAAGGCGGCAAGCCGGCTGATCTACAAGCGACGCTGCAAGAGACATGTCGACCATTGCCGGGTTATACGGCGGATGCGGCAGGGCATGGTCTAATTCAGTTGGAACATGCGGCGGCGCAATTATCACTTTAGGCTCGACGCTGGAGCGTGGGGTCGCTTCTTAACAGGGCGCTTTATGGTCGAACTGCTGCATTGTTGATCCGTGTGGGGCAAGATAGGGCAAAATGGATGGTCAGGCAGGAATGGGCTTGAGTATGCGGAATGATTTTAGACACTACGTTGTGGCTAAAAACGACTTGATGCACCGTGATGAAAGCGCTAAGTCTCTCAACCTTGGTAGGGCTTAGCGCTCCAAATACATAACAGTAAGAGTAAGGTGAACTAAACATGCACGTGCTTGATTACGGCATCATTCGCAATCGACTTATGGCAGTCATACGAGAGACAGGCCTGAAAGTCTCGGTGGAAGAGACGGTTGTCCTTACCAGCCTGCTGCGAGAGTGCTCCATCCTGATGTTCCCGGCCATCGACGGTCCGGCGGTTTGGGGTAAGATCACCTTTGAGTGGGCGGCAGAGAACCAGGTCCTCTTGGAGGAGTACATCGACCCCACAGAGCCGGATATGTCCGGCGAGGCGGATTATGACCTTGAGGACAACCAGATTGCCGTACATATTGAATTCCACATGCATTTCAGCGGCCTGTCCGTCAGTTCTGAAGTGGTCAGCAGCGTTGCCCGCAGCATGAAGCAGACTGCCGACGAGTACTTCGGTAATGACGGTAGAGTCATCACCGAGGTATATATGGATGCGGAGGACGCAAAGATCGATTGCCTGCGCTACGAGAAGCACGGTATGCATGCGATTAAGGGCGATGAACCCTGGTGGGAGCACATAGGTATGGCGTGTCAAGGCATCCTGGCGCAAATGGCCGGAATTTATGAACGCCTTGGGAATTTATATGGCTGACTGCACGCAGCACTGCTCGTCTTTGCCGAGGCCTAAGGTGGTCGGCGAACCGCGCCGGCGCTATAACTAGGTACTTGCGTTAGTGCGTTACGGTCGCGGCTTTCGGTGCAGGTTTGGATTTTCGTAACGCCCTGGTTGCTAATAAGGCGGCTATGAGGCCAATGCAGCCGGCACTGATGAATACGCTTTGAATACCCCAAATCTGTCCCAGTATGCCGGAGACGGCGGGCCCCACCGTCATACCTAGAGCGTAAATGGATTGGAAGAACCCCATGGCTGTAGCCTTTCGTTCCGGAGCCACGGTCTGTATGCTGCGTGCCATAAGCACAGGGAAGAGAATACCGCGTCCCACGCCGCCAATGACTTGCGTAACATAGAGGATGGGCATTGATGATGTCATCGGGATGATCAAGGCGGCTGCGCCGGCTAAGATGAAGCCGCCTATGACCAACAGCTTTTCAGGCAGATGCTTGGTGAGCCATGTTCCTCCTAACAACGAGGCGATGGCCGTCGGTATAGTAGATACCAGCGTAAGCAGACCGAGTTGGGATTTTGTCGCGCCTAGCACGTCGGTAGCAAAGCTGGGTGTGAACCCATGCACGGTGGCAAACTGAAGGTATTGGCTGAAGGCGGCCAATATGCTCACCATAAGTAATTGTGGAGACTTACCCATGCCGAGCAGCTCTGAGAATCGGAGCGTCTGTTGCCTGGGCGCTGAGTTGTCTGTCACCAAGCTCGCCAGAGCCACTGCCAGTGCGGCTAAAACGACAGCTGCTTGGAATGCCGCATGCCAGCCGTACAACTCCGCCAACCAGCTTCCGCCCCATGATGCCAACAGTTGCGCCGAGGAAGAAACGGCCAGCATAATACCCATTGAGTTGGCGGTTTTACCTGCCGGGAAGTAACTGGCAAAAAGCACGGTGTATGCGACCCACATACTGGCGGCAACGCCGGAAAGCGCGCGAAATACGAGTAGGTACGCCGGGCTTGTCGTGAAGGCGATCCCTAGTGCGGCCAGTAACGAAGAGACGCCGCCGAGAATCATAAACATGCGTCGTTTACCCAGTTTATCGGAGAGAATGCCGATAGGAACGCGCAGCAACAACTGGCTGAAACCATAGGCGCTAACTATGAAACCCACCATGGTAAGGCCGGCGCCTAAATGCTCCGCGTAGGGCGACAGTAATGGCACATATGTATATAATGAGCCCCAATATGCGGCGGTAGCAGCAATGAAAATGGATATACGCAGGTTGTTCGTCATAAGCTGCAGTATTCTAGGTTGAGCTCGGCAATCCTCCAATTTTAGTATGAATGTTGGTGAGATCATGTTAAAGGACAAGGTCGTACTCATTACAGGCGCCTCAAGCGGCATCGGCGCGGCTACGGCTCGTCTGTGCGTGGAGCAGGGCGCACGCGTGCTGTTGGTCGCACGACGCGCCGACCGCTTGGAGCAATTGGTACGGGAACTCGGCATAGAAAAGGCGGTGGCCTTTTCCGCGGACGTTACCTGTCAAGATGACGTGAAAGCGGCATTTCAAGCCGCTTTCAAGCAACTGGGCAATTTGGATGTGGTTGTGAATAATGCGGGCAAAGGTATGTACGTACCGGTTGCAGAGATGGACATCGGGCAATGGAACGAACTTTGGGCGGTGAACGTACAAGGTGCTCTGTATGTAATGCAGGAGGCGGCGCGCCTGTTGCGCCCCGGGGGAGTAATCATAAACATATCTTCTATTGCCGGTAAGGTTTCCAGCCCGCGTATGGGAGGTTATAGCGCCACCAAGTTTGCTCTTGGCGCTTTGTCTGATGCTCTCCGGTTGGAATTAGCCGATCAGGGCATCCGGGTAGTGACCGTGTACCCGGGATCTACGCAAACGGAGTTCCGTGAAAGGGCGATCGGGAGTGAAGCAATGGTAGACAAGCGGGTGACCCGCAGTACTCCCGAGCAAGTTGCCCAGGCGGTTGTTACCGCCATGGTTACGCATAAAACACGGGTATGGGTAAGGCGGCCCGATCGTATTGCAGCCGCATTAGCCCAAGCTTTGCCGCAAATCTCCGACTACGTGTTGCGTAGGGTTATGATTGCCGAAAAGCCATCACAAACCGACCAGGAGACCGGTTCGGAGCAAAGCGAGGAGGACAAGCGCTGAGTCGGCGCTTGCGCATGCGGGGACTGTGTATAGATGCTTCCTTGCATCATTGCTTACCCAGCAAACGCTGTTGCATGTTTGTGATGAGGCGAAGAAAATACTGGGTCCATGGCCCCGTAGTGACGGCTGCCAACAAAGTGCCTATACCAACCGGTCCTCCAAGTAACCAGCCCATAACAACGACGCTGATATCTATCGCTACGCGCATGGCGCCGATAGGAGCGCGTAGGCGTTGGGACAATACGAGCATGAGAGAGTCGCGCGGACCCGCCCCCCAGTTTGGGGCGAGATACATAGCCGTACCGATACTGGTGATGATCACGCCGAGTTCCAGGTAGAATAGACCGGTCAGCCCCCGCACATGGGGTATGAACGGCAGGAGCTTATCCAGCAAAAACCCGATGTACAAGATGTTTGCAAGGGTGACGATCGTAATCCCTTTGCCGCGCAAGAGTAGGGTGATTAAGACGACCAAACCACCCATGATCTGAGAGACTCTTCCTAGGGTGAGCCCGGTATGCAGTGTGATGCCTAAATGAAATACATCCCATGGTTGCGTACCCCATGGGGTGCTGACGCATATGGCTAATCCCAGTGCCAAAACATTCAGCCCCAGAAAACAGATCACCGCTTTAATGGAGGCGGCTGCAAAAGGTGGAGCTTGCAAGCGAGTCGCCGTAACATCTGAATTGGGCGGAAGAGACAAATGGCAGCCTTCTTTCACTGGTGCGGTTGTATCTGCGAGGCGACATTAAGGACCTGGCAACCGCCGCATATGGCTTACAGTATAGCACACTTAGGCGGTCGACAGGCGTTATAAAGATCCATGCGGAGTGAGTATCCACAACGCGCCGGGCGCTACCCTGAAAACGGCCGGAAGGGAGCCGATGTTCTGACCATCGGCTTGCATCGGTAAAGGCGGTCCGTCGATGAATGCTTCTTTGGCTTGGAGATACCGGCATTGCGGATGAGCTAAATGCTCGCCTTTCAACGTTTTCGGCAGCATACTAAGCGTCCCGGTTTTGGATATGTCACCTGCGATGCAAAAATCCAGCAGGCCGTCATTGGGCACGGCTTGTGGACAGATGCGAAAGCCGCCGCCATAGTATTGCATGTTCCCTACGGCGATAAGGAACACTTTCTGCTGCATGGGAGGCCGACCATCAAGGTGGATGGTTACAGGCGTGTTTTTATAGCTGATGAGGGTGGTAAATACTCCCAATAAGTAAGGGAGTAGTCCGCGGAGCGAGCGAAAACGTCGGTTCACCGTCTCGGCAACAACGGCATCGAATCCAATGCCTGCGACATTTAGATAAGGTGTGTCATTCAGATAGGGCACATCGATCTGAACGCGAGATGCCTCTTTAAGCCAGCTGAGTTGAGCCGGCATTTCTTTAGGAATCCCCAATGCGCGTGCGAAGTCGTTACCGGTGCCGGTCGGGATGCAGCCTAATGCCGTTTGCGTACCAACTAATGCCGGCAACATCTCATGCAGCGTACCATCGCCGCCGACGCCGATGCATGAGGTAAACCCTTTCTCCACTGCTTCTTTTGCCAACTCCGCGGCATGACCGGGCGCCTGCGTCAGGGCATAGGAGAACGGTACATTTTCCGCCTTCAGCATGACTTTCAGCTGCTCCCAAGCTCGGGCGGTCTTACCACGCCCAGATACGGGATTGACGATGAAGAAATATGACAAGCAATACGCCCCTCACATAGCTATCTTTAGCCAAAGCAATTCTGTGGTCATTGCTTGATACTGTCTACGAAATCCTATCAGAAGCAGCGTAAATAACGCAACCTGTGTGTTGTCGCTCAGAATACAGTATAATAGGTGTCGAGGTACCCGAACCAGTGCGGCATTTGCGTAAGCGCTCGCGCATTTAACGCAGAACATGCGCCTGGCAGACTTAACAGGGTTTAGAGGTGTGTTAATGACGAAATTGCTTGAGAACAAGATCGGCCTGATCGTAGGTGTGGCAAATAAGCGGAGTATTGCCTGGGGCATAGCGCAAGCGGCAGCGGCCGCCGGCGCTCAGTTGGTATTCACATACCAAGAACGTATGGAAAAAAACGTACGGGAATTGACCGATACTCTCCCCGGTTCTTTAGTGCTCCCGTGTGATGTGACCAAAGATGAAGACATCGCTGCGGTGATGGCGGAAATCGAGCGTGAACACGGCAAGCTGGACTTTCTTTTGCACAGTGTGGCTTATGCGCCTGCCGCTGACTTGGAGAATACCTTCGTGAACACGTCGCGGGAAGGTTTCGGCATTGCGCATGATATCAGCGCTTATTCGCTGGTACACTTGGCTCGTAGCGCGACGCCGCTGATGAAAGACGGCGGGAGCATTTTGGCTCTGACCTATTTCGGCGCAGAGAAAGTCATTCCAGGTTACAACTTGATGGGTGTAGCAAAGGCCTCCCTGGAAGCCGGCATGCGTTATCTGGCGTCCGACTTAGGTCCATCCGGTATTCGGGTTAATGCTATCTCCGCAGGTGCAATGAACACCTTGGCGGCTCGAGGCGTGTCCGGTTTTCTCCAAATGCGGAAGTTGGCCGCGGAACGTGCTCCGCTACGCCGCAATGTGGAGATGTCGGAGTTGAGTAATGCCGCTATATTCATGTTATCCGACATGTCTTCCGCGATTACCGGTGAAGTGTTGCATGTAGACTGTGGCTACAACATTATGGGGATGTAAATCCTCGAATTGGGATGCGGAGGTTGATTATGGTGATCAAGCAATGGCAGGTAAACCCTAGCCTACGTGTGGCTGTCATCGATGATAGCCAAGAATACGCGCAGTTCGCGGCGGACTGCGTATGTCGTGTGTTGCAGGCCAAACCTGCGGCCGTATTGGGATTAGCTACCGGTAGTTCGCCTATCGGTCTGTATAAAGAGCTGATTGCACGTTATAAATCGGGACGCATTGATTTCTCGCAGGTGCGTACGTTCAATTTGGATGAATATGTCGGCCTTCCACCCGAGCATCCTCAATCGTATCGTTACTTCATGGAGGAGAATCTCTTTCGGCATGTGAACGTTAAGCCGGAAAACATCCACATACCTTCAGGCACAAACACCGATTTGAGCAAAGAAGCGGAGAACTATGCGCAGCTTTTGGCTACATACGGTCCGGTGGACCTACAGGTGTTAGGTTTAGGCGGCAACGGTCATATTGGTTTTAACGAGCCGGGTACCCCGTTCTCCAGCCGCACCCACGTGGTGCAGTTGGCTGAATCAACCATAGAGGCCAATTCACGCTTCTTTACGAGCAAGGAGCAGGTGCCGCGTCAAGCCGTCACCATGGGCGTGGCCGACATCATGGCGGCGCGGGAGATCATGCTGCTGGCTTCCGGTGAGCAGAAGGAACAGGCGATAAAAGCCGCTTTAGAAGGGGAAGTGACACCACAGGTGCCTGCTTCAGTATTGCAGACGCATAACAATGTGACCGTCATTTTAGATCCGGCAGCCGCCGCATTACTTGATTGCATAAAATAACTTTGCGGTTTTGCCGCTTCAGTAGTTCAACCTGGGGTGCGTCGGCCTTCCGTGATGCGCCCCTTTTTCTCTGTGTCTCAGTGGGGTACACCTGTCGGTTTTCGTAGCCGTCAGCTCGTGGACACCAGTCGTACTGTCTGCTATATTGTTCGCATGATGTGTTCTGAAGAAGCTCATGTGGAGGCAGGCCGTGCGGGTGCGAAACGATATTCATCGGTGGCCGGCAGTACCCTTGGAGACCGAAGACCAGCATTGGAACTACCGGTATTGTACGATTGAGGGTTGTCTGGCCGTTGCTTCAGTTCAGGCCGTTGCCGGTTTTGTCGTTGTTTATGCTCTGGATTTAGGCGCATCCAACAGTCAAGTAGGTCTGCTTATTTCCTTACCTTTTCTGGTAACCGCCTTGACCATTCTGGCGGGTAGCCGCTATATAGTTCGCCGTCACCCACAACGGCCGACAATGGTGGTATCGGCGCTGCATCGGGTGTTCGTCGTTTTGATGGCGCTCGCGCCGCTACTGCCCATGAGCATACGCGTTTGGTGGGTAACGGCAACCTACTCGCTGGCAGCCACGGCAGCCGCTCTGGCATCTACCTGGTGGACTGCGATGGTGAGTGAGGTATTTCCCCAGCAACACCGAGGTGCGGTTTTCGGTACCCGTCTGGTGTTCACAGGCAGCGCCGGCGTTATTGCTACCATACTAACCGGACGAGGTTTGGACCTTCTGCCATATCCTTTGAACTACATGTTGATGTTCTCTGCGGCGGCGATCGTCGGTTTTATTGCATCATCATTCATTGCCAAGTTGCGGCTACCCGCATCACCTATGGTTGAACAAGGCGGCGAGAAGGTCCCTGCAACGCAGTTGCGCCTGCGTCAAGTGTTGCAGAGTGACGTCAAGGCCGCCTTTTGGGGTTTGGCATTACCTGTTTTCTTATTCAATATTGGATACCACATGGCTACGCCGATAATCAACATCTACTTCGTTGAATACCTCCATTACTCCAAAAGCGCGATCGGACTGCTGACCGCGACCTTCCTGATCTGCCAAGTAATATCGTCACGCTATTGGGGACGGTTGAGCGACCGCATCGGTAATCATATCGTAGCGCTCATTTCCATGACGATCCTCACTGTACAGATGAGCGCGTACTTATTGATACCGCGCATGCCGTTTCTCGTGGTGATGCAAGGTATGGGCGGCTTGGCCTTCGGCGGTTATGCCATTAGTACTTTTAATGGTCTTATTAACCTGGGATCGCCTGCACAGCGTTCCGTACTCGTGTCCTTGTTTAATGTAGTATCGCAGATGGGGGCTTTTCTCGCACCCTCAAGCGGCACCTTTATTTTGGACCGATGGGGTCTGGTCGCGGCTTTCGTTTCAGTCACACTACTCAGATCATTAGGCGCACTGAGTATTTATAAACCTGCCCGGCGGGAACAGGAGAGAAATATGAGCATTGAGGCGCTGCATGCCCGGCAACGGCTTACTTCCTATCGCTTGAGCGTGCGTAAACGGTTGTAAGGCCTCAATAAGTAGTACCGAGATTAGATGATGATCAGGTCATCGATCACCACGGCTGCTTCGCCGGCTGAATAAGGCGCATCCAGGCGCACATTAAGCCCCGCGGTTCCGGCAGGCGCCGCATTGGTCACGTTCCATAAGGTGGTCCAAGCATGCGTGGTAAGTTGTCTTTGTGGAATATATATCTCTAACCCCGTTCCCAAATAACTGCCGGTAGCATCCACCCACCGTAGCCGGATGACTATCGGACTGTTCGCCAGATCGGCTACTCCGCGTAGATGCGCCATAAACTGTAAGCGGGCGCCTTTACCCGCGGTTACTGTCTGCGTTATAAATGCATTGGAACCATCCAGTACGGCGGCGGATGTGCCGGAATGCACTAAATGCCCAGCTTCCGCTGAGATGATGCGTACTCCTTCGGAGAGCCAACCCCTTAATCTCTCTTCAAAACCACTGTTTTTAACCCTGTTTCGCAGCGCGGATGACTTCTTACGTGTCTTCTCAGCCAACGTAATCCTCCTCGCCTGACGCTTGACCAACCTGTATACCAAATAGTCGTAGTACACAGCTTACGGCGAGGACTGCAATCCTGCTACCACAAAATCAGCTTATGTGCAGGGGCAACCGCGAAATACCTCCTACTTTTCCCTGGTGGGCATCGTCAAAAGGACTCTATAGGCCGACTGCAGTGGGGAGTAACGCCGTCTGGGAAAATGTGCCGGGAAGCTGCTGTTCAACCAGGTGGAAAACCTGTTTGATACCGGTTGCCGCCGGGAGGAGCCAAATACTGCGCAGCTCCCGATTAGACCAGATACCGCCATCAATGAGCGCACCGTAGTTCAGACGCAGTTTGCCCTGTTCGCTTAGCTCCAGTGTAGCGCCGCCGCAACGCAAACCATGCAATAAACCGAAAATGCTCTTAGGTGTATCTTTGTAAGGATCTGCTTGTAGAGCAACTTGCAATACGCATTGCCATAGGTTGGAGTCGCAATTGAGATCGGGGCGAGGATCGAGCTGGGGGCTTTGATGAAACACGGTTGTGGAGTTCACGGAGATCCTCCTTAGTCGGGTGGCTCTGCACACCCTTATTTGGCGCATCTTAGTATCTGATACATATGGTTTGCATTCGAGCAATGCCTGGTGAAGGGGCGGAGTATAAACAGAACAAGTGTTTGATTCGAGTATATAGCACATGTGTTCCCTTGTCAAGCCTGATGGCAACATTTCCGGCAGCAGCAGGTTTAGACGGTCCCATAAACGAAACGTAGCAGCAATGAAGGGAACCGGATGCCGGACCTCCCTTCCGTCCGCCCGTCATGGGCCATAGAGCGTGTTGTGATGCAGCAGGTAGCTAACAGGCGGTAGTCATGGCATACTAGAGTAAAGAGTAATGAGATCAAAGGGGCAAGGTAATGGGTAAGCAGGGCAGAGGCAGACGGAAACGCAATGCCCTCGCGCCGTATCCATATAAGTTCCGCGGGTTGGTATTAGATGATTTCCAGGCGCAAGCCATCATGCGATTACGTCAAGGCACGTCGACATTGGTAGCCGCACCCACAGGAACAGGTAAAACGTTGATTGCCGATTATCTGGTGGATATGTGTCTGCAGCAGGAGCAACGGATTGTTTACACCGGACCGATCAAGGCGTTGGTAAGTCAGAAGTACCGGAACTTTAAGCAGAGCTTCGGTAAAGGTCGCGTCGGTATCATGACCGGCGATATTTCGATAAATCCGGATGCTCCGGTAGTCGTGATGACAACCGAGATCTTCCGCAACATGCTGTTGCAAGGCGCGGCCGGACTTAAGGATGTCGCTTGGGTCATTTTTGACGAGATACACTATCTGGACCATGAAGAACGCGGTGCGGTATGGGAAGAAGCCATCATGTTGATGTCCCCGGGCATGCGCTTGCTGGGGCTCTCCGCCACCATTCCCAATGCAAAGCAGATCGGCGCTTGGATTGAATACGTACATCAGGATCCGACAGCCGTAATAGAGCATCACGAACGTGCGGTACCTTTGGTGCACCTGTACTTCAACCAAGTCTGTCAGGCCGTTCCTCGCGAGTCATTGTTGCGCTCATATGTGAACGCCGTGATGCCGGGACACGACGACCTCGACACGAAAGCGGGCGCATTGGATTTCGCAGAGGTGTGGAATGCGCCGCGGGTACGCGGGTACCGTGAGAGAACCAGCCACTTGGACGTGATCAGCTACGTGGCGAGCAATCGGCTGTTTCCCTGCATATACTTTGTATTCAGCCGGCGTCTTTGTCAGCAGAAAGCGACCGAGCTGGCACGGCGGAGCAATTTCCTCAGCGGCAAAGAACGAGAAATCGTACGAATCGCCGTAAAACGCACTTTGGAAGAGCTCCACCTCAACAGATCGCAGATACCGGAGATTGACGCGATGGAGGAGCAGTGGCGACAAGGTATCGCCATCCATCACGCCGGATTGCTCCCTGCGGTGAAACGTATAGTGGAGGTTTTGTTGGAACGTAAAGTACTACGTGTAGTTTACGCTACGGAAACCTTCGCCGTCGGTGTGAATATGCCCGTGCGCAGCGTCTGCTTCGATACTTTGCATAAGTGGGACGGTGGCGGATATCGTCCGCTCACCTATCAGGAGTACTTTCAAATGGCCGGGAGAGCCGGACGACGCGGCGCAGACCGTCAGGGTACGGTTATTTCGTTGGTAGATTTCACCAGTCTGGCCCGCACTCCGTTGCCCGATTGGGAAGATGCTAAACTGGAGCCCATAAACAGTCGTCTAAGCATTTCTTATAATATGGCGGCTAATTTGTGCGCGCGTTATACTGATGATGAAGTGTATACGCTGTATCGCCGTTCTTTAGCGGCTTTTCAGGAGGAGCTGAATAGTGATGACTCCGGTCACAGCGCAGCTGCAGAGCGACTATTCGCCGAGTACCTGGAGAAAAAGCGGGTATTAACAGCGTTAGGTTTCATTAAGGATGAGCGGTTGACAACCAAAGGGGCGGCATTGCGCGCTCTATATGTTAAAGAGTTGTTGGTTGCCGAGTTACTTTACTCCGAGATGCTCCCGCAACTGAGCGAGTCGCATATCGCCGGCCTAGCAGCCGCGATCGTTTACGATAGAGGCATTACGGAGGGCTTTGCACTATCTGCGCAACCATGGATAGCCGAGCTGGATATGCTCAAAGATCGCTTGGAACGTCAAGCGGAGGTGGACCTGGGCTCCGAAGTGCAAGTGTTTTCTCCTGTGGCGAAGGTTGTGACCATGTGGGCGGATGGAGAGGAGCTGACGGCTGTGTTACAGGACGCTCCCCTGCAAGCAGGCGACATGGTCGCGCTCTGTCGTCAGGTCATCGACCTATTGCGTCAGATGATCCGGGTTGCCGATGACAAACCGAGTTTGCAAACCACATTGCGGCGAGCCATTGATGCAGTCGATCGCGACGTGGTGCAGGTGCATATTTAAACGGTCGCCGGAAACCAATGTCCCAAGGGAGTGAGAAACGTTGTCCGCTGCCGGTTGGTATGATCTGACACGCCCGATATATGCGGGAATGCCCGTCTACCCGGGCGATCCCGATGTCACCGTCCAAACTCAGGCTGATTACGACCCGGACGGATATTTGACCTCCGTGTGGCGTATGGGGAGTCATACTGGTACGCACGTGGACGCACCAAAGCATTTCCTAACGGATGGTATCGGTACGGATCGCCTACCGCTGGATGCGTTGATCGGCACAGCGCATTTAGCGGATGTCAGACAGCGAGGTAAAAATGCGGAGATCACGGCAGCCGATTTAGCCGCAGCGCTGCCGTGCAGGCGACTGCTGATATGTACCGGTTGGGACGAACGCTGGGGAAGAGACGACTACTATACCCATCCGCCCGGCCTCTCCGCAAGCGCCGTAAACGCCGTCATCGCGGCCGGCGTGCGGTTGTTGGGATTTGATACTCCCAATATCCATGCTACGGAATGGGCTAGGCGCCATCAAGCGCTCTTGGGATCAGGCGTGGTCTTAGTGGAGGCGTTATACGGACTAACGCGTCTGCTGCCGGCGCAAAGGGCTTATCTTGTTGTCGCTCCTCTACTATTGAGGAATAGTGACGGCGCGCCGGCACGAGTGTTTGCCCGAATCGACGCAAACCTGGAGAGTGAGTAGATAACCGGATGATGTTCATCCGGTAGGGAGGCCGATAAGCGTGATTGTAACACGTGCGGCGACAGAAGCCGACTTACAACAACTGGCCGTATTCGAAGCTGAAATAGCAGCTATCTCCTTTGGCGCCGATGCGGTGACCGATCCTGCACAGCACGTCAAGAAATTGCGCCGTGCTCTTGAGCGGGGCGAGGACATCATGTTGGTATTAGCCGACGGCGAGTTGGTACTCGGTTGGCTGTGGGCCTCCCTAAACACGAACATGTTTACCGGTGAGGCGTACGCCAACTTCCGCAGTTTCTACCTGGCGCAGACTCTGCGCGGCGCCTCTTGGGCAGATACCTTGTTTGCCGCCGCCCTGGCGGAAATTAAAGTTGAGGAAGACGTTAAGCGGGTCGTCGGTAAGGTACATGTAAACAATTTGCCGATGCGCTTGTTGTACAAACAATGGGGCTTTGTTCCGCAGCATCTGACCATGGAACTCACTTTAGCGGGAAATGAGGCCGAGGATGACTGCTGAGCCCATCAAAATAGTGTTTTGGGACTTGGACGGGACTCTATGGCCAGGCACGCTGGACGAGGATGAAGCTGACCTGCTGATCCCCGGCAAAGCGGCATGCAATCTCATTCGCATATTGGATGAACGAGGGATTCTCAACAGCGTCGTCAGTCAGGCTGCGGCGTCTACAGCATTGTCTCATCTAAAGCAACATAGGTTGGATCGTTACTTCGTTCATGCACAGTATGGCGTAGGCAGCAAGGCGCAGGCCATCGCCGGCACCTTACAGGAGCTCAAGTTGTCTGCACGCCATGCCGCCTTTGTTGACGATCTCCCTTTTAATCGGGCGGAAGTGCGGGATATGCTGCCGGATGTGCTGATTTTTACGCCGGAACAGCTGGAAGACTTAGCTACGCACCGGCGCTTCGCCGTTACGTCGACTTTGGGAGCACAGCGGCGCCGTTTGTACCAGGCCGAAGCCGAGCGTAAAGAGGCTATGACCCGTCTTGCCGGCAGTAGAGCAAGTTTTTTACACTCATGCGCCATGAGGTTGTTCTGTGACGTTGCACGTCCAGGCGACTTGGCGCGAGTCCGAGAGTTATTTCTGCGAGCGCATAGGCTAAGCACACGTCCGGACTGTGACATGGCCGGCATGGAAGCAAGTCCGGAACGCAGAGTCGACTACATAGCCGTGCTGCGGGACCGGTTCGGAGACTACGGATTGATCGCCGCCGCCTCTTTGGACTGGAACGCCGTGACGGTCAATGACCAATCCTACATATGCTGTTCGCGCTTGGCGGTGTCCTGCAGGGTACAGGGACGCGGCGTGTTGGAAGGTTTTCTCTGCTGGCTTAATTGCCTAACGCGGCCAACAGCAACTCCCATCATCATCCCAATCGCTATCCGGTCTGATGCGAATCAAGCATTACGTCAGTCGTTGCGTTTTTCCGGGTATGCAGCCGTAAAGCGCGATAGCGAGTACGAATGGCTCACGCTTGTACATCCCCAACGGTTGCAGGTACCGGAATGGCTCACGCTGGAATTGGGCGGGCATTAGCCTGAAGACTAATATCATATGGAAAGAGGGGTGATGTTTTGCAGGTTCCGGAGCAGATGCCGCTAATTAATCAGAAGTTGTTGACTTTATTGAGTCGCATATCAGGTCAGCCGGAGCACGTGATCACACCGGATATGCCGCTTTTGGGCAAAGGTTTGGGCTTGGATTCCCTCTCCGGTACGGTGTTGCTTACTGCGCTGGAAGCCGAGTTCGGCGTCACCTTAGATGATATCGATCTACATATGGATGCGTTGGATAGCGTAGGGGCGTTGCAAGTATTTTTACTGCGCCGCGAGGAGGAGTGAACGTGGATTGTGAGCAACTGTTGATCGACACGGCGGTAGCTGCCCGACTAAAAGAAGGGCGTGCGGGCGTGGAACGCGTTCTGGCGGCTGTTTACAACACACCTGGCATGACCTCGCGGGAACTGGCCGCTCACTGCAGACTGCCTACGCCCACTGTGTCCGCGGTGCGAAAAGAGATGATCAAGGCCGGGTTGCTCATTGCAGGATCTACCGGGGCTCATCTTAGCGCATTAGGTCAGCAGATCGTTCATATCTATGCCCTCCATCTGACGCTTGCCGAACACGGGGCAAGCGCATACGGCAGGTTTGCACGTCATGCGCTCTTCCCCTTGCTGGTTGAGCAGATGCGCGGACTATTAGCTGAACGGCCTAGTGCCGACACCACCTTAGACCAGGTCAAGTGCTTGCCCGAAACCGTGGCGGCGCGGGCGCTGTTGGCTTTGGAATACGGTGTTCTGGCAGGCAGGCGCATTGCTCTTATCGGCGACGACGATTTCACCAGTATCGGCTTGGCGGTACTGGGCTCGCTCGTACAAAGGGAAGGAGCGCAAGGTCCGACGCTCATAACGGTTCTGGATATCGATCAACGAGTGCTGGCCGGAATCAAGCGCTTAGCTGATCAGCTAGGCTTCACCATTCAAACGCTACATCACGATTTGCGTTATCCCATCCCACAGGACCTGCTTAGAACCCACCACGCATTCTTCACCGACCCGCCGTATACCATACCGGGCGCCGCTTTGTTTGTCGCCAGAGGCTTAGAGATGTGTAAAGCAGGTTGCATCGTGTTTTTATCCTTTGCGAACAAAGGTCCGTATGAAATGCTGGCCGTACAACAGGATTTGCTGCGAAAAAAGCTGCTTATCCGAGAAATTTTTCCTGGTTTCAATCGCTATGAAGGTGGCAGTCTGTGGGGGAATCAGACACAAATGCTGGTGTGCGAATGCGTGGAGCTGACCGCCTTTTGTTCGGAGCCTTACACAGGCTTTATGTACACAGCCGACTTCCGAAAATCGCGCCCTCTCGTCGGCGGCGATTCCTAAGTGAAATACATAGACATCTGCAAAGGCGCATAGGGTACGAAGCGCCCCCTTGTAGGCGCAGGTCGGGTGTGGGCACACTTAGAACAGGGAGGGGGTCGAACTTGGCTAAAAGGCAGTCAAACCCAATAGATGCGTTACAGTCGGTATTGCGCAGCGAATACATGGCGATCAGCGTTTATAATGCCGTGTTGAATACAGTTGAGTCGCCACAACTCAAACGGCGGCTGGCAGCGGTGCGCGATAGCCACCAGCGGCATGCGCGACAACTCCATCAGCAGATTATGGAGCTGGGCGGCGAACCTATTGACGATGAGAGCGTCAACGAGTGGATGGTTCGTGCAGGGATCCGCCTGCGAGGCTGGTACGATCATGATCCCGAGAGTATGTTGCGCCAAGTGTACAATGGAGAAAGTCTGGGCATAGCCGCTACAGGTCGGGTGACTCGTGACAAGCTGGATGAACGGAGTCAGGCTTTGATTGAGCGAATAATGGCTGAGGATCGCAATCACCTGGGCATGCTTGAGAAGGAGATTGCCGGACAAGGACAGGATCTCCGATGACATACCGTATTCCCGGCTACATACCCTATGGGGTGGAGCTTATGTAAAACGACGCTGTCCCAAGGCTTTGACCTGGGACAGCGTCGTTAGGGAACGAAGTATACTTAATCGAGCATTTGACGCGCGCATTCCGTGACAGCTTCCGAAGTTAGGTTTAGGTGTTTGGCCACCTCTTCCGCCGGACCACTCTCGCCAAAGCGGTTTATCCCGTAAACCTTGTCGCCGGGACGTGTGAACATGGACCAGCCGCTGGTAACGCCGGCTTCGATTATTAAACGGCGCCCGGATTCTAGTAACACTGAAGCTTTGTAGGATTCGTCCTGCATGCAGAACAGCTCGCGGGAAGGCATGGATACGATGCGTATCTGCTTCCCTTCTTGCGCCAAGGTCTCTGCCGCCGCCATAGCCAAAGCGACTTCGCTACCGGTGGCAATGAGTGTCAGGGCGGGCGAGCCTGAGCACTCACGCAGCACATAAGCGCCTTTGGCGACCCCGGCAGCTTTCCCTGTGGTAATGACAGGCAATTTTTGTCGCGTGAGGATAAGTGCGGTAGGCCCGTCTTTACGCTCCATGGCCACAGCCCAGGCCATGCGAGTCTCTTCAGCGTCCGCCGGACGTATCACGACCATTCCGGGAATAATGCGGATAGACTCCAACTGCTCGATGGGTTGATGCGTCGGTCCGTCTTCGCCTACATATATCGAGTCGTGTGTAAACACGTAGATGACCGGTTGCTTCATCATGGCCGCCATACGCAACGCCGGGCGCATGTAATCCACAAATACCAGAAACGTGGAACCGAAGACACGTAGTCCGCCATAGAGCGACATACCGTTCAGTATCGAGCCCATGGCGTGTTCGCGCACGCCGAAGTGTAGGTTGCGTCCGCTGTAATTCCCCTTCTGAACGGAACCTGCTCCCTCCAAATATGTCTTCGTAGAAGGCGCTAAATCGGCAGATCCTCCTACCAGATAAGGGACGAGTCGGGCTAGCTGCTGCAGAGCCATACCACTAGCATCCCGGGTAGCCATGGGCGCAGCGGAATCAGTTGCCGACAACGTGCCGGCTAATTGATCCGGCAAAACGCCGTTTTGGCCTAAGTCCCATGTCTCGCGCAGCTCGGGATACTCTTTTGACCACCGTTCGAACATCTCTTCCCATGCGGCACGTTTCGCCGCCCAGGTTTTACGTTTTTGGGCATAAAATTCATATACCTCTGCCGGTACGTAGAATTCTGTATCAGGGAAGCCAAGAGCCTTTTTGAGCGCGGCGACCTCCTTCTCGCCTAACGGCTCACCATGGGATTTGTTCGAATTTTCTTTCAGGCTTTTCTTGCCGATGCTGGTGCGAGCGATTATCAGCGAAGGCCGTCCTTCCTCGGCTTGCGCCGCAGCTATGGCGGTAGCGATTTGTTCACAATCATGACCGTCTATTTGTTGCACGTGCCAGCCGTAGGCTGAAAAACGACCGGCGACATCTTCGGTGAAAGCCAAATCGGTGCTACCCTCAATAGAGATGGAATTGGCGTCGTAAATGGCGATCAGCTTACCTAATCCCAGGTGTCCGGCTAACGATGCCGCCTCTGAAGCGACACCTTCCATAAGGTCACCGTCGCCCACCAGGGTATAGGTGTAGTGATTGACTATATCATAACCGGGCTTGTTGAATCGGCTTGCCTGCATGGCTTCCGCTAAGGCCATGCCGACGGCATTGGCGATTCCTTGTCCCAGAGGACCGGTAGTCGTTTCAATTCCCGGAGCCATACCGTATTCCGGGTGACCGGCGGCACGCGACCCTAGTTGGCGAAATTGTTGCAGTTCACTCATCGGCATATCGTAACCTGTGAGGTGCAAAAAAGAGTAGAGGAGCATGGAACCATGGCCCGCACTCAGTACGAATCGGTCTCGATTCGGCCAATCCGGCGCCGTTGGGTCGTGCGCCAACACTTCGCTATAGAGCACTGCTCCGATTTCCGCCGCTCCTAGGGGCATGCCGGGGTGACCCGACTTCGCTTTCTGCACGCTGTCAGCAACAAGGCCTCGCACTACATCAGCAATTTTCTCAAGCATGACTATCCCTCCAGGTTCCTGTTGTTACATCCAGTATAGGCCGTGGGCATCCGGAGACTGAGCCGGACACAGTAAGACCGATGTCGTCTACGCCTATCTAGCATGGCCAAACCTTTAAGTTTCATTAGACAAATGATGAACCGTCTCCTGCGCGTATACCGACAAATCCCGCATGGTTGGTCGGTTTCAGTTTGAGAGTGCTGCACAGTGCACATTTAGCTTGGGTCTTGTGATGCTCCATTGATAACTTAGCCGAAGAGGTAGTACTAACAGAGTTCACGGCCGAGAAGGCGATAAGGAGGTGTGCTTGGCTGTGGACGCCTGGTAGGGGATAGTGTAGAATCTCTAAAGACAAGCATTCGGCTTGCTCTTGCAGCGGCGCGCGGCATAAGTGACGGATGTTTTGGAGGCCTTATTTCTTGGAGTACTACCGACGTAACCTTTTAGTCTTATGGATGGCCACATTCCTAGCGGCTGCTTCGTATCAGCAGGTCATTCCATTTCTATCACTTTTTTTAAGTGAACTTGGTGTTACCGACAGTCTCACGTTGTGGGCAAACATTGTGTTCGCCTCACATTACGCTTCCGCCATCTTTTTTCAACCATTTTGGGGGCGCATCGCGGATCGTGTGGGACGCAAACCGATGATGATTCGCGCCGGCATTTGTCTAGGGCTTATTTATATGCTCATGAGCTTCGCGACGCAAGCCTGGCACGTAGCCTTATGTCGCCTGCTCAACGGAGCTTTAACCGGATTTATCCCCAGTGCGACCTCGTTGTGCGCAACCAACACGCCGAAGCAGTATGCGGCACGATATGTGGCCTCGCTACAAACAGCTAATGCGGCGGGAACGATTATCGGACCGGCCATGGGCGGCGTCATGGCGGAGCTGTTCGGTTTTCGCGGCGCCTTAAAGGCTTCCGGATTCACCGTATTAGGTTGTACGCTCTTGGTTCTCCTCTTTGTAAGTGAGAAGAATAGAGTCTCCATTCGACGCCGTTCGAGTATGTGGCAGGATGCTCTACAGACGGTACGCTCACCATTGCTGTTCACCGTGATGCTGACAGTGGCCTTCACCGCATTCGGCACATCTGCCGTCCAGCCCATTCTAGCCTTATACCTGAACAATATGGGACAGGGTGGCCCTAAGTGGTTGAGCGGCGTGGTCTTCTCACTGCCGGGCGTCGCCTTCGTGCTTACGGCTGCCCTATGGACTCGGTTGGGAGAAAAACGCGGTTTTGGTAAGCTCATACCTTTCGGTCTGATCTGGGCAGGCGTATTCTCAACGGCGCTCAGCTTTGCGCCTAACGCGCTCTGGTTTGCGCTGCTTTACTTCTTGATGGGAGCGTTTATCGCCATCCTAAGGCCGTCGGCATCCGCGCTGATCGCGCTCAAGGTGGCCGGTGATCAACAAGGGATGGCGTATGGTATGCAACAGTCCGCTTTTATGCTGGGTGGGCTATTGGGACCGTTATTTGTGGCGGCAGTCGGTTTCACCGGTCAACGCTGGGTATTCGCCTGGGTAGGATTAGGCCTGCTTGCCGGAGCGTACCTGTTGAAAAGATGGATCTCCCGCTGGGATAAGCTTGAACCGGAAACACTGCGACAAGTAGCTGTTACACAGGATTGAGGACATCCGACGTCGGAAAAGGCGTGTTGAACGGAAGGCGGTGCCTTCAGACAGTACGGTCGCGGTAAGAGGTGGCGATATGTTTAGCGAAAGACGATCTGCTCTAGAGCTGGCTGTTGAAGCCGGGGTCACCATGCTTCGAGCCGGTGGCGAGATTGGTCGAGTTGAAGATACCATCGGTCATATGGCCAGAGCCTTCGACGTACGTCAGGTGAATGCTTATGCCACTCCCACGGGGATCATCGTCACAGGCGAGACTGGTGACGGAGACAGCCATACGTTGGTACGGCGAGTACCGTCGGTTAGCAATGACTTAAGCATTGTGGCTGCGGTCAACGATCTGTCGCGGCGTTGCGCACGTCGGCAACTTACGCTCCAGGCCGCTTGGGATGAGCTGCAGACCATTAAGCACGGGCCCGCGCCTTATGCCCCGGTAATTCTTGTCGGCGCGGCGGGAATAGCTGCCGCGACTGCGGCCAATCTATTCGGCGGCTCCGTTTATGACATGTTAGGGGCGGGCATATCCGGGATTATTGTGCAATTTGCCATGCTTATTATTGCGAAAAGAGTGGACGGCGTATTTGCACGCTCTTGGGCGGGCGGCGCCCTGGCCGCCTGTTGCGCTCTTTTATTGCATCGCCTGTTTCCACAGGTAACGGTGGATTATTCCATCGCCGGAGCAATTATTCCCCTTGTACCGGGAGTCGCAATTACCAATGCTCTGCGCGATATTATCGGCGGCCAGTTGGTTTCCGGCGTTGCACGGGCAGCCGAAGCGGCGGCTATCGGGATTGCGGTTGCCGCAGGCGTCGGTATTGTCCTGAGCATTATCAGTTTATAGCAATGGGTAGGAGATCGCCATGACACCAGCGTGGGCAAAAGCATTGTTTGCATTTGGAGAGGCGATGGCATTTTCCGTTCTGTTCGGCATTCCCCGGAATAAATTGGTACCGGCCGGCTTATCCGGCATGCTCTCCTGGTCGGTTTACTCAGGCGCATTATGGTTGGGTACAGGCCGTTTAGCAGCAGCTTTCCTCGGCGCCGCCTTTGGTTCCGCCTATGCGGAGCTTGCCGCTAGGCGATTACGTGTGCCGGTTACAATATTTATTGTGCCGACAACTATTCCCTTAGTACCCGGTTATGATGTATACTCAAGTATGCTTGCTTTTCTACGTGGACAGAACACAGAAGGTTTTGATACAGCAATCGGGGCAATGTTGCTGGCTTTAAGCATTGCAGCAGGTATAGTAGCGGTAGCAACCTTATTTCGGATCAAGCCGTCCAAAAACCGATTGACCTAGTCCATGGTGACTACTGCATCTAGGCTCTAGAAGTTATTGCAAAGAAAAAAATAAGTAAAAAAACCGGTTTTCTGGCGTGGATATGCATGATTAAGTGAACCGTTGGGGAATAACCTAAGAAGACAGGGTACGTATCCTGTCAACGAAGGCCCTTGCGGGTAACACAAGTTTGGAGGCAATATGAATGCGCGGTGCAGTAAAATGGTTCAACGGTGAAAAAGGGTATGGCTTCATTTCCCGGGAAGATGGCGCTGGTGACGTGTTCGTACATTACAGTGCAATCGAGGGTACGGGCTTCCGTAATCTCGAAGAGGGCCAGACGGTTGAGTTTGAAGTGACGCAGGGGCAGAAGGGCCCACAGGCACAGAATGTTCGCGTCATCCGGTAAAACCACTTAATAGGTCACCGGCTTATTAAGCAACTGAATATGTGATAACCGGAACGGGCGTCATTACTTAGGCGCCCGTCTTCCAGTTTGTTGCAGGATTTGCTGCGATGAGATAAAGCGGAAAGACCACCGAGAACCGGTGGCCTTTTAAGTACGTACACGCTGATATAGGAGCTATCTTCCCGCAGTAAGCGGCCCAAGACTGAAGCGAGGACCGCGGTTGATTTGCGGTTTAGCATATCTGTCCGACACAAGATGATCCCACATCTGTGGGCTGTTCTTATTTTTACTCTGCTGTTTTACCATCTTGCACGCCCCCAGACCGCAAGTTCTATGAGGTTCCTCTAAGGACGGTACCTGAACTCACTTTTGCGATCAACTTCATCTTACCTGCCCTATCTGCATGGGGCAACCAACCTGTAGCTGCTTTTACAAAAGCTTTACGATGATTTGAGCAGCATGATGAATCACTTTTTCGCATGGTAATGACGTGCCGAAAGCGCAATTCCTCGCCATATATGGTGCAGCTACTTTTCGGGTGCTGCGAAATGCGGTAAGGTAGGTGGTAAGTTTACGCTGTCGCATATTGATGTAAACACTGATATGACCAACAGAGCGTACTGCGCCAAGAAAACGGCAATTTGAAGAGACGGGAGCGACGCCATGACCTTTGAACAATACCTGGAAGAGTCTCAGGCAAGGCATCTGGATGAACTATTCGCCCTCTTGCGCATTCCAAGCATCAGCGCCTTGGAAGAAAACCGATCTGATTGCGTACATGCGGCATCCTGGTTGGCTGAGCGTATGAAACAAGCCGGACTGGAGCATGTTCAGGTGTATCCAACTGCAGGACATCCTTTGGTTTATGGTGATTGGTTACATAATCCCGACGCACCAACTGTGTTAATTTACGGTCATTATGATGTTCAACCCGTGGATCCACTCCATTTGTGGCGCTCGGAGCCTTTTGAGCCGCAGGTGCGCAATGAGCGCATTTGGGCGCGCGGCGTCAGTGACGATAAAGGACAGCTGTTCTTACACATACGGGCGATAGAGGCTTTGCTGCAGACCGAAGGCAAACTGCCCGTCAATGTGAAAGTGTTGTTTGAAGGTGAAGAGGAAATCGGCTCACCGCACTTGGGACCCTTCATTTCAGAACACGCAGCTCAGTTGGCCGCAGACCTTTTGGTGGTCTCCGATACGGGAATGGCAGCCACAGGGGTGCCGACCATTTGTTGCGGGTTGCGGGGCATATGCGCTTTGGAAGTGCGCTTAACCTGCGCTAATACCGATTGTCATTCGGGTTTGTTCGGCGGCGCCGTACCCAATGCGTTACATGCTCTAACCGCTTTGCTGGCCAAGCTGCATGATGAGCGAAATAAAGTGGCGGTACCAGGTTTTTATGATTCGGTTAAGGAATTATCCGCAGCGCAGCGCAAACAGCTGGCTGCAGTAGCATTTGACGAAACTGAATTGCTCCGTCGGCTGGAGTTGTCGGCCTTTGCCGGTGAAGAAGGTTATACGGTAAAAGAGCGAATCAGCATTCGTCCAACCTTGGAACTCAACGGTTTGTGGGGCGGATTCTTAGGTGAAGGATCCAAAACAGTCATTCCCGCACAAGCCTTCGCCAAAATCAGCTGCCGTTTGGTGCCCGATCAAGATCCGCAACAGATAGCTCAGTTGGTGGCGAGTCATCTGCAGCGTTTGTGTCCGCCGTATGCGCGCCTAGAGGTAGAGATCGGTCATGGCGGACGACCGTATGTGTGCGATCCCGATACGCCTGAGGTACAGGCGATTTCAAAAGCCTTAAGCGCAACGTTCGGTCAACCGGTCGCCATGGAGCGTATGGGCGGCTCTATTCCCATTGTGGATACCTTTGTTACTGTCTTACAAGCGCCCGTTATACTCATGGGTTTTGCACCTCCCGATGCCAATGCGCACGCGCCTAACGAAAGCATGGAGTTAAGCACCTGGCGATTGGCTAGCCGTGCTATATGTCGGGCTTGGTACGAATTGGCCAAGTCGGCTTAGCGGCATTTTGCACATTCAACTCGGTAGCGCCGGCGAACTTTGAACGCGCCGGATGTAGAGAGGAAGAACATGAAATGGCTAAAGCAGATGTCGGTCTGATTGGTTTGGCAGTCATGGGTCAGAATTTGGCGCTTAATATTGAGAGCCGCGGCTACCGCATCGCCGTCTACAATCGCACCGGTGAACGCACGCAAGAGTTTGTACAGCGGGCGGAAGGGAAAAATGTGGTGCCGGCTTATTCAATAGCGGACTTTGTCGCGCAGTTAACCCGTCCGCGCCGCATCATCCTGATGGTACAGGCTGGTGCGGCGGTCGACGCGGTCATAGAACAGTTGCTACCGTATCTAGAGGCCGGCGACGTCATCATGGACGGGGGTAATTCTTACTTTACCGATACCCGCCGACGTCAAGCAGCTCTACAAGAACAAGGCATCCTCTTTTTGGGTGCCGGCATATCCGGGGGAGAAGAGGGCGCTTTGCGAGGACCAAGCATCATGCCCGGCGGTACTAGGAAGGCATGGGAACTGATGGAGCCGATTTTACGGCAGATTGCCGCCCAAGTCGATGGTGAACCGTGCTGCGCATACATCGGGAGCGACGGTGCCGGTCACTTTGTAAAAATGGTGCATAACGGCATTGAGTACGGCGACATGCAACTCATTTGTGAAGCTTATTTCCTCATGCGCGAGGTGTTGCGCCTTTCCGCTGCGGAGATGAGCGAGGTCTTTTCCTCTTGGAATAAGGAGGAGCTTCAGTCTTATCTTATTGAAATCACTGCGGATATTCTACGGGTCATTGATCCGGAAACCGGCTTACCGCTGGTGGATGTGATTTTGGATACTGCCGGACATAAGGGGACAGGCAAATGGACGGCGCAAGAAGGTCTTAACCTCGGCACGGCCATACCGACGATCGCTGAGGCGGTCTTTGCTCGGTATCTATCTGCTCGCAAGGACGAGCGGACGACTGCGGCCGAAGTTCTGGCGGCGCCTGATGTACACCGGGATTTGCAGCATCTAGGCCGACTTACCATAGACGATATTCGCGCTGCTTTATATGCAGCCAAAATATGTTCGTATGCGCAGGGCTTCGCTTTGCTCCAAGAAGCGGCACGTGAGTATCATTGGCATCTGGACTTAGGCCAAATTGCTTTGATTTGGCGCGGTGGCTGCATTATTCGGGCGCAGTTTCTCAACCACATCAAAGATGCCTATGCACACGAGCCGAAGTTGCAAAACCTGCTGGTAGACCCGCACTTCCGCGACGTCATCGCCGCCAACCAGAAGGGTTGGCGCAAAACCGTAGCCTGCGCGGCGCAGCTAGGCGTGCCGATACCTGGTTTTGCTTCGGCCTTAGCTTATTACGACGCATATAGGCAGGCGCGGTTACCTGCCAACCTGCTGCAAGCACAGCGCGACTATTTCGGTGCGCATACATATCAGCGGGTAGACAAGACCGGTGTATTCCACACCCAGTGGACGAACCGCTAAGCCCGATGGCATGAGGTCCCGTACAACGCAACCGTCGTGTTATTTGAACGATTACAGCACATGCTTCCTACGGAAAAGAGGGGAATCTATTGAATAGGACTCTGCCTCCTTGCGTTTTTGTCATCTTCGGCGCAACCGGCGACTTAGCGCGCCGCAAGCTGTTTCCTGCCTTATACAACCTATATGCTGAGGGTATACTACCTTCCCGCTTTGCCGTGGTGGGCGTGGGTAGAAGACTAGCCGATCAAGAGGCGTTCTTGGCCGATGTGTGGGCTGCCATTGAGCGGTTTTCCCGTAAGATCAATCCGGAGTTGCGCGAGAGCTTCCTGGCATTGATCCACTATCATCGCTTCGATTTGGCGGATAAGACCGGGTTCGCGCAGTTAGCGGCCGATTTACGCCGCATTGATAATGAGCGCGGTACATCCGGCAACCGCGTCTATTGTCTATCGGTAGGCCCCGACCAGTTTGAGATAGTGATTGATCAGCTTAAAGAGCATCGCCTGGTGAGTAATAATGATGGCGCGTGGCAAAGGGTGATGGTGGAGAAACCCTTCGGTCGCGATTTGACTACCGCAACCAACCTAAATGCCAAAATTACCGGCGTGTTTCCAGAACACAGCATCTTTCGCATCGATCACTACCTTGGTAAAGAGATGCTGCAAAACCTGGTCGCGATTCGATTTGCCAATGCCTTATTCGAACCGCTTTGGAATAGTCGCTACATCGATAACGTACAGCTCAGCGTGGCTGAATCAGAAGGTGTAGGTACACGGGCGCGTTATTATGAGAGCGCCGGAGCGCTGCGTGACGTAGTACAAAATCACCTCCTACAGATGCTGACTCTTGTTGCCATGGAGCCTCCGGTCGATTTAAGCTCAGAGGCGATTCGCGATGAGAAGGTGAAGGTTCTGCGTTCTTTGCAGCCCATGACTCCTGCAGAGATTCGACGCAATACCGTACGCGGGCAGTACGGCGCGGGAAAAATCATGGGAGAAGCCGTGCCCGCGTACCGAGACGAACTCAATGTGGCGCCGCAATCAACCGTGGAAACCTATGCGGCGCTGCGCTTGGAGGTCCCCAACTTCCGCTGGGCGGGAGTGCCGTTTTATTTGCGCACCGGCAAGCGTATGCCCTTCCGTTCGGCCGAAATCGTCATCGAGTTTAAATCGTTGCCGGGAGTATTGTACTTCAGGCAACAACCGCCCATTGCGCCTAATCTGTTAGTGATTAAAGTGCAGCCCGAGGAGGGCGTAGCTATCCAGTTTAACACCCAGGGCATGGGAAATAACAAAGGTATCATTCCGGTACAGATGGACTTTTGTCAGAACTGCCGATTTCCCAGCCAGTCACCGGAGGCTTATGAACGCCTGATAGCTGATGCCATTCTTGGTGATCCGACTTTATTTACTCGTTGGGATGAAGTAGCGCACCAATGGCGCTATATCGATCAAATAGCCGCCGCTTGGGCCGAAAACGGCGCTGAATTGCCGTTGTACTCCGCCGGTAGTTGGGGGCCGGAAGAAGCCGACCAACTGCTACGGCGCGAGGGGCGACGCTGGCATGTCTATCAGCCTCAGAACGGCAGTTATTAGGCATCTGCAGGCACTGGCGCTCAGCTCTGTCGCATGATAAGGTTTCTATGGTGTTTAGTCGTAATGCAAAAAGGAAGTGAGTGAACAATATGTCGCACGCTAAATACGACCCCTTTAACGCACGACGTTCGCTTAAGGTGGGTGATACGACGGCAACCATCTATGCTCTGCCTGCTTTAGAGCAAGCAGGGCTGATGACTTTAAGCAAACTACCCTACTCCATACGGGTATTGCTGGAAAACGTTCTACGCAATATGGATGGTGAGATTGTCACTGCTGATGACGTAGAAACCGTCGCCGGATGGAGTCCGGCGCGCAGGTCGGATAGAGAGCTTCCCTATATGCCTAGTCGCGTAATCTTACAGGATTTTACCGGTGTGCCCGTCGTAGCCGACCTGGCGGCAATGCGTTCAGCCGTGGCGAAAGCAGGCGGACCTGCGGAGCGGATCAACCCTATCACGCCGGTGGATCTGGTTATCGATCACTCGGTGCAGGTAGATACCTTTGGTACCCACTATGCCATGGAGGAAAATGTTGCTTTGGAGTACCAGCGTAACAAGGAGCGCTACGCTTTTCTGAAGTGGGCGCAAGGCTCCTTCAGCAATCTACGGGTCGTTCCCCCTGGTACGGGGATCATTCACCAAGTGAACTTGGAGTATCTGGCCAGTGTGGTGCAAGAACGTCTAGTAGACGGCGAGGTGAGGTGGTTTCCCGATACGGTAGTGGGCACCGATTCACACACCACCATGATCAACGGCTTAGGCGTTTTGGGCTGGGGTGTAGGTGGTATTGAGGCCGAAGCGGTGATGCTTGGTCAGCCCTACTACATGCTGCTGCCTGAGGTCATCGGCGTGCGTTTGGTGGGCAACTTACCACAAGGCGTCACGGCAACCGATTTAGTGCTTCGAGTGACTCAAATGCTGCGGGAGCACGGTGTGGTAGAAAAATTCGTAGAATTCTTCGGTCCCGGGTTGGCTGGGCTGAGCTTGGCCGATCGAGCGACGGTAGCCAATATGTCGCCGGAGTATGGAGCGACGATGGGCTTCTTCCCAGTCGATACGGAAACCTTGGCCTACCTAAGATTAACGGGACGCTCCGAGGCGGATATACGGCGTGTTGAGGCCTACTGCAAGGAGCAGGGGCTCTTCCGCAACGACACGGATCCTGAACCGGAGTATTCGCATGTGCTGACCTTGGACCTGAGCACCATTGAACCGAGTCTGGCCGGTCCGCGGCGGCCGCAAGACCGAGTGGAGTTAAGTCGGATGAAGCAGAACTTCCGGCAGCAGTTGGTCGACTTCTATGGCAAAGACCCGGACACCATACATTCGCCCGGTGTTTCACACGGTGCGGTAGCGATCGCTTCAATTACCAGTTGTACCAATACATCCAACCCTTCCGTACTGTTGGGCGCAGGACTGCTGGCAAAGAAAGCGGTCGAACGCGGGCTGCAGGTTCAACCATATGTAAAGACCAGCTTGGCGCCGGGATCACGCGTCGTCACCGCCTATCTGCGTGCGGCAGGACTGATGCCTTATCTGGAAGCTTTGCGGTTTCATGTGGTAGGTTACGGTTGCGCCACCTGTATAGGCAACAGCGGTACGTTACCGCCCGATGTAGCCCAAAAAGCACAGGAAGAGGATTTGGTGTTGGCCGCGGTGGTCAGCGGCAACCGGAACTTTGAAGGTCGCGTAAATCCACTCGTAAAGGCGAATTACTTAGCTTCTCCCATGCTGGTGGTGGCATATGCCCTGGCAGGAACCGTGAGCATTGATCTAACGCGCGAACCTCTGGGGTTCGATCCCAATGGCAAACCGGTCTATTTGGCGGATATCTGGCCGGACTCAACGGAGATTGCCGCACTGAGCGCCGCTGTGCTCAACTCGGAGTTGTTCAGGAAAGACTACGCGCACGTGTTCCAAGGCGACCGCGTTTGGCGCGATCTACAAGCGCCCAGCGGCAGTATCTATGCATGGGATGCGGATTCAACCTACCTGCAGGAACCGCCTTACTTCGAGGATATGCCGCTTGAGGTACCGGAGTTGAACGATATTAAAGACGCCCAAGTGTTGGTGTTTGTGGAGGATTCGGTTACCACCGACCATATTTCGCCTGCAGGGGCAATTGCCGCTGACAGTCCGGCAGCCAGGTATCTGCAGGAACACGGCGTGGCCAAGGCCGACTTCAACAGCTACGGCTCGCGTCGGGGCAACCATCAGGTGATGATGCGCGGTACGTTTGCCAACATTCGCTTACGCAACTCTTTGGCAAGCAGAGAAGGTGGTTGGACCACGCATATTCCCAGCGGAGAAGAGTTGTCCATATATGATGCCGCTGTGCGGTATGCTGCAGAGAAGACGCCGCTGCTGATTCTGGCGGGCAAGGAGTATGGGTCGGGCAGTTCGCGCGACTGGGCCGCCAAAGGACCTTACCTGTTGGGCGTAAAGGCCGTCCTGGCTGAATCGTATGAACGCATCCACCGCAGTAACCTCATTGGTATGGGCGTGTTGCCGCTACAGTTCCTGCCGGGAGAATCGGCCAAGTCGTTGGGACTTACCGGACGTGAGCTTTATGATATTACTGGTATCTCCGCTGAACTTACGCCTAAGCAACAGGTGCGAGTTACTGCGAAGCAAGCGGACGGCAGCGTGCTGGAGTTCGCAGCCGTGATGCGTTTGGACAGCAAGGTGGAGATCAATTACTACCGTAACGGCGGCATTCTGCAGACGGTGTTGCGGAGCCTGATGCACGCTGAGTAACCAAACTGAACAGCGGATTTGGGAGCGCCTCTTGACAGCGGTGCTCCTAATCGCCTAGGATAAGTCTGTGAATAGTAAAGAGTAATGCGATGACCGAGAATAGTACCTGGGCCGGGTTTATCCAGAGAGTCGATATTGGTGAGAGTCGACATATAGGGCACAGGGAATGGACTCGCGAGCTGCAGCGGCGAAAGCTCGGGTAAGTAGCGGCTGCCGGTTTTCCACCGTTATTTGGAAAAGCAGTACGCATGGAGTACTGGTCGAGCGGGTTGTCTTTTAGGCAATCAAATTGGGTGGCACCGCGAGTATAGCCTCGTCCCATTGGTTGGATGAGGCTTTTTACTTTGTTGCATTAATAGGCTAGGGGGAGTTCTTTTTGAAACGTGTCTTTTCCGGAGTACAGCCAAGTGGTGAACTGACGTTGGGCAATTATTTGGGGGCGATTCGCAATTTCGCCACATTTCAACACCAAGCGGAGTGTTTCTTTTCCGTTGTGGATCTACATGCGCTTACCGTACCCCAAGATCCCGGGAACCTGCGGCGCAGAACGCATGACGTGGCCAAGCTGTTCATTGCCTGCGGCATCGATCCCGACGTGGCGACGATCTTCATTCAATCGCACGTAGGGGCGCACGCAGAGCTCACTTGGTTATTATTGTGCCTTACCTATATGGGTGAATTGCAGCGGATGACCCAGTTTAAGGAGAAGTCTCAAGGTAAGGAGAACGTATCGGCGGCGCTGTTTACCTATCCGGTGCTGATGGCTGCGGACATCCTGCTGTACGACACGCATGAAGTGCCTGTCGGTGAAGATCAAAAACAACATCTTGAGTTGACCAGGGACATCGCCATCCGAGTCAATAACCGCTTCGGCGAGGTGTTCGTCGTGCCCGAACCATATATCCCGCCGAAGAATACGGGCGGCCGGATCATGAGCCTTACTGATCCGACCAAGAAGATGGCGAAATCGGCCGACGCCAACAGTTCCATCGCGTTGCTGGATCCGCCGGATGTGATTGCCAAGAAGATCAAGTCCGCGGTGACGGATTCAGGGCGTGAAGTGCGTTACGATGAAGTGGAAAAACCGGCGATCTCCAATCTGATGGTGATCTACTCCCTATGTTCGGGTGATTCTCTGGACGATATCGCCGCACGTTACGGGACCAGTGGTTACGGCAAGTTTAAGAAAGATCTCGCCGATGTCGTCATTCAAACACTGACGCCTATTCAGGCGCGATATGAAGAGCTTTCCGAACCAGGTGTGATCGAGAGCATTCTAGCCGCCGGCGCGGCTAAAGCGGAACCCATCGCTCAGCGTACGTTATCTCGTTTGCAAGATAAGATGGGCATTGTATAGCGGATGTTGCAACGGCGCGAGCATGTAAAGTAGAAGCAGGTGGCGTCGCCTATGTCGACGGCCACCTGCTTTTATTGCTTTTCCTCTATGCCAGTTCAACAGGTTTGCCCGTTGCGTCCGCTTCTAATACGGCAAGAGCCACACGAAGAGCGTTTACGCCGTTTTCTCCGCCCACCTTGGGCGTGTCGCCACTTTTGACGCAATCGACAAAATGGCGCAACTCGTCAACGTACATGTTATTGCGTACATAGGGGAATGCTTGTCCCGCATTGCGTCCGGTGCTTACGTATAACGCATGGGTTCCTTCGGGCACTTGGATGACTTCCGGCGCTGGGTTGGTGAAACATAGCGTACCTTTGGAGCCGAACACTTCCAGCGAGCCCGCGCCGCGCACACCTTCCGGCAGAGCCCATGACCAAGCGACCGTCAGTTGATGGCCGTTTTCATAATCGAGTATGGCCGTACCGGTATCTTTGGCGGTAGTACCTGAACGCAACGTCTTTAAGTTGGCAGACACACGACGGACCTTGCCGAACATCAACGCGGCGAAATCGTAGTTGTGGACGGCGCCGTCTACGAAGGGGCCGCCTCCGAGTTCCTTATCAAAAAACCAAGGGGTCGGGGCGCCGCGGCCGGTGGCGTATGCACGCCAAATGATTTGGTCGCCTAAGATGCCGCTCTGTACGATTTCCGCCATTTTCAGCCACTGGTTATCGAACCGACGGCAAAAACCCAAGCCTAATTTCACGCCGTAGCGCTCACAAGCTTCGATCATCGCTTCGGCGTCTTCCAAACGCATAGCCATAGGTTTTTCGCAAAAGACATGCTTGCCGGCCTGTGCGGCTTTACAGGTGAGGTCGGCATGTAAATAGGTGGGAATGCAAACGTTAATAATGTCGATATCCGGCAGTTGGAGAATCTCGTGGAAATCCGTTGTGCAAAACTTGGCTCCGGCATGTTCTTGGGCCGCTTTGGCACGAGCTTCATCCAGATCGCAGACTGCTGCGATCTCTACGTCATCCAGTTGTTTGTACGCATCAATGTGCGTCGGTCCGATTTGACCATACCCTATGACAGCCACCTTAACCATCGGTTATGACCCCTTTCTCTTAGTTCCGGTATACCTAAGCGATCAATGTGCGCATAATCGCGCAGGATGCAGAAAGGAACGCCTGCCAGTGGTGTGCCGGCCGAGAGAGTTCTGCCGTTACGAAACCGTCGTATCCGACGGCCTTAAGCGCTGCCATAACGCTTGGCCAGTTTACGTCGCCTTCCAACAGACCGACAAAACCGCCGCCACTGGCTACCGACCGGCGAAAATCCTTCAGATGCACGCGTTGGATGCGCGGGCCCAAAATCTCGATCCAGTGCTCGGGAAAACCATACAGCAACACATTGCCGACATCAAAGTAAGCTTTAACGTACGGTGATTCGAACTGATCGATGAACTGCCGCATCTCCGTGGGCGAGAGAATAAACTTGCTCCAGATGTTCTCGATGGCGAGATAGACGCCTTTTGCGGCAGCGATGGCCTCCATGCGTTTGATCATCGCCGTGCTGTTCTGCCAAGCTATATCGTAACGCGGTGTTCCGTCACCTATACTGCCGGGTACCAGCAGTATGGTATCGGCGCCTAAGGCTTTGGTAATGTCGCACATTTGAGCCAAGCGCAGACAGCTTTCATCAGCTGCCGGTGAGTTAGGTTCAATTTTAGCCAGGTTCTCCCAGGCGCCTGCAGGCAGTACGCTCGCCACCTGCATGTGGAGACTCCTCGCGGTATCCGCAAGCTTGTAATAATGGTCCAATGGTTGTTTTAAGTTGAGCAACCCTTTGTCGTAGCTGATATTGAGTTCAACGCCGTCCGCACCAGCGGCTTTTGCCGCGCGAAAACACTCTTCAACCGGCAGATCAGCCGGAAACATCCACTGGTTCACAGCGATTTTCAATAGGATCACCTCTCAGATTGACTCAATGCCTGTGTGTCCGCATCACGGTTCTCCTTGACATATATGGCAAGCTCTGCAGTTTCTCCTGCATAAAAACCTTCTAAAATAGGTGCAAATCTGATTTCGCTTTGGTTTCAGAAACTCGCTGCGGTAAGACCAGAGCCTGGCGCTTGTTATCGCTCTAGTTTCACAATTTCTTCTATACGGCTTAGCGCATTGATTTTTTGCTACTCAACATAGCTGAATTTTGTCTCATAGGTGAAGGAGATTGTCGGGGCGTGACTAATAGGAACAAGGGTTTGGGCAGTTAGCACAGCCTGCCTTTCAATGAGATCGGACTTGGTCATAGGCGAATGGGACCCGGTTAAATATTGTTAATTCTCGAGTACGCTGCTGGAGGATTATTATCGGTAGTCGGGAATACCTTTCGAGATTGGCAATTCATCGGATAGGGGAGGACCTATCATGCATCAGCTGGAACCGATACCAGAGGGTGTCAGGCAGGCGCTGAACGCCCATGGTATCACGGACGCGCAGATCAAACTGTGCGCGGCGGGAGATATGACAACGGAAGGCAATTTTGCAGAAGCGTGGCTGGTGGCAACCGAGCAAGAGCTTTGCATACTTACCGGCGTAAAAGCCGTAGTACCTAAGGATAAACGGTTCGGTCGCAAACAGGTGGCCGAGCAATGGCAGGAAGTGTCCTATCGTACGGTGGCTTTGTCCGCCATTGAGGAAGTGAAAGCACAAAGCCTCAATGGAAATGGTTTGCTGGTCATAACCATTGGGGAGCAGGCTGAGGTGGCTTGTCGCTACTCCAATACGATGGCGCGCAAGTTCGGCCAGTTTGCCCGCTTGCTTAATAAGCTGCGCAAAGGTGAGCAGCTTACCGAGAAGGACTTCACGGCCGAAGTCTATCAACCTCAGTGTCCTACATGCGGCCGGTTGTATCCGAATCCTACGCGGCGGGTATGTCCGCGTTGCTTGGATAAACGCAAGCTGTTTATGCGGGTTTTATCCTTTATGCCCCGCTATAAAAAACAAGTCATCCAGATTCTCTTGTGTATGTTCGCAGGATCACTTCTGCAGATTCTGAGCCCATATGTCAACAACCGGGTCTTTTTTGACGAGGTGCTTAACCCCGCAGGAAAGTATGCCGGCAGAATTTTCTCAGCCGTTCTGGTGATGGGCGCCATACAACTTGTATCCATCGCCGCTTCCATAGCGCACGGCCGCATCAATGCAGAACTAACCGCCAGGGTTGTATTCGACCTCAAGACGTCGGTTTTTCAGGCGATGCAGCGGTTGTCGCTGAGTTTTTTCACCAGCAAGGAAACGGGTTCGCTGATGACGCGCGTCAATTCCGATGCGACACATTTGCAGTACTTCTTCCATGACGGTTTTCCGTACTTTATCGTCAACGCGATCAACCTGATCGGCATCATCACCGTGATGCTGATGATGCACTGGCAGTTGACGCTCCTTGTTTTGCTGCCTACGCCGCTCATCGTTCTATGCGTAACTAAGGCCTTCCCTAAGCTGTGGAACGCGTTTTCGCGGCGTTGGCGGCACAACAGCGCGCTCAATTCCTTGGTCAACGATGCTCTTACCGGCATCCGCGTAGTCAAGGCGTTCGGTAAAGAAGATACGGAACGAGAGCGTTTTATGCAGCGCAACACGAAGGTGTATCAAGTGAATATGCAGGTGGGGCATATTCAGGCTGTCCTTTTTCCCGTCATGGGGCTGATTATGGGCGCCGGCCGACCCATCGTGCTGTCCATCGGAGGTTGGCAGGTGATCTCAGGTGAAATCACCATCGGCACCCTGATGACTTTCCTGAGCTACCTGAGTATGCTCTACGGTCCTTTGGAGTTCATGACCCACATTGTAGACTGGTGGTCCTCTTGTATGAACGCGGCAGGTCGTATCTTTGAAATTTTGGATGCAACGCCCGATGTGGCCGAACGCAAAGACCCGGTGCGTCTGCCGAACTTATCAGGTCACATTGAGCTGAATGACGTCAGCTTCGGCTATGAACCCAACAAAACGGTGCTGGAGAACATCGCCTTGGAGATTAAACCCGGAGAAATGCTTGGCGTGTTGGGCTACTCGGGCGCGGGTAAATCCACTTTGGTGAACCTCATCAGTCGTTTGTACGACGTGCAGGAAGGTTGCATCAAGATTGACGGCGTTGACGTGCGCGACATCGCCGTCGCCGACTTGCGGGCACAAATCGGTATGGTGCTGCAAGATACGTATCTCTTTGCCGGAACCATCATGGAGAACGTAGCTTACGCGAAGCCCGGCGCGACCATCGAGGAGATCATCCGGGCTTGTAAAGTAGCCCGAGCCCACGATTTTATCATCAAGCTGCCCAATGGATACGACACGCTGATCGGGCACCGGGGGCAAAACCTATCAGGAGGCGAACGGCAGCGTTTGGCTATTGCCCGAGCCATACTGCACAACCCGCGTATTCTCATTCTGGATGAAGCTACTGCGTCGGTGGATACGGAAACCGAGCGCGGAATCCAGGAAGGGCTGGAGAGTCTGGTGAAGGGGCGGACGACGATTGCTATTGCGCACCGTTTGTCCACTCTGCGCAATGCAGATCGCTTATTGGTAATCGATAAGGGTAAAGTGGTGGAAACCGGAACGCATGAGGATTTGATCAAGCTGCAAGGGCATTACTTTAAGATGTTGGAAAAACAACGCAACGCACTTAAGATCAGGGGAGTTGAGGTCAGTGAGCACCAACTTGCCGGACGCGCTGGCTGAGTATGCAGAGATCGTCTTTCTAGCACCGGAGAAGTGTAAATTCAGTATGACGGCCGGCGGTTTCTTAGCGTTGGAGTATGGAGAAGATAAATTCCCCGTAGTGTCTGCCTATCGGTCGTTTCCGCTTACGCTGGGAGACAAATACATCTCTATCCGAGACGACAAGGAGAAGGAGATCGGTATCATCGTTGATTTGGCCGACTTCAGCTCGGACCAGGCCAACCTGGTTAGGGCCGAGCTGGAACGGCGTTACTTTACCCCTGTGGTCGAAACTGTCGTCAAAATGAAAGAGGAGTTCGGCTACATCTATTGGGAGGTCATCACCGACCGCGGGCCGCGCCGTTTTACATCACGGGGCCAGCACGACAGCATCGTCCCGGTATCCGACACCCGCATCCTCATTTTGGATGTGGACGGCAACCGTTTTGATGTGCCTGACGTACGCTTGTTGGACGCCAAGAGCGCCAAGCTGTTGGAGAGCCTCATGTAGATTGCTTGTAGAAGGGCGGACGAGTAGGTTGAGCGATATAGCGGCTCTATTTTTATCTGCTGGTAAGAACATCGAAACGGTGCTCGACGGGGAGACCGTACACGCAAAAATCTTGCATGATGTTAGTCTTGACGGCAGATATATAGAAGGTTGGGTGTACGTTACGCCCACGCGCGTAATTGTCACCTTGGGCGATCAAGTCACCAAAGAGATGCCGATCACCGCGGCAAAAAGTTACAAAACGCTCGGTCTAATCGGCTCAGGCCAACTGGAAGCTGATGTTGACGGTACGCCGATCATCTTGGCGCGCTTTAATCTGCGGCAGATGCCGTTGTATGCCAATGCCGTAAAATTCCTCAACAAGGTAGCTTCCGGTGCGGAAACACCATTTTATACCGAGGTGGAAGAGCGCACCTGTCCCAAGTGCGGGCGGATTTATCCTGACGAGTCGCGCATTTGCCCGGCATGCATCAATCGTCGTCAGGTCGTAAAACGGCTTATGAAAATGGCCTTTCCCCATTGGAAGTTGATATTTGTCGTAACGCTGCTCTTTTGGTTGCGCGCCGGCTTGAACTTGATCAATCCTCAGTTGTTTCGTATCTTTATCGATGAGGTCGTAGCTCCCGGTCAGGCGGATGTGCGTCTGTTCGTGTTCTATATTTCACTCATTACCTTGCTGGGCCCGGTCGGACAAAGCGTATGCGATATGACGCGCAGTCTTGTCGTTACCCGCCTTAGCGCCCAGTTGGGACAGGATTTACGCAACATGGTGTACTGTAAGCTCCAGGCGTTATCCCTGAATTATGTAAGCAAGAGGAAAACCGGCGATTTGATGAATCGGGTGAACAACGACACCGGCACCATTCAGTCTTTTATCCAACAGCAACTGGTTTCCGTGATCAATGACGGATTGATGTTGATCGGCATAGGCACCATTCTGTTCATTACGAACTGGCAGATGGCGTTGATGGTGTTGGTGCCTGCGCCGTTGGTCATGTTCATCATGAGGCGCGCTTGGTCTACATTTGATCGGCGCTATCACAGGCAGTGGCGCCTGTCTGATCGCACCAACTCCCTCTTGCAGGATATCCTCAGCGGCATGCGGGTGGTCAAGGCATTTGGGCAAGAAAAACGCGAGATTGAGCGCTTCACGCGCTACAGTAAGAGGTGGGCGGATGTAACTGCCGCCAACGAGCGCTTCTATAACACGTTCTTCCCATTGTTGGGATTCCTGATGGGTACCGGCAGTTACCTGCTGTTATGGCGAGGAGGCGTCGAAATCTGGCAGGGCGAGATGACGCTGGGAGGGTTGGTGCAGTACAGCACTTACGCCGGCATGATCTGGGGTCCGCTGCGCAACTTCACCTTCATGCCACGCTGGTTTTCCCAAGCCATGACGGCAGCTGAGCGGGTCTTCGAGATCTTGGATGAGCATCCGGACGTAGACGACAAGCCAAATGCGAAACGTGTGAAGATTGCCGGACGCGTGCAACTCGAGCATGTATACTTTGGGTACCGTTCCTATGAGCCTGTGTTGCTTGACATCTGCGTTGACGTCGCGGAGGGAGAAATGATCGGATTGGTAGGTCATTCCGGTGCGGGCAAAAGCACCTTCATCAATTTGGTCTGCCGTTTCTACGATCCTGATGAAGGCCGTATTCTCATCGACGGTATGGATGTCCGCGATATCCAGCAGAGCGATCTGCGCAGACAGATCGGCGTCGTACTACAAGAGCCGTTCTTATTCTCCGGCAGCATCTACGAAAACATAGCCTATGCCAAACCGGATGCCACAGCCAGTGAGATCATCAGGGCGGCAAAGATCGCTAATGCGCACGACTTTATCATGCGATTCAGGGATGGTTACGATACCAAGGTAGGCGAGAGAGGGCAGCGCCTTTCGGGCGGTGAGCGACAACGCATTTCGATTGCACGAGCCATCTTGCACGATCCGCGCATCCTCATTCTCGATGAAGCGACCGCATCCGTAGATACCGAAACCGAGCAATTGATCCAAGATGCGCTGGCGAAGCTGGTAAAAAATCGCACTACTTTCGCCATCGCTCATCGCCTATCCACCTTGCGAAACGCAAACCGGCTGTTTGTCTTTGAGAAAGGTAAAATTGTGGAGATGGGAACGCATGAGGATTTGTACAACCAAGGCGGTATCTATCGCAAACTGGTTGATGCGCAAATGGATCTGTTTAGGATGCGGGAGACATCATTAAGCGCTGTAAAAGAGTAACTTAAGCGCATGTTAGGGAAGGATGGAGAGTAATATGAGTATCCGAGTAACGGTGTGGAACGAGGGCAGACACGAACAACGTAGCGAGCGCGTCCGCAGCGTCTATCCGGATGGGATACATACGGTCATAGCCCAGTTTTTGTCGGCGCAAGGCTTTGCCGTGCGGACGGCTGTGCTGGATGAACCAGAGCATGGCTTAACGCAGGAGGTGCTCGATAACACCGATGTGCTCATCTGGTGGGGGCATATGGCGCACAAAGAGGTGAGCGATGCGGTTGTAGAGCGTGTGTATCAGCGGGTGCTGGACGGCATGGGATTGATCCCGCTGCATTCCGCTCACTTCTCAAAAATATTTAAGAAGCTGATGGGCACGACTTGTAACCTCAGGTGGCGAGAGGTCGGGGAAAAAGAGCGGATATGGGTGGTTGAGCCCGGACATCCGATCGCCGCAGGTTTGCCGCCGTACTTCGAGGTGCCTCAGGTAGAGATGTACGGTGAACGATTCGACGTCCCGGCACCTGATACGCTGGTGTTTATGAGCTGGTTTGCCGGCGGAGAGGTATTTCGCAGCGGTTGCTGTTATCATCGCGGTAACGGTCGCATCTTTTATTTCCGTCCGGGTCATGAAACCTATCCCATTTATCACCAGCCGGAGATTCAGCAAGTCATTGTCAATGCGGTGAAGTGGGCTGCACCGAACAATGGTCACTTACCAGTGTTCGGCAAGGTAGATCCGCTGGAGCCATTGGCTTAACTCACCTGTGCACAACGTCCGGCTTGCCCGAGGGGAAGCATCAGCTCGGTTCACAAGTAACAAAGGCTGCTCTCTCGGGCTTTAGCGTTTTTGCTTTAGTCGGCGGACGAGCTCTGCTTGGTATTCGGCATCGTCCATATTAATTAACCGCTGTTGAGCTAAAAGCGCTTGTATAACAGTCGGCGGAATCCCTTTTTTGGTCGCTGCGGCGGACGGAACAGCCTGCTTGCCGACTCGAGGTTGTTCTTGTTTAGACAGCGTACCGCGTTCCAGGTTGTTTAACAGAGCCTGACGAAACTGGGTGGGGGCGTCGTCGCAATCACTGACTTGACCAAGGGCTTGAACGATTATGGGTAGAGGTGTGACCGCACTCCACTGCTCTATGCTTCTAATGAGCGGTGGGCTGATGTATTCAGGAGGGAGCTGGGCCAAGGCGATGGCCTGCAATGGGAGCGGCAACTCCTTCTCATCCGGGTGTTTGGGAATCACTGGCTAACCCGCCTTTTGTAAATATGTAACCTATAGTTATGTTACGGCGTATAGTCGGCGTGTCCTGCCGGATGTCGCGAGAGGGCGGAGAAAACTTGCATATACAATACCTGGATGATACGCCTGACGTCGTATCCTTACGATCTACTTCGCTTTATCTGCGCGATTTTGAGCTTGCCGATTGGCCGGCCGTACACCACTACGCCATGGACGCGGAGGTCACAAGATTCATGGCATGGGGGCCTAATACGGCTGAACAGACATTAACGTTCATCACGCATGCGGTGAAGAACGCGCACACTACGCCGCGTCTCTCGTACGATTTGGCTGTCATCCACGCGGCCACCCACAGCCTGATAGGAGGAGCGGGACTATATATTAGGCAAGATCGGCGTTTCGAAGCGGAAATCGGATACTGTTTGCAGAAGGAAGTATGGGGTAGAGGGTACGGAGCTGAAATAGCGCGTCTTTTGGTTCGGTTGGGCTTTGATCACTTACATTTACATCGCCTCATCGCCACTTGCGATCCTGAGAACATCGGCTCAGTGCGCGTTCTGGAAAAAGCCGGATTCCAACGAGAAGGTCTGATGCGGTCGCACCTCAAAACGCGTTCCGGCTGGCGCAACTCATATCTGTATGCCATTGTGGTGACAGACCCACGACTGATGTGCTAGAGTGAAGAAGGTCTAATAGACTTCCCCCCATTTTGTTCAATTACGATATCATAACCCGATAGCGTGCTTGGTCACTCAGCTGATAATCTTGCAGGGTTTCCAAGCGCGCTCATAAGGAGCGAATGCTGTTTTGGTAAGGAATGACCAACCTCGGTGGGCTGTCATTTTCGACTGTGACGGCGTAATTCTGGACAGTGAACCGATTGGTTTGGATACGTTGGCAGAGGTTGTAAAACGCTTCGGTTTGCCTATCGAACGACCGGAGTTAGATTACTATTGCGGACATTCCGACATTGCCACTTATTACGATTTTGTGACCAAGTACGGGGAGTTCGCGACAGCCGCCGAGTTTATTGAGGCAGTTGACGCAGCCTATATGCATGCCTTAAAGGAACTGGGTATGCAGGTTTTTCCCGGTGTGCTCACTTTGGTGGACCAACTGGCGGCACAGGCCATTCCTTACGGCATAGGCACTTCAGGTAGCACGCATAAGGTGACAGCCGGCTTAACGATGGCAGGCATTAAGGATCGCTTTCCGGTGATAGTTGCCGGCGATGAAGTGGCAGAGGCTAAACCTGCACCAGATATTTTTCTGCGAGTCGCGATGTTGTTGCAGGTGAATCCGACACGCTGCGTCGTCATTGAGGACTCGCCTACGGGTATTACAGCGGCTCAACGTGCTGGGATGGCATGCGTGGCTGTGACCACATCCTTTGATGCATCTGTTCTATCACAGGCGGATTTGCTTGTTCCCAGCCTTACCCAGCTCAGTATCCCCGTACTGGAAAGAATGTGCTCAGTGGCGAAATAACTGGACATGCCGACAGATTCACCGGAATTCGCAGGGAGGATCCATTGGTGATCGATAGGTACGAAGAGTTTTGTGAACAACAACCGGAGCTGGCCGCCCGTATTCAGAGCATTATCGAGCGAGGTCGAACACTCTTGGAAAACGGTCTGCTTCAGCAGGCAAAAAAGGAGTTCCGTCGAGCGCTCGCACTATACCCATTTGTTCCTGCAGCCCTGAACAATCTGGCCTTATTGGCGTTTGGTGAAAGCGACTCCGAAGGAGCCAAGGCTTATCTGGAGCAACTGCTTAAGCACGATCCGCATGAACCGACCGCTTGCGCCTTATTAGCGCGCTATTGGTTGGAAATGGGGTCGACGCCCCATGCTTACCGTTATATAGATACCGCTGTACAAGCGGTCCTCGCGTCGACGGGGCATGCATCCGAAATAGATGACAGCAGGTTGCGGCGCAGCCTGGAATTTATCTGCCAAGCACTCATCCGCCTGGGCGATGACGGACTGCTCATCCGTTTGTATACGGAGTTAAACGAGCCGGAGCTGTTACCTCGTACGCTGCTACACATAGCTATCGCATTCTATAACCGCGGTCATTTTCACAAAGCCGTCGCCCTTTGGCGGGAAGTACTAAATATGGCGCCTGAAGAGGTCGCCGCACAAATCCATTTGGATATGACGCAGATCATTCGCGATCACAAATTGATTCCTTTTCGCTTGGATCACCGTGTGGACATGCCCGATTATAAAAGCGAGCAACGTCTGTTATTGGTGAACGTTCCGACAGTGGTGCTGGGAACGGCGTTGGTGCACCTATATCGCGGATCGGTGAGTGAAGCTGAAGAGGCCTTACCCTTGTTGGTCGGCGTAGGGTTGCCCGGCATCCACCGTATCTTACTGGAACTAGCCAACGATGTGACTCGCCCGGCTCGACTACGTTTATTAGCCGGAGCGCAGTTGGCCATTGGCGGCGATACTGAGGCTGCCGTCGGTGTAGTCAATGCCATAGACGCAGAGTCGTGC
>DUQB01000166.1 GCA_012838035.1 Bacillota bacterium | reverse complement strand
TCAATGCCATAGACGCAGAGTCGTGCGCGCCGCGCGAAGAAGCATTACGCCATCTAATCCAATCCTTGGTGGCGGAAACCCGTGGTGATACCGCACAAGCGTATCAAGCCGCCATGCAAGGCTATCGGTTGCTGGACGGACATACCGGGGAGCCCAAAGACCAAGCCTATGCGCAAATACTAAAAGAGATCGCGTCGCGCAACACACCGGAATCAACTGTTCAGCCGGTAAAAGAACAGCAAACCGACATCGCAACCGGCAAATGCCGATCGAATGACACTACCGCTTCAGGCATCAACTGGCCGGATGAGGAATGGCTGCGTTTAGCGTTGCAAAGGCATTTGCCCGGCTCTCTGGAAGAGAGTCTGGCCAATAGGCCTTTGGAGGTATTGGTAGAGACTGCCGAGTGGTTAGGGGAGCAGAATGCCGATGAGATCGAGCATACCGCGCTGATTCGGCGGACTGCGATGCGCATGCGTTCGTTGCCTTTGGACCGCGTTCTTGGTCCGCTTTCGCCTGAAGGACGCCGGGTGCTAGCATGGTTGGTGGAGCAAAAATCGCCGACGACTCTGGCCGAATTGCAGGCTTGGTTGGCAAAGCAATCCCCTTCCGTAGATCTCTGGCAGGTGCTGGAGGAGCTGTACTGGGTAAGTCTAGTGGAGATCGGACAGGCGGTAGAAGCCGTATTGCCACTGGATGCGTCCGACGTATTGGTTAAGCCTACTTTTGGTCTGGAAGAACGGTGGCGAGATGGCGACTAAAAGGCAAGTGTCGACATCCTCCGTAGTCGAGTTGTTCCAACGGGTACTGAAATTTAAGCGGAATGCTTTTGTCAATCCTTCACAGCGGGTCTATACTCCCGGGGCACATCAGCTGGGCGTTCCCGCCGATTTATTGCGGCACCCCTATGTGGTCATCGATGGAGAGTCTCAACCGTCACCGGACGAGATCGACATGCTTTATCAACAGTATCCGATCCATCATGTGCTGGTAACTGACGAGAAGCAGACTGCGGTGTATCACGGCGGTGTGGGGCGGGTATATACGCCTAGGCAGTTAAGACAAGCTTTCGGTTACCGTGAGGTAGACGACTCGACGCGGGGCGACCTGTTAGAGTCTTGGATGAGGCGGCCTTTGGCCTTATGCAGCGATCATGATTACATGCTGCTTACCTTACACAGCGTGTATGCTCTGCTGGTAGAATTCGGCTTTACCCGCAGCCAGGCACTGCGGTGCGTAGGTCGGATACTGTTGGGATTTGCTGTGGGAACGCCGCTTACCGCGGAGTTGTGGCTACAGCCGGAACTGTTGGGCAGAACGCTGAGTGCTCGCGCCGCGAGTATCTTACAGGATACATGTGCTGTTGCTTTAGATGCATCCACCTGGTTGCGTCTTATTTATTTGATGGCACCGGTAGACTGGAGTCAAATGCGGTGGGATTTGCTGGGGCCGTTGTATACCCAGACCTTAAGTCGTGCCGACCGCCGCAGTGCAGGTATTTTCTACACGCCGCCCGAACTGGTCGATCAAGTCCTCGATACTGCAGGCGTGGTAGAGCGGCTACCGGTTACAGGTCGAATTTTGGAGCCCTGTGCGGGCAGCGGCGCATTTGTAGTTCGGTTGCTCGCCCGGGTGCGTTCAGCTGCGGGAGAACCGCATGCCAAGCAGCAGGTAAAGCAGCTTCTACAACTACTTACCGCGATTGAACCTGATGCCGCGGCGGCGGAACTGCTGCGGTACAACGTGGCCATTCAATGGGCTTCCGCCTGCGGCCGGCAGGTGGAGGCTCTGCCGCACTGGGATTTGCGCTGCTGTGATGCTCTTTTGTGCTATTCTCCTTTCGAGTCGACCCCATTGCCCGGTACCGAGCGCACGCAGTGCAAAGTCGCGGATACAAACGTGTTCAGGTATGATATAGGAACTGATTTCGCTTTTGTGTTAGGGAATCCGCCTTATGTCGGCGAAAGTGGTAACAAGGCGCTCTTTGCCCAGTACCGCAACCATCCCTTCTGGCAACAGTATTCGGAGTCCAAAATGGACTTTCTACAGTATTTTTTTGTTCTGGCTTTAACCAAAATCCAAACACATCCCTGCGGGCGCATATGCTTTCTAACTTCAGCCTATTGGCTCACGGCGGATGGCGCCCGACGTTTACGGGAACTTATACTGGGTCAAGCGATCATTAAGCGCGCCCTCTATATCCAAACCGAACAATCCCTGTTTAAGGACGCACCGGGCCATCACAGCGTGATTACCCTGTTGGAGCGCTGTGCCGATTCGCAGGTGCGCGATGCGCATCAGGTTAAGGTGCAGGAGTTGGCACCTTATGCGCCGGCTGAAGGTGATTTGACACTAAATGAGGCAGTAAAGCCGCTGCAAGAAGTTGCCGGTCATGTGTTCGGGAAGCCGCAAGGGAGTCTCAGGGGCGAACCTTGGTTTTTACAGGTGAGGGAACGATACTGGGATTTGCTCCGAGAACTGGAGCGCGGCCCTGCGCTAAACCAATACTTCGCGGCAAAACAAGGCGTTGCACCTGGTACGCAACGCATTGGGCAAGCCGAGTTGCGCTTGTTAGGTCCCGCATGGGTAGCGGAGAAGGGGATAGAAGATGGTACAGGCGTGTTTGTACTCACGAGCGCGGAAGTAGCGGCGTTAAACCTACCTGCCGCGGAAACACGCTTTATACGGCCGTTTGTAAAAAGCTCTTTTATTCAACCCTTTGCTATTGTTGCAGATACGCCTTTATGGCTGATCTACCTGCGCCACGACGCAGTGCGGGCTCATGAATGCCCGGTGTTGCTTGAGCATCTCGCGCGCTTTCGACCTTTGCTTGAACGCAAGCGAGAGTACCACCTGGGAAAGCGTGATTGGTTTCATATCCATTGGCCGCGAGACGAGCAGATTTTTGCAGGTGAAAAAATCATGACTGCGCAAAGAGGTAGTCGTCCGGCGTTTGCTTGGACCGAGAAAGAGTTGTTCGCCGCTACGGACGTCTACTTTATTGTGGTACAAGAAACCACGCCGGACAGGTGGAGTCTACCGGCTTTAACCGGTATCCTCAACAGCAGCTTAGGCTGGTTCTGGTTTGCTCATCGTACAAAAGCCAAAGGTGAACAGCGGGAGTTTTTCAGCCGTGCGTTGGAGCAATTTCCCTTACCTGCAGAGCACGCGGCAAGGGCGGCGGAAAGGAACCGCATGCTAACGCGTTTAGATCAACTGGTCCGTCAGCTTCACGCAGTCGATGTTGCACCTGAGCTTGAGGCGGCATGGCTAAGCGAGGTTGATGCGTTGGTTTTTCGTTTGTACGACCTGAACGCGGGGGCAATAAACCAAATTCGTACTTGGGCGAAATAAATAAAGCCGCAGATGATACTGCGGCAATGTGTGCTGATCAACAAACACCTCAGCTGTTAATTGCGGAAAAACATGAAGTAGACGATGATCAATACTAAGACGGCGATAATGCCGAGTATCACGCTCATGGGTAGCTGATTCGCATCGGAGGAGACAGGCTTTACGCTAGCCGGCGCATTTGGCGCTTGGTCAGGATCGCGTCTGGTCGCCCTTCCGCTACAGCCTACTTTACCACAGCCACCTTTGTTATACCAGCAATCCTCATGGTGGATGGTGTGACACCGCGGGCAGTCGACCACTCTTTGATCTACTTCGATACCTCTATTACAAGTGGGACAGCCCTGACCGATTAACTCGGAGTGTGGTTGAACCACAATTACCCGTTCTGCCAATGGACACACCTCACTTTCTCACTTCATACATTGGCTGTTAATACGTCGGTCTCCTGCAATGATACGGTTATTCGGCCGGCCGTTACTTGATGCCGACGACGTCACCGGGTTGAATGGGTTGGGTCGATTGGATGACTACGCACACCGAAGCTTCCTCATCAACGCTGATGACCTTGGCGGTACCAACAGGGATTCTCACCGGTGCGCTTAAGCCCGGGAAGGTTTGCATACGGGTGATGTTCAGCTCGGTGTTGAGTTTCATCCCGTGTTTGGATCCCAAGTTGATGACCAACTGGTCGTTGCCTATGGCAGCCACGACAACGCCCGTCTGCGCCAGGAAGGCCTCTTCTTTGGCGACTTGGTCGGCTACCTTTTCCACTTCTACGATGAGGTTGTCCACGAATTCCTTTATGGCGGCGTAAGTGGCTTCTCCCAACGTGGTACCTTGGAATTGCTCTCCATCAATAGAAATGCCTTTAAAGCTGTCTAAACTAAACGAGGTGCCGACCTTATTGCCTACACCTTCAAACGAGGCGAGCACACGTCCGTTCTGAGAGTCGACCAGGCGTCCCGTCAACTTCACCTGAGCCTGAGAACCGGATACTCGGAATATGCTGATTCCCACACCGGCGGTCTGTTTGAAATCAAACTGCGTATTGGTACCCATGACCATTAAGCGTGCTCCCAGCATTTTACCGATTTCCGATGCGCTTTCTTCTTCAATGCGTCCGGCGGCGGCCAGATCTTGTTCGCCCAGCAACTCTTCAATACGATTGCGTTCAACCAGGCTGATGCGGGTATCGCGTTTCGTAATCTCATCGATCACCAGGTTGGTGATACCTTCTTCTATGTTCCATGACCAGCCCCAGTTGGAAAGCTGACCTTCCTTGAACGTCATAATGGCTACCGATACAGGTGATTGCGCTAACGCCGCTGCAGAGTATAGACATAGAAGAATAGCGACAGATAATATAAGTCGAGAACGGACTGCTATCATGGACAATCTCCTTCCATAATTGGATACTGTGGGATTTATTTCCCGCATTAACGGGAAAACCCTTCTAACTCATTGTATATTGTTGCTGTGCTCAATGCGGCTGGAGAATTTGCTCCGGTATGCAGGATTTTTCAGCATGACGCTTTTTCATGTGTGATTGAGTTAGGCTCATCGTATAATAGTGCGCCACCGCGGCCATCAGGTGATGGAGATGCGTTTGATCCGTACAAGTCGGGCTATGAGCCGGAATGAAAAGCGACCTTCTTCCTTTGCAATGAGGTCGCTCTTCAATGCTGTCGTGCTGCTGATCGATGAATACGACGAGAAGCAGCCGGCTTTTATCCACAGTCCTGGCGCTATACGTTCATGTCGCGCTTTTGATAATATGCGTAAGTCAAGGCGATCATTACAGCGATGATGATTACCGTCAGGATGTGATAGGTCACCGCTACGCCGTCAACCAGAATGCTTTGTGCACTGTAGTACTCGAACGGCGTAAGATATTTTAGTACTGCCGGATCATTGCTTAAGCCTGTAGCTACGGCTACAAGAAAGGCTGCGAGTAGGATCGCCGTTGCTCTGGGCGCAGCCGCTTTTGCGTTCTTATTAGTGGCTGCCATACCTGTTCCGACTGTAAAAAAGATCAATTGCAACAGGAATAGGCCTGCCGTCAGCCTGCCTATGTCTCCGGCTACCGCTTGAACTTGATCGTACCTGCTCATAATGACGATGGACGCCGTAAACGTGAATAGGTTGAGTACAATCAAATTGACTAAACCTGCAATCAGTTTCGCACTGATGATGCTGTGGCGAGAAACGGGCTTCGCAAGTAAGAACTCAACGGTTTTGTCTCGTTCTTCTTTAGCGATGATCTCCGCACCCAACATAGCTGCATGCACTGCTCCTATGACTGCAATATAAAGGTACAGCACCGCATAGAACCCCATCGCGGTACCTAAGTCGAAGTCACCAACGCCGAAAATCACCTGTAAAGACTTGGGCAGCGAGGCAAAAAGCGAGTTCAACGACTGCCCGGCGCCGGCCATGCCGGAATACTTGCTCATGCCACCGCCCACCATGGCCAGCATGCCTAGACACCAGATGATGAGCGATCTTCTATGAGCTCGCAGTTCGCGTAAAAAAAGGTTCATGCTCCTTACCTCCTACAAAGCGTGAATGTCTTTTTTATTATAGATAATGTAACTGGCTAAAATGGCTGCCGGCACAAACAGAGCTGTCAGAACGACGAAAACAGTCTCATACTGCGCAGTCATCTGGATCCTGTTCGGATCGAAATACTGAAAAGGCGTCAGATAGCGTAACTTGGCATCATCTGTAGCAGAGCTCAGGATATTTATGATGTAAAAAGCAAACACCGTGCCGAGTGAAACAGGTAGAACGTTCTTAATCTTCCTAGCGAACACAGAGACTAATAGGCCTAAAGCCATAAAGATCAACTGCACGAACAACATCGTGATGGAGATCATGAAAAAGAGCTTTAGGTTCACATCACTGGTGCCTACAAGCCGACATATGGCATACCCCGCTGTCAAATACCCGGCGTTGGTAATGAGCAGCACGGTCAAGGCGGCCGATAGCTTCGCCGTAACAATCTCATTTCTAGTAATCGGCTTCGTCATTAAGAAGTCCGCGGTTTTATCTCTGCTCTCTTTGGATAAAAGAGATAGTCCCAAGCTCATGGCCTGGATGCCGCCGGCAAGCATGATAAACGTAAACACATAAGCGTAGTAGCCGGTTAATAATCCGATAGTGTCCAGGCTGATACTGAACGCCTTTAAGACTACTTCGGGGAACCCGGCCAGGATCTGTACGAAATCGTCAATTTCCCGCGCCAGCGCAGGATACATAGACATAAATAACATAATCGTGCCGGCAAGCGATACCGTCCAAGTAATGGTGGACGCTCTGTACATTCTCAACTCACGCAGGAAGACGTTCATGGTAGTCTACGCCTCCTTCTCGTAGTAATGCATGAAGATCTCCTCTAGATCGGGATCTGCAGCCCAGATATCAGTGATATCCAATGTGGCGAGCATACGCACTACTTTATTTACATCTCCCCTGAATAGGAAGCTGGCTACGTTACCGTCAATCGTTAGGTTCTCTACGCCATCAATGCTGAACATGTTTGCATCGGGCATTGCGGTGAATTCACACTTGAATCTTTTGTAGTTGCTCTCTTTTAAAGTGCTGATCTTTTCTACCTTGACGATGCGGCCGTCCTTGATGATGGCTACCCGATCGCAAAGTCTTTGCACTTCGCTAAGGATATGAGATGACAAAAGGACTGTAGCGCCTTTCTTGTTCTCTTCCAGCAACAAGTCGAAAAACTTCTGCTGCATAAGAGGGTCCAGACCGCCGGTAGGTTCGTCTAAGATGATCAGTTTCGGTTCGTGCAACAATCCCTGAACAATGCCGACCTTTTTCTTGTTGCCGTAGGATAGATCATCAATCTTCCTGGTTAGATCTAAATCTAGAACTTCAGCCAACTCCTGAATCCGTTTGGAGCAGTCTTTGCGGTAGAAACTGGCGGAGTAGCGTAGTAGATCGCCGACTTTCATGCCGTCATAATAGAATACCTCCGAGGGTAGGTAGCCAATTTGTCGCCTGATTTCAGGGCCATGCGCAATGCAGTCTTTGCCGAATATTTTGGCGCTCCCGCTTGTTGGGTAGATCAATCCCAACAGCGTACGGATGGTAGTCGATTTACCTGCGCCGTTGGGACCGATAAATCCGAATATTTCGCCTCCTTCTACTGAGAAACTCACATCAATGATGCCGCGTGTCTTGCCGTAATACTTGGTTAGATGATCGATCTCAATAACGTTCATCAATGAACCTCCCATCACTTGTAGAAGCCTTGTTTCAACATCTCCAAATAGGCGTCGACTTCAGCAAATAACTCCTGGTAATTAATACTGCGGCCAGGATGCGATCTTACTAGTCGGATCGCTCTTTCCACCAGCCCGTTTATAGTCCATGTCACTATCTCCAACACTTTCGCCGGGTCTATTCCATCGCGAAAGGCGCTGGTGTCGAAGTTGCTGAGCGCTTCGTGAACCCTCAAGTCAGATAAGTCTTTTATCCGGCTTTGCAGATCCGCCTTTACCCGAGCGTCTTCCTCCATATTTGCCGTCATCACGAAGTCTATGACGTTCGGATACTGCTGGAACAGCTCCAGCTTCACCTGAGCGATTTGCCTTAAGCGACGAAACATATCTTGCTCGTTCAGGTCTATGCGACAGAGCAATTTATTGGCCAGTACGTCGATGCCGTGATCGAACAGGTATAGATATAGATTTTTCTTGTTGCCGAAGTAATGATAGAGAGCTCCTTTAGAGATGCCTGCAGCTTGCACGATGACGTCGGTGGACGCATTTTTGAAGCCGTGCGCTGCAAACTCCCGCATCGCCGCGGTAATAATGCGCAAACGCTTCTCCGGCTGTAGATTCTCGAAGGTCTGATAAATCGTACTCACCTTCCCAAGCATATTGACTGAACGAGTCAAATTGAGCATAACACGATTGACCAGATTGGTCAACATCGCTATACGCTTGGCGAGAACAAGTTGAACCGGACGGGAACGTGTGTTCCAATTGTTGCGGCGCTGAATTTCTGGTAAGCTAACGTAGATTGATTGATGTGATGTTGCTTACCCGAGGCACGTTGCCTGATGTTTTCGCGCTTTCAGTGGGGTAGACTGCCATGTCCAGGGTAGTCTACTCGTCTTTCTTTTCACTAGATCCTAATAGGACACGATGGCGGTTGTAAGCGGGTTCTACAAGAGAGCTTGACCGACTATCACCGTAGTGGGTAAAAGCTGGTATCATCTCGACAGCATTATGAATACCGCACTTGGTCGCGCTACGCCATAGCCCGGTCAGTCTTCCCTGCGTTTAGACGGACCGGTTATCGCTTTTGGCAATAACCGGTTTGCATAAAGCACGCACTTGGTCGTAACGACCGGTATTTGGCCGCGGCTGCGTTCCCCTAAAGCCGTAGAGTGGTAGGTGAGTTCTTTGTGGCAGGTTTGCGTACTATCGGATGTTGACCGACCCGAAAAAGTTTGCCGCGCTACCAAACGTATTATGGTGCAGGTTGAAGAGCTATGGGCTCAACTGGTGCGTGTACACGAAGAGGCGGAGGAGTTGTTTCGCTTACAGCCTGATAGCCGGCGAATATGGCGCAACTACTTCGAAAACCATCTGCTGCGCGATCAAGACACGCGCGTGTTTATCGCGCTGGAGAATAAGCAGGTATTAGGTTTTTTGGTAGCTCGCATTGAACCGCCTACGCCGTTGTTTGCCGGGAGTTACCACGGGTTTCTTTCCGATACCTATGTGCGACCAGAGTACCGCCGCCAAGGGATTATGCAGGCTCTCTACAAGGCGGCTGCAGATTGGTTGGCTGGCCAAGGCATACATGAACTGCAGTTGGATGTGTATAATCGCAACCATGCCGCTTGGCAGTATTGGGAAAAACAAGGCTTTCGTCCCTTAAAAACCCGGATGATCCTGGTTAATCCCGAACCTGATGCCGCATCAGAGCTTGAATGATGTGCATATGAAATCAAACGGGAAGCGCATGTTGAAATACGCTTCCCCGTGTTGGTAGCCGAACGGCTCGTTGGTCGCTTAATTGTTTGACCGGCGAGTTTTTTGTTTTATCAATGCGTCATAACATAGCTTCCAACTCGTCGAGCAGTGAACCGAAGACTTCTAACGCTTGGCGTACCGGCTCAGGCCGGGTCATATCCACGCCGGCGGCTTTCAGAATATTTAGCGGGTAATCGCTGGATCCACTGGCGAGAAAACGCAGATAACGCTCGACTGCCGGCTTGCCTTGCTCGTTGATCTGTTTGCAGAGCGTCGTGGCCGCAGAATAGCCGGTGGCATATTTGTAGACATAGAAAGGCCGGTAGAAATGGGGTATACGAGCCCATTCCATCTCGATCTCCGGGTCGATGACGATGCCGTCGCCGAAATAATCGTAAACAAGCTGCCGGTAGATTTGCGAGAGGTTATCCGCTGTGAGAGGTTCACCTGCCTCCACTTTGGCATGTATGATCTTCTCAAATTCGGCAAACATGGTTTGTCTGTATACAGTACCTCTAAACTGGTCAAGATGGTGGTTGATCAGGTACATTTTTTGGTGTTTGTCGGTGAGTTTCTCCAGCAGGTACTGTGTCAGCAGGTTCTCGTTCAGCGTTGAGGCGATCTCGGCCAGGAAAATGGATGACTGGTAGTAGACAAACGGTTGGGCGCTGGTGGAGAAGTAGGAGTGCATGGCATGTCCCATCTCGTGGGCTAATGTAAACACGTTATCCAATGTGTCCTGCCAATTGAGGAGGACAAACGGGTGCGTGCCGTAGACGCCCCATGAGTATGCGCCTGAGGTTTTACCTTCGTTTTCGTACACATCAATCCAGCTGGAATTGAGGCCGCGTTTCAGCTGCGTTACATACTCATCTCCCAAAGGCGCCATGGCTTCAGCCACGGTTTCCTTAGCCTCTTCATAGGACATCCTGATATCCGCTTCAGGGATCAGCGGTACATAAAGGTCGTACATATGCAGTTCATCTACGCCCAACATGCGTTTGCGCAGCTCCACGTATCGACTCATTAGAGGCACGTGAGAGCGGACCGCGCTGATCAAATTATCATAGACGGCCATGGGCATGTTGTCGGCATCCAAAGCAGATTCGAGCGCGGAGTTGTAATGCCTTACGCCGGCATACACGCAATCTTTGCGTATGCTGCTGCTTAATGTGGCGCCGATGGTGTGTCGCTGGGCGATATAACTGGAATAGAGACCCTGAAAAGCATCCTGGCGTACGCGCCGATCCTTTGACTCCATCAGCCTTGTAAAGCGGGCTTTCGTCAGCTCAATTTCAACGCCGTTTTCGTCCGTTATTTTCGGGAAGCGGATGTCTGCATCATTAAGCATGCTGAAGATTTGCGCGGGAGCCTGCGTAATCTCACTGAAGCGAGCGAGCAGTTCTTCCTCGGCTTGCGGCAAAACATGCGGTTTCTGTCGCAGGAGATCGGACAAGGCGTGCTTATATACCTTCAATTCCGGATGCTGCATGAATTGCTCCAACGTTTCGCCGGGTATAGCCAGAATCTCCGGGTTCATAAAGGCTAAAGCGCTGCTTGCTTGGACATCAAGGGTTAGTGTTCGTCCATGTAGCTCCTGATATAAGGGGTTCGTGTTGTCTTCGTCTTTACGCATGCGGGCATAGGCATACACCCGGCCCAGTTTTTCATATATGGTATCTTGCAGTTGCAAGCAACGCAATAATGTTTCCGCGTTTTTACCCAAGTTGCCTCGGTATTGATCTACTTCTCCGAGCAACTCCTTAATCGCATTGAACTCGGCTTCCCAGGCTGCGTCTGTGGCAAACATGTCTTCCAAACGCCATTTATACTCAGCGGGAAGTTCATGGCGTTTCGGCAGTCTGCCGTTATTCTCATTGGTTGCGTCCATGATAAATAAACCCTCCTTAGCAACGGATACATCACACTGGTGATGTTCTTCTACTTTACCTCTCGACGGTGGTAGTCCTGCGTTGAAGCGCAATTCAGGCATAATTTTACATGCTTGCCCTTACTACGGCCAGTATGTGCCAGTACGCTTAGATCATGCTTGGTGTCAATGGGAGAATGCATAGGCGAGGAGGCTTCGTGTAGTATACAATTGCTTTAGGCAAGGCTGTGCGCATGCAAGGTTATCCGCACTACGCAGTAGGCTCTGCTGCAACCTTATTCGTCAATGGAGGAGACACACGATGCGGCGCTGGATTTGGATCGGTCTAATCGTATTGGCCGTCGTATTCTTTAGGAAAACCTGGGAGCTTATGTTCCCATTCGTTATCGCATTCTTTATTGCCGCCCTTCTTAATCCGCTGGTTAATTACTTGGAACAGAAGACTCCGCTGGGTCGAGCAGTCTGCACGGTCATTGTGTTCATTTTTACGGGATTGCTCGGCAGTGGTCTGCTGTTGTTGGGGACCACCGCCTTGCTGCAGAGTATAGGTAGCTTTCTGGATCAATTACCCATATATCGGCAAACCTTTATGACCTGGACAAAAGCCACGGTCGATTCGATCGACGCATTGTACTTACGCATTCCGGACAGCCTTTTAAGTCCGGCTATGCAGAATGTTGACCAGATGCTACTATCGATCCAGCGCATATTAACCAACTTCGGCACCTCGTTCGTAACGTGGCTGAGCTCACTACCAGGTCTTGCCGTCAATTTGTTCATTGCTCTTTTAACAGCTTTCCTGCTAACAAAGGATTGGCACTACATTATACATTTGTTGCGCGAATTGCTCCCTGATGAATGGCGCGTATCGTTTGATCGCGCCGGCGCCGAGTTGGGCGAATCCTTAGGTCGCTATATTCTGGCGCAGGTTGTGGTGATCGGAATCACTACGCTTGTATACATGCTGGGTTTGTTGCTGTTAGGGGTTGACGGATGGTTGGCAGCCGGACTATTTGGAGGTATTCTTGATTTGGTACCGATAATAGGTCCCGCTTTTATATACCTACCTTGGGCAATCTATGCGTTCGTAGTGGGCGAACGCACTCTCGCACTTTGGTTGCTGGCGCTATATGGAGGCATCAGTGCACTTAGGCAGTTGATTGCGCCCAAGGTGGTAGGGGACTCGTTAGGTGTGCATCCGCTGGCTATGATCGCCGGTTTATATTGGGGAAGCATATTATTCGGCGCCAAGGGTTTTCTCATCACGCCCTTACTGCTCATCTTCACGAAAGCCGTGATCAAAGCCCGCCGCGATGTAGCTGCCTCACATCAGACGTAGGCCGGATTCACTCTTTGCCGCGACGCTGCACACCACCAGAGGAGTGTTCACATGTCAAATGTAAAGATCATGCCTTGCTTAGATATCAAGGACGGTCGAGTAGTGAAGGGCGTGCAGTTTGTCGATCTGCAAGATGCCGGTGATCCTGTTTTGGCGGCACAGGCATACATGGCTGACGGTGCCGATGAACTGGCTTTCTTGGATATTACGGCAACCATTGAGAAGCGGCGGACCATGCTGGACGCCGTTAGGCGCGTGGCGGCGGTGGTCGACGTACCTCTTACAGTAGGCGGCGGTATTGTTTCCGTAGCCGACGCTTTGGCTGTATTGGATGCGGGAGCTGCCCGTGTGTCTGTGAGTAGCGCCGCTTTCCGGCGCCCCGAGTTAATTAATGAGTTGGTGGCGGAGTGCGGTGCCGAAAAGGTCGTCGTAGCAATCGACGTGGATCGTTCTGCAACAACGGCATCAGGGTATGAAGTATTTATAGACGGTGGAACAACCGCCACCGGCGCGGACGCCTTAGAATGGGCGAAAGAGGCGGAACGCCGCGGTGCCGGCATTATTCTGCCGACCAGCAAAACGTTTGACGGAGCGAAAAAGGGCTTTGACATCCCTCTGATCGAGAAGCTCAAAGCGGTCGTTAAAATACCGATAGTAGCTTCCGGCGGAGCGGGAACCCCGGAACACTTTTTAGAGGCGGCGCAAGCAGGCGCAGATATCCTTTTAGGTGCTTCGGTATTCCACTTCGGCATGATAAAAGTGTCGGAACTTAAGCAATATCTCACCACACACGGCATTGACGTAGCTGATGCATAGCCGGCGAGTCGGAGCGGCCGGGGCTAATGGCCTGGTTAACCCTTTTCCGCCCAACTACCAGCCACTCGGGCTTCAACCGGGCAAGGCACATCGGGAAGGAACTCACCTGCAGCTTGTTCCATAGCCCGGGCTACTGCTTTGGCCGCGGCTTCGGCCTGCGTCGTCGGAACCTCAACCAGGATTTCGTCATGGACCACACCTACTATTAGACCGCCTAGCGGACGTAATACCGGAAAGAGCAAGACAAGCGCTTGCTTGAGGATATCGGCGCCGGTCCCTTGTACAGGTGAATTTAGCGCTTGCGCTAAAGCTCCTTCCGGTACACGACGCAACCGATTTGCCAGCGTACGCACCATAGTAGGCTTCGTATTGCGAACATGGTCGTGCCAGGCTGCGACACCGGTGTAGGCTTGGAAATAGCGTGTGCGGAAACGTTCGGCTTCAGCCTGCGTCATTTCCACTCCATAGGTTTGTTCGGAATACGCAGCCAGGCCGCGTGCGCCCATGGAATAGATGAGGCCGAAGTTGACCGCCTTGGCGGCTTGCCGCTCCTCTTTGGTGACTGCATGCGGTGGTTTGTCGGTGAGGATACCGGCTGTGAGAACATGCAGATCGCCGTGGTTGCGAAACGCCTCCAGCATACGCTTGTCGCGGCTGATTTGGGCTACAATGCGCAGTTCAATTTGTGAGTAATCTGCTAATACAAAGGCCTTGCCCGGGGCCGGTACTACGGCTGCGCGGTGTTGGGGAGAGCGGGGGAAACTCTGCATGTTTGGGTTGGAGCAGCCGTAGCGGCCGGTAGCTGCCGCTAATTGCGAGTAGGTGGGATGAATGCGTCCGGTGACCGGATGGATATGCTCGAGATAACTCTCGAGGGCCTTTTCAGCGGCAGCCTGCCTGTAGTCCAGTAAGTGTCGCAATGCAGGATATCGACCGACCAGCGGTTTAAGAACAGCTCGGTTGACTCTTTTTACGGCAACGCCGTGCTCCTGTAGATACTGGAGCACCTGTTGATCGGAGTTGATGTTGAACACCGCTCCGCCGAAGAGATTTTTCTGGGTGGAGCCGAATTCGGTAGTAAAGGCTCTGCTTGCTTCCGACATGCGTTGAGCGGCTTGCGAGACGATTTGTTGCAGATGAGCAACATCGATACGTAAGCCGTTGAGTTCCATGGCTGCCGTAGGTACCGTACAGGAAAATTCAATCTGCGCGCAACGCACCAATTGCGCCTGTATCAATTGGGGAACCAGCACTGAACGCAAAGCGTAGACTGCCCGGGCAGCCGCCAAAAGATGTGCCGGATCATCATGCAAATCGTCAGGGATATCTAATTGGAGTCGATGGCGTGCCGTTTCGCTGAGGCTCGGCTCTCGCGTCATATCGCCGGCGGCCAATAACTGTTCCGCCAGCATACTGTCGAATATTTTACTGGGGATAATCCCCAAGGGAAGCAGAAAGCGTAAGGCTGCCTTGGCGTTATGAAACGCCTTTACCAAGCGCGGTGCGGCAAATAAAGGTTCCAGCCATTGACGCAATTTCTGCGGCTCGCCGTAATGCTCCGGTTTTAATACGATGCCGGAGGTTCCTAGAGCCAGACCTACATTGGTGATGCGATGCCGCCAGGGATCCGGGCCGTTCGTGGTGACGACGACGGCCAATACACGCTCTTGTTGAGCCATAGCGCAAAAGCCTCGCCAGCTTTGAGAGAAATCGCCCGCGCTCTGCAACAGATTTACCTGCTTTCCGTCATAAGTTAAGATAGGTAATGATTCAGCTGTTTCTACCTGATGGCTCATGGTACATAACGTCACGATATGGTGTTTGTTTTCGACGTACACGTGTTCGTTCCTGCTTCGTGTGGAAGGAAAACCGGTCAGCGCTCTATACGGCGTTTTACAGGTATTGTAACGATTATGATGCCGCAAGGCCGGTGGTAGGAGGTCGCTGATTTATCTCGAATGGTATGTGATAAGGGGAGTACCGAATACAGACCCGGCACGGGGCTCTCCTATCGGCGTTTGATTAACGCATGTCCTGCTGGGTCATGGTTTTTCAACCTACCGCAATGCGGATGGAAAAAGGCGGACTGAGAATGGACAGATTTGATGCCAACTATGAACGACTGCTGATGACCCCCGGACCAACCATGGTTGATGAGCGTGTAAGACAAGCCATGGCCAAGCCCATTGTGAATCCCGATCTGGACCCGGTTTTTTTTGCCCAGTACCGCGACCTATGTAGGCGTATCGGCCAACTGATGGGTACCCAAAATGACGTCTTCATACTCAGCGCAGAAGGTTTGTTGGGGCTGGAGGCAGCGGTTTGTTCATTGGTTGAACCCGGAACCCAGGTCTTGGTGTTGGCCAATGGGTACTTTGGCGAAGGGTTCGGCAGTTTTGTGGAAATGTACGGCGGTGAATGCATATACTTGCGTGGCGCCTACGATCAGTTACTTGAGGCCGACGAGATTGAGGCCATGTTACGGAAGCACCCAAACATTCGCGTGGCTACCCTGGTACATTGCGAGACGCCTTCCGGACTACTGAATCCGATGGCGGAGTTGCTTGAACCGCTCAAGGCCAGAGGAATCATTACCATTGTAGATGCCGTCTCATCTATAGGGGGAGAGCCTTGCGCCGCAGACGACTGGGGTGTCGACATTATGCTCGGCGGATCGCAAAAGGCGCTCTCCGCGCCGCCCGGACTGGCTCTGGTTTCGGTGAGTCCGGCGGCTTGGGAGTTCATGTTACAACGTAAACAGCCTATTCGCAGCTATTACCTCAATCTGCTCAAGTGGCGTGAACTCTGGTTAGAAAGATCCGAGTTTCCTTACACGCCCTCAATCAGCGATATTTATGCCCTGGATAAAGCGGTGGAACTGCTCTTTGCAGAAGGAACGCAAGCCGTGATCGATCGCCATTTCCGGGTGGCCGAGGCTACGCGCAATGCTCTACGGGCGGCCGGCTTCGTACTCTTCCCCCAACCAGGCGCTGAAGCTAATACGGTCACCGCTTTCCGGACGCCGCCCGGTATTGACGAGAGCCGTTTCCGCACCATCCTGTGGGAGGAGTATGGCGTGATGATGGCGGGCAGCTGGGGCGACTTGGCCGGTAAAGTGTGGCGTATCGGACATATGGGTTATAACGCCCGTATCGAGTATATGATGGCATTTTTTGCCGCCTTTGAGGCGGCTGCCGAAAAGGCCGGCATACCTCTGGTCACCTCGCCGCTGGCTGCGTTTTGCGCACAGCTGTAATACACGACGTGGAGATCGATGGTACCAGCATCCGTTATTTATTGATATGATGATGCATAACTCGAATGAGGAGGAAGGCGCATGGCTGCAGAGCATCGCGAGGTCAACACATCTGACGAGTTGGAACAAAAGAAGACGGGTCCGACGCAAGAGATCGGTAACGACCCTGTATTAAGCGCATTTACCAATCTCATCGGCGATATGAGCTTAGACCTGGCGAGGAACTCCTTAGGACCGGCATTGGCGTCTATGCATGCCGATTGGCGTAAAGAAGCCGCCGATTTTCAGCGTGAAACCGCTGAGTGGATCTCCCGGGTCAATGCCAGTCGGCAACAGATGGATCAGGCGTTGCAAAAACAGCATGCGCTCTCGCAGGAAGTCTACGCCACTCATGCAAAGTTATTGGATGAGATGGCGGCATTTCAAAAAGAGCGGCATGATGCGTTGAAATGGCAGGAAGGGGTTTCTGCGTCGCTAAAGCGCCTTTCGGAACTCCATCGCGAGTTGGCTCTGGAGACTACACGTGTAGCCGGTGTTGTGCGGGATATTATTAGTGAACTCGCGCGCTACCAAAACGATACCGAGAAACGCTTCGAGCTGTTCGAGCGTACCATGGGCGAACACTTGGAAGCCAACGCGCAGAAAACGCAACAGCAGCTGGAATCTACGCATGAGAGTATGATGGAGGCGTTGGAGAGCCTGAGTAAAACCAACGAAGAGACCCGCGGGGAAATTACGCGGGACCTCGTGGCCTTACGTCGTGAGGTACAGGAAACGGCGACTCGCACCAGTCGCGATATGGTCGAAAATCGCGCGGCGCTGCAGCAATCCAGTGATGAAAGCTTCCGTCACTTTGAGCAAGAGACGCGTTCAATGAATACCAGGATGCTTGTCATTTTGTTGATAGGTGAACTCATTATCATTGCTGGGCTGCTTTACGAGCTGTTCTAGCGTTTAAGTACGCAGCGGTCTTTTGCGCAAGTCCGCATTAGTAGGCCGGCATGGCGCCGGATGGAGGTAGAGTGTTCATGACCCTACCGGATCATGCCTTCGCATATCGCTATGCAGCAAGGTTAAAACACGAGTATACGTATGTTGCTGAGCGCGCTCTGTTTGCCGTGCACGACAGGATAACGCAGGAAGTCGCCTGGTTGTTACAGCATATGCAGGCCGCGCCGCTGCCGCCTGCGCTTATCGCCCGGTTTCAAGAACTAGGCGTCGCACCTAAGCGGCTCACAGCAGACGCGGCGGAGAGCCGTATCGCCTTACTGCGACAACTTGTTGATGAAGCAGCGGAATTTTTGACAACCAGCACTACCAATTTGGCTCAGATGGGCAAGCGGTATGACGGGATCATACAGGTTTTGACCCAAACCGCTGCCAAAGGCGACGGCTTAACCGAACAGACCGATGAGTTGCTGGCGTCGTTCAATGCAGGAGTACGGGAACGTTTGCAATCCATGGTGAGCCGATTGGCGGAAGCACGCTTCACAGCGTCTGACTTCACCCGGTTGCTTACCGACGAGCTTCTGGCGGGGCATACCTTGCATCGACTGCTCACTGAAGTGCTGGAATCCGCCTATCAGCGGCAAATGCGGCACTGGCGAGAAACGGCAAATCGTCTGCATCTCCGATCGGATGCCGCTCCTCAGCAGCCCGCGCTTGATATGGACGCCTTGCTGCAAACCTTTTTGGAACCTATTCAACTGGTTTACGAACGGCCTAACATGCTGCGCAGTATTGCCCATGCGTTAAGCCGCGGCAGATTGTACGATAAGCTGACGCAAGAGATTAATATGGGCTTGAACAATTTGACTACGTATGTAACCGAACAGATGCGACAACTGTACGACGCTACGGAAAAAGAATGGTCAGACTTAATGCGCCGAACCGCAGCCGAATGGTTCTCGGAGCAGACCGGTATTCAGCGTGACGACCTGGAGACACGGTTATCGCAGTGGGAAGAGTATAAACGGATGTTACAGGGCTGGGCCGAACGGCTGCAGAAGATAACACCAGCGCAGGTGGTGCGCGATTGGCAACCGGAGCTGACTCGACAGGCTCTGCATCATCTAGCCGAGCGCATTGCCGGCGATGCGCGACGCTGATGATCCGTACAGCTACGAGTGTAATATTTCTGTACGTGAATACTTACGATACGGTAAGATAAGTGCGAGGCGCCGGGCAGCCTCGCACTTTTTACAGGCGCCGGGCGACATTTTTCTGGAAGTGAGGTTTTCACGTGCAAAGGTATCCCATTTTATTAGCCGGATCGTACATAGCTTGTGAACTAATCGCCAACATCACAGCCGGCAAAATCTCCATTATCGGCCCCTTTGCCGTACCGGCAGCCGTATATATCTTTACCATCACCTACACCTTGTTGGATGTGATCAACCGCGTCCTTGGTCCCAAAGAAGCCAGACGTCTGATCACCGTCGCCTTTGCCTGCAATGCTTTACTGGCGCTTTACAGTTTTTTAGCCGTAGCCTTGCCGCCGGCTCCGTTTTGGGATGGCCAGGAAGCTTTCGCGCGTACTTTGGGAAGCACGCCTCGCATTGTGATAGCCTCTCTTTTAGCTTATCTAGCTTCCAGTCATCTGGATGTAGCCATCTATGCCTGGCTTAGCAAACGAACGGCGCCATGGGCGCGTGTGGTCATTTCGAACGGGCTTGGATTAGGAGCGGATACCGTCATTTTTATCACATTGGCTTTTGCAGGAACCGGTGTGGTGTTAACATCCCTGATGCTAGGACAGTATGTCGTCAAGATGGTTGTTACCGTAGCGTCAATCCCTCTGATCTATTTGTCTCACATATGGATTGCTAAGCCGAAGGAAAACGTGCCATCATAGATATGGGTACCGTTGACCAATAGATATACGGAGTAGGTGGAATAATGGTTAAAAAGAGCGCTGCCGAATTGCACGCAGCTTGGACTGAGTATAACGCCTGGTTGAAAAACCGCCCGCCACAAGGGTGGGAAGGCATGCGGTTCGATGTGGACGGCCCTGAAGCGATCCGGCCGGACATCATCGAGACTTTCCCATATTGGTATAGCGGGAGTAACGCGGTCATCACCATCCAAACGGATGAATTCCTATCAGTGTGTCCCTGGTCGGGGCTGCCGGATTTCGCACAGTTGACCATTGAGTACATCCCAAACGAAAAGTGCATTGAGTTAAAGTCCCTCAAGTACTACCTCTACACCTGGCGTAACGTAGGTATGTACTACGAGCATATTATCAACAAGCTATTACAAGACCTCGTAGAGGTTGCCGATCCGGTCTGGATGCGGATAAAAGGTGAGTTTAACGTGCGCGGCGGTTTGGGTACGCAAGCAGAGATTGAGTATGGCGTACGAGATGTCGAAGCGAGGGATCTCTAACCCGGCAGAGCTAGATGCGCCATCAAGTTGTTTTCCCGGGCGTATGCCGCCAGCGTACATGTGTTGGGAGAGCGTTTTGTGTTGGATGGGTCGCATTATCGGATATCACTCTGCAGGATCATACTCCCTGTCATACTTGTTTGCCTCGGTTTGTGTTACTCGGTAGGAGTAGTTGAATCGCCTTTGCCTACACTAGGTTTAGGTGATGAGGGAGAATATGTCGTCCTTTTGGAACAGGCTCTGAGCCGACTACGGGTGTATAACGGCGAACCGCGAGGCGTTTTTGATACGGCCTTGCAGCAGGCGTTGCTGCAGTTTCAGGAGCGCGCTTATCTTCCTGCTACGGGGCGAACCGATGCGCTTACATGGCGAAATCTCGGCGAGGCCGTTAATGACTACCCATTGGTGATCGGTTATTATGTGAGCGGTGGCGCCTTCGAATCATATTCGGTGCTGGAGAAGTACGGTCATTTGATGACGGCGATTGCGCCTGTTTGGTTTTGGATTGAGAGCGACGGTCGGGTACTCGGCAATATTGATATGGCTACTATGGAGTCGGCGCGCCGACGCGGCGTACGCTTGTTGGCTTTAGTCAATAATCTGCGCTACGACACGGCAACCAGCAAAGCGCAGGTAGAGCGAGCGCTCCATGACGAAACGGTAGGCAGAGCCATCATCCGCAACATTGTACTATTGGCGGAGAAGTTTGGTTTTACCGGTATCAATCTCGACTTCGAGTATATCCGCCCCGAAGATCGGGAACGGTTCAGCGTGTTTGTAGGCTTACTAGGGCAGGAGCTAAGAGCGCGTAAATTATGGTTCACCGTCAGCGTTGCAGCTAAGACTGCCGATAGAGACGCTGCATACGGCTTTAACGGCGGTTTTGACTATAAGGCTCTGTCCAAGGCGGCCGACCACCTGATCATCATGGCTTATGATTACCATTATGCCGGCGGCCCGCCCGGTCCCGTCGCTCCCATAAATTGGATCGAAAATGTCATCCGGTATGCTAAAACGCAGGTTAAGGCAACCCAATTGATCCTCGGCGTGAATGCTTACGGGTATGACTGGTATAGTCCGAATGAGAAAGCGCGTGCCGTTGTGATGCGCAACGTACCGGCATGGCTTGCGTCAAAGGGCATTTCTTTAGCTTGGGATCCTGTAGCGTCGGCCCCATATGTCCGCTACCGAGGCAGCAGCGGAGAGGAACTGGAAGCATGGCTGGAAAACGCACAGAGCATTAAGCAGAAGATGACCCTCGTGAAGACGCATGGACTCGCCGGTTTGGCTTGGTGGCGGATGGGCTACGAAGACGATTCATTTTGGGAGGCGCTGCAATCCATTTGGCCTTATCCTGAAGGTTGGAGCACTTATACGCCGATACGGACGGCTAATTGAGTATTAGGGCTTGAATACGCATACTCGACTACCGTTACTCAAGCCCTACATGTACGCGGACTAAATACTATCGGCACGATAGATGCGTGTGTAGACCGGCAGGTTGACCCACTCCTCGGCTTGGTAATCGCCTACGCCTTTGTAGGTGATGACATATAGAGCGTGTCCGGCGCTCTGAGTCTCTACGATGCCGATGCGAGGCGGATCTTCGTAGGTGACAAAAACGTCAAGACTGCCCAACTGTACATAGCGGTTGTAAATATGGGTCGTTTCATCGCCGTCTTTGATGTACACCTGCCAAGGTTGCCCGTCGTCCCACTGATAGGTTCCGGGTCGAGCGTCTTTCGTTACGGCGGCAATTACCTCGATCGTTTCGTCAACCCC
>DUQB01000165.1 GCA_012838035.1 Bacillota bacterium | reverse complement strand
GCCATGGTAAGGAATGGTGACTGGGAAACTCTTCGGCTTGTTGTGGTTACGCTCCTGCTAACCGCAGCCGTTTAGTCTATAAGCCGATCAGTGCGGCAAAGCGTCCGGTTTTGCCGCCATGGGCCCGATGGCTGTAAAACAGTTCTTTTTGACAACTTGTACAAAAAGGCGCGGTAAGGATTTGCGCTGCAGGTACCCCGACGCGCTCCAAAGTGATTTGATTAGCCAAACGCAGATCGAGCATCCGGCCTAATACGACATGGTGGCCGAATTGATCGCAAAAGGTGCGCTTCATTTGGTCGGACACCTCATAGCAACACGGCCCGATGCTCGGTCCGATTACCACACGCACATCCGCCACATCCGTGCCGAAGAAGGCGGCCATGGCTTCCAGCGCCCTCCGAGGCGCCTCCGCCTGTGTTCCCCGCCAACCGCAATGCGCCACCCCGACAGCCTGCCGTATGGGGTCAGCCAACAGCACCGGAACGCAATCGGCATAGAAACTCGCCAGCAGAATGCCGGGTGTATTTGTCAACAGAATATCGGTATTTTGAACGGCGCTTTCTCTGTCACAAGCGCCGCGGCCGGCATCCGCCGCCGAGACCACATGCACTGCGTCGCCGTGAACTTGCTCGCCTGCAACCAGTTGTTCCAAAGGATAACCCAAAACTTCGCACGCCCGCAGTCTGTTTTCACAGACGGCGTCCGGATCGTCACCTGTGTGAAACGCCATATTTAACGACTCATAAGGAGGACGGCTCACCCCGCCGGGACGCGTGGTTATACAGTGATTTATCCCTAAGTCCTGCAATAACCGAAACTGAATAAGCTGAATATCATTGCTGCGTACTATAGTAAACATCAGAGCGCATTCTCCCCTTAAGCGCCCATTTGACGACCTGGGCGCCAGGCCTGGCACACTGTACATTTCCGTAGGTATGTTTCGTCTTTAGTATATCGTACATGAGTTCGCAAGGAAAGGGATTCCGGTGTTAGTCGCACTATCTGTAGGCCTGGTATGCGGCTGCGTGTTGTGTTGCAGGACAAGTTGCCCGGTACGCGCATAGTTCCTTTCAGCAGGCGGCGCCCGACAAGCGCTCTGCCGCCGGAAAGCCGTAGACGCAATAAAAGGTAGCGGAGTTTCCACCGCTCTTTGCGATGAAGCAGGTGATCATCAGGTTACGGCCCATAGCTCCCTGTAGAAGGCGGCAAGTCGACCAAGATCACATCCTTGCCGATCCGTACAATCTGATCCCAATGGATGATGATCTCCGCACCCCTCTTGGTCCCGAACCACCCACCGCCTGGACCGGGAACTATGAGCGCTTTTATCTCTCCGGTAGCCAAATCCATATCCAGATCGTAGACATTGCCCAAACGTCTGCCGTCTGAGATGTTGATCACATCAAGTAGCCGAAGCTCTGAAGCTTTCTGTAACAAGGCGGATTCCTCCCCGGGAAGGCTTGTCACAAGTTATTACGTACCCGGGTATTCTATGCTTAGTAACGTCATTTGTGAACCGGGAGCAAGTGCCGAGGTGTCGATATAGGCGGGCTTAGTCTATATGCCGGCGTTGGGGAAGAACCTTTTCCAGGTTTCTTGTAGGAAGTTGGTCGCTCGGTACAAGTAACCAATCGATATGTAACGGGTTCGCAACTCGATCGGGATCCTCATGCCGAAGGTTTTTGTCGCCGTACTCGGTTGAGCTGTCACAGTCTCTTGCGCCATACACATCGGAGGAAACAATACGCACCACCAATTACGACCCGAGGCAGCGCCGATGAGCACACGTATAGTGCGGTATCTACCTGCCGGCAGCGATGGAACGGCGTCTGTCCGCTCATAATAATGATCGCCAAATTCTACTTGGACCGCATAGTCCTTCCCCGCAGCTCGAATGACCTCCTCCGCAGTATCGATCAGCAACTGCTTTTTGGCCAAAACGGCCTGTTCCACCTCACCGACTCTTTGACCATTATCGGCTGCAACCAGCAGTAAAGGGATCAGCGCATCCCGCACTGCCAGTTTTATGTCCTGATCCAACGAGGAGTCACTATTCGCCAAGATGTGCAGCCGCAGCAAATTATCCTGATCATGGGCGATATATGCCGTGGATGCCGCATGCTGCGCTTGGATGACGAACCCGGTTACGGCGATGGCCGCCAGAACGGCAATACCGTATGGCGATATACCCTTTGATAAAACCACTATACACACCCTTCCTCGGAGCTAGAACCCTCGGTATATGCTATAGCGCCATGTGGCGACGCAGATTCTTAAGCGCCGCTTTCTCCAAGCGCGATACCTGGGCTTGTGAAATCCCTATTTCGTCGGCCACCTCCATTTGGGTGCGCCCGTCGAAGAAGCGCATGGTCAGAATCATCTTTTCTCGGTCCGAAAGGCGTGCCAAACCTTCTCGAATGGAGATCTCCTCCAACCAACTGCCGTCTTCGTTTTTCTCGTCGCTAATCTGATCCATCACGAAGATGGGATCGCCGCCATCGTGATACACGGGTTCAAATAAGGAGATCGGTTCCTGAATGGCGTCTAATGCATAAACAATCTCTTCCCGCGGTATGCCCATCTCCTCAGCAATTTGAGCTATGGTAGGCTCCTTGGCGTGTTTGTTCACCAAGCTGTCGCGAATCTGCAGCGCCTTATAAGCGATATCGCGCAGAGAGCGACTCACGCGAATCGGATTGTTGTCCCGCAGATAACGGCGTATCTCGCCGATGATCATAGGTACCGCATAGGTTGAGAAGCGCACGTTCTGCGATAAATCAAAGTTGTCTACCGCTTTCATGAGGCCGATGCACCCAACTTGAAACAGATCGTCTACCATTTCGCCTCGGTTGTTAAAGCGCTGAATCACGCTGAGTACAAGGCGGAGATTCCCCTGAATCAGCTCATTGCGTGCTGAAACGTCGCCTGCATGCATACGACGTAGTAGTTGTCGCATTTTCTCGTTAGTGAGAACCGGGAGTTTCGATGTATTTACACCGCAAATCTCAACCTTGTTCATGCAGGCATTCCTCCATTAGCGATCCTTTGCCCGGCGTAGGGCTTTATAGACACAGTCCCGTACGATTATGTACTACTCCCATTGTTGCCCGGCTCAGGGCGCCTTATTCCGGAGTGCGCCTAAAGTTCGAATCCCGACGGAGAAGACCGTTGAGCAAAGGAGAAAAGCCTGCAGGGCGGTATGATGAAAAGGAATGGTGGTGAACTCAATTTGGACGGCGCTTTGGTTTTCTACGTAGATGAGCAACTGCTTTTGGCACTGGCCAACGGTATCCTCGATTACCTTCTTCTCTGGGCGACAGCTGCCGTTACACGGATATCCTCCAGCAGATGGCGGCTGGCGCTAGGCGCTGTTTTCGGCACCATCTATTACATCTTTTATGTCCTTGCCTTGTACGGTTTTATTCCTCATTACGGCTTACTTGGGATGTGGGCCACTTTGTTGGGCATCTCCCTGACCATGCTGCTCATCACCTTTGCTCCGTTACCCTGGGGTAAGCTGCGTATGGTTCTGTCACACTTCTACCTCATCAGCTTCATTTCGGCAGGAACCGGACTGGCAGGCATGCATTTGCTCAGTGGGCCGAGAGAGCCTAATCAACTGCTGGGTTTGAGCATCAGCATCATCTCATTGCTGCTGACGGCGCAATTGGGCTGGAGTGTGTTACAACGGCGTAGTTGGCGCCAAGGATTGCAACTCGAGACGGACATCACCCTGGATGGAAAAACCATGCGGATTACCACCTTGCTGGACACGGGCAACCAACTACGAGAACCTCTCCTGGGCGCTCCGGTGATCATTGTTGATCACCATGCGCTGTATCGCCTATTACCCCGAGAAGTGATCGAATTGGCCGAACAGGTCGATGCCGGCGACATCGGTCCGGTCTATGACGCCATGCAGAGTCTGTCTTGCAAGAACCGACTCTGCATCATCCCATACCACAGCTTAGGCAGCACAAAAGGGTTTATGGTCGGTTTCCGTCCCGATGTCGTCACGCTGTGGTTAGATAACCAAGCATATTCCATCACGCATTGCGTGATCGCTTTGGCTACTCACAAATTAGATCCTGGACGGGTTTACCGAGGTCTGATCGGTACGCATTTGCTCGAAGAGGCCATGAGCGTCCATCCTATGTCTCGTCCAGATACTGCCGATCAACGGCAAAGGGAGGAGAGCGCCCATGCAATCACCCATGGATAGTGTACGGATATTGGCCAAGATCATCATTCTTTACCTCGTTAGAAAGGTGGGATTACGCCCCGCCGAGGTGCATTACGTCGGCTCCAGCGAAGTGCTGCCTCCGCCTTTGTCCGGTGACGAGGAAAGCATGCTCTTGGCGCGATTAGACAGCGGCGATCCCTCGGTTAAGACCACGCTTATTGAACGCAATCTCCGTCTGGTCGTGTACATTGCCCGCAAGTTCGAAAACACGGGCGTCCCTGTCGAAGATCTGGTCTCTATTGGAACCATCGGTCTTATCAAAGCGGTGAACACCTTCGACCCGAGCAAAAAGATCAAGTTGGCCACATACGCTTCACGCTGCATTGAAAATGAAATTCTGATGTATTTACGACGCAACAATAAAACAAAAGCCGAAGTCTCCTTCGACGAGCCGCTTAATACGGACTGGGACGGCAATGAGTTGCTGCTTTCCGATGTATTGGGTCAGGAAAGCGATGTAGTCAAGTATATCGAAGAGGAAGTGGATCGGGCGTTGCTTGCAGGTGCGCTGGGCAGACTGAACGGCCGAGAACAAAAGATTATGGAGTTACGGTTCGGTTTACGTGATGGTAAGGAAAAAACGCAAAAAGAGGTTGCCGATGTAATGGGCATCTCGCAGTCGTATATCTCCCGCTTGGAAAAAAGGATACTCAAAAAACTGCGTCGTGAGATTAAACGATTGGAGTAGGCGCGCAAAAGAGGCTGCAATTAGAAGGACTTACAGCCTCTAGGTGCTTAAACTGACCAGCAGCCTTATCTTATGCCCTACGCCGTAGGAACGCCGGAATCTCCAGGTCGTCGGTGTTTAATGGGTTGATCTCCAGCTCTTTTGTCGGTTTAGGTTTTCTGACTTCGTTCTTGCTGTCAAAACCGGTAGCGATAACCGTCACGCGGATTTCATCCTGCATGGCTTCATCGATCACGGCGCCAAAGATGATGTTGGCTTCAGGATCAGCAGCTTCCGCTATAATTTCCGCAGCTTCGTTCACCTCAAATAGTCCGAGATTGGAGCTGCCGGTAATGTTTAGCAGTATGCCTTTCGCACCTTCAATGGAGGCTTCCAACAACGGACTGGATATCGCTTCCTTGGCCGCCTTAACCGAACGATCATCGCCTGATGCCATACCTATACCCATGAGCGCCGATCCGGCGTCTGTCATAATTGTGCGCACGTCGGCAAAGTCCAGGTTGATCAATCCCGGCACGGTAATTAAATCTGAAATACCCTGCACGCCTTGGCGCAGCACGTCGTCGGCCTTACGGAAAGCTTCCAGCATAGGAGTGCGCTTCTCAATAATCTGCAGCAGTCTGTCGTTAGGAATGGTAATCAACGTGTCGACATGCCCGCGTAGCTCGGCGATACCCGCTTCCGCCTGAGTACGCCGCCGTTTGCCTTCAAACGTAAACGGTCTTGTGACCACGGCAACCGTGAGCGCCGAGCATTCCTGAGCAATCTCGCAGACAACAGGGGCTCCTCCGGTACCCGTGCCACCACCCATACCGGCGGTGACAAACACCATATCCGCTCCCTCTAGCAACTCCTTGATCTCTTCTCGGCTCTCTTCCGCGGCACGCTTACCGATATCCGGATCTGAACCCGCGCCTAGACCTTTTGTAAGCTGCTCACCAATTCTTAGTTTATGAGTCGCGTTTGATGAAAGCAGCGCTTGCGCATCCGTATTTAAAGCGATAAACTGCACGCCTTGCAACCCCGCCTCAATCATGCGGTTCACGGCGTTGCTTCCCGCCCCGCCAACTCCAACCACCTTAATTTGGGCGAACTGAGAACCATCGGCATCGAACTCAAACATGAGGGACATTCCTCCTAACAACACTTACCTCTTAGACGCATAGTTTCCACAACTGGTCCAACTTTCCTGCGCTCAATGGGCTGTAGGATACATATCGCTTGTGATCCGCATAAAACGTCGATTTCTGCCAGAGTTCCGACACCTAGTACGCTGTTGATACACGCCTGTGCTTTATCGCACGATCGGACTGGTGGGAACGCTGACGTCAATTAGTGAGGGATGCGCCTCTTTACACCTGAGTTGATCGAGCAGCGAGCGTAAAACCCGTAGCTTTTCATTTAGATCGCGCCAAGCGCCCAATTCCACCGGAATCCCTGTTCGGGTGGTGAGTTGAAGATGATCAGGCGAATGGACGACGACATCGGATACCTCAATAGTCAATTCCAACGGCATTGCCGTTACGACTGCCAAAGCGGCGCGCCCTGCGGGACTCGAGATATATTCACCCGGCACGGGAGCCGGATTCTCTTGGGGGAGGGTGATCAAGACATGACCATGTGGTCCGACCACTTCCTCAATAATGCGCCCATCGGCGTCAATCAGCCATAGACCATTCCGGCCCGCCAGAACGGCAACGGCTATGCAGTCTTCCACCATGACGGTTAAGCCCGAAGGCAAAGTGCGGCGCACCCGTGCTTGGGCAATGCGTGGATCGGCTTCCAGCCGCTTTACCACATCATTCAAGTTGATATCGAATAGATTCTGCTTTAACTGCAAACCGGCCATGGTAAGAATATCGGCTTCGCTATAGCGCGTATTGCCGGTTATGTACACAATTTCTAATTGAAAAAACGGTGACGACAAAAACAAATAGGTGGCAAGTACCAATGCGAACAAACCTAGCGCTATGGAAAAGCCTCGTTCTGCTCGGGATCGCCTCATCAGCACCACCCTAAATTTTGCCGACCGGACAGGTTGTCCATGTCTACTTTACCACACAATCCATCGCTTGGGGTGAGCAATACCTGCGATACGCGGCGGTTCCGTTCGTATACAAGCCGGCCAACCCCTGCATCAAATAAGCATTAGTCGAAGAGTCGTAGACGCAGACGCCGTTAGGTACGCACCTAAATTAGGTGATTATATTAATGCTTCTACAGGAACCGTCAACTCCCTGTGAATATCGGCGCCTAAACCGCACAACTTCTGCTCCAAATTTTCGTAACCACGATCGATGTGGCCTACGCCTTCAATCTCCGTAACGCCGTCAGCCGCCAATCCGGCTAACACCAGAGCCGCGCCGGCGCGCAAATCCGAAGCCCGCACTCGAGCGCCGGTGAGGTGGCGCGGTCCGCGCACTACGGCCAGACGGCCGTCAACCGTAATGGACGCACCCATACGTTGCAGCTCATCCACGTGTCTGAAGCGGTTGGTATACACGCTTTCCGTAACGATACTCACACCTTCCGCCATAGACAGCAAGGCGAGAAATTGTGGCTGCATATCGGTGGGAAACCCGGGGTGAGGCGCAGAGCGCACCTGTATCGGCAATATGTGCGCATTGCCTTTTACCCACGCCGTTTCGCCGGCGACTTCTATCTCTGCTCCCGCTTCGCGTAACTTGGCCCTCACCATCTCCAAGTGCTCGGAAATGACGGGCGAGATGGCGATTTCACTACCGGTCATTACCGCCGCCACCATAAACGTGCCTGCTTCAATGCGATCCGGTATGACGGTGTGATCCGCACCGCCTAGCTCCCTTACGCCTTGCACCTTGATCGTATCCGTACCTGCTCCTCTTACGCGAGCTCCCATGCAGTTTAAGAAGTTTTGCACCTCAATGATCTCCGGTTCTTTGGCCGCATTACGAACCACAGTGTTACCTTCGGCCAGTACGGCAGCCATCATCAGGTTTTCAGTAGCGCCGACGCTAGGATAATCCAGATAGATTTCTTGTCCCCGTAAACGGACGCTTTGCCCTGTAATATGGCCATATTCCTCCTGAATGACGGCGCCCATTTTGCGAAACCCCGCCAGATGTAGATCTACCGGACGCGCTCCTAAATCGCAGCCACCTGGATGTGATAGTCGCGCTTTGCCTAAGCGAGCCAACAGCGGCCCCATCACCTGAATGGATGCTCGCATCTCTCTGGCGCTGGCGTCCGGCGCCTCCCAGCTCAGCTCTTTGGCTTGAATACGCATTACGCCATCGGCGCTGAGCTCTACCACGGCTCCTATACTCCGTAAGATGTCCATCATTGTCTTAACATCTTTTATATTCGGTACATTACGAATGATGCACTCTTGGTCAGTCATCAGGCTGGCCGCCATCAACTTCAGCACCGCATTCTTTGCGCCGCTGACATGGACTTCACCAGCTAAGGGTTTCCCACCGGTAATGACGATTTTTTCCATAATGGACACCTCTTCCGGTTCCGCCGATCAAACATCCGCGTTATGGCAATACCTGCGTTATCCAGGCCTTCAAACATCAGTTATATTCGGTCAGCCACAATTAGTAATCTGAACAGGAGGTCTGCGGATCGCACGCCTCTAGTATCTCGGTCTCCAACCGGCTGATTCACGGCATAAGACTGCCTTGGCTAGCCAAAATATGCTATGCAGCCGGTCGATAGGTGGTGCTTATGGGCTTGCGTGAGGATTGGCCATAAAAGATACGAACCTGAAGCGGATCCGCCGGTTGCATTGAGCGCTGCCGGCGGTTAACACTCCCCGGCCACGACTTTCACCAACTGAGCCAACTCCTGCGTGGCCTGTGGTCTACCCAGCCTGCGACTGGCAGTCCGCATCCGCTTCAGTAGAGTTGGGTTATCCAAGATTTCCATGACATTCCTATACAAGGTCTCTCCGTTTAACTGGTCATCGAGAATCACCCGTGCAGCGCCGTGGGACTCCAGGACACGAGCATTCGCAATTTGGTGGTCTTCGGCTGAATAAGGGTAGGGAACCAAAATAGCCGGTATGCCGCGGACCGTGATTTCGGCACTGGACAAGGCGCCTCCGCGGCCGACTACAATATCGGCGACAGCCAAAGCCGCCGGGATGTTATAGACATAAGGAACAATCCGAATGTTACCGTAGAATAGCTCGCCCCGCTCTTTATCTTCCTGTATTCCTCTGGCCGCCAATTCTGCACGCATGGAGCCGTAATGCGCTTTTCCTGCGGCATGCAGTACCTGTAAATCCGCATGCTGGTGAAAAGAGCTCGTGGCCGCCAGTAGCGCTTGGTTGATGGAACGCGCCCCTTGACTGCCGCCCGTAAGTAGTAAAGTGCGCTTGCATGGATCAAGATGCAGGACGCGGTAACCCTCTTCTCTCGGGTAATTCCGGATGTCGGGTCGGACGGGATTGCCCGTCACTGCAGTTTTGTGTTTTGGGAAATAAGCCGCGGCTTCCGGGTATCCGACTGCTATTTGAGTCACCAGTCTGGCCAGAGCGCGATTGGTTATGCCCGGATAAGCGTTTTGCTCATGGATAACCGTGGGATAGCGCATGGTGGCGGCCATCAGAAGAGCCGGCCCGGATACGTAGCCGCCGGTACCCAGCACAACATCCGGTTTAAAAGCGCGGATGACTGCTCCGGCTTCCCACGTTCCCTTTATTGCAGTCAGAAGCGCCTTGGGCACTTCGAGCGATACTTTCCGCGGGATGGCGCGTGCACTGATAGTCTGAATGGGAAAGCCGGCTCGGGGAACCACATCCGACTCCATACCCCGTTTGGTACCGACAAACATCACTTCCGCACCTTGCTCGGCCAATACCTGAGCGATGCTGATGCCAGGATAAATGTGACCACCGGTGCCCCCGGCAGCAATTAGCAAGCGCATTTAAACAGTGCCTCCATTGTTGCATCAACTAACTCGCTACGCCTGCTCCCTGGTTCATCTTCAGATTGCGAGTGTGAGACGAGATGTTCAGCAGCACGCCCAGCGTGGCTAGTGTTACTGACAGCGACGAACCGCCATAACTGATGAGAGGTAACGTAATACCCGTCGCAGGCAAGAGAGCCGTAACCACATACATATTGACGACGGCCTGCAACACAATCATCGTAGTTAATCCTACCGCAAGCATTGTGCCAAACAGGTCGGGCGCCCTTAGTGCGGTACGATAACCGCGCCAAGCCAGCAACAGAAACAGCAACACTACAGTCGCAGAGCCCAAGAAACCTAACTCCTCGGATAGCACGGCGAAAATAAAGTCTGTGTGGTGTTCGGGCAAATAGAGGAACTTTTGGCGACTCTCCCCCAAACCTAAGCCAAACAGACCGCCGCTGCCGATGGCTAACAGTGATTGGATAATGTTATACCCGGTATCCAGCGGATCTTGCCAAGGGTTGAGAAAGGCGGCTAAGCGGCGCATGCGGTATGGTTCTTTAATGATGAGCAAGATGATGCCCGCTACGCCGCCGGCTGCGATCAGAAAAAAGTAGCCCCAGCGCAAGCCCGCTGCTACCAGCATTAGTACAGAAGTCGCCGCCAGAGCCAGCGCGGTACCCAAGTCCGGTTCAGCTAGTATTAGGACGAATACCAATACGATGATCACCATCGGGACGGCAAAACCGGGTACGAACTGGTGGATCACCTTGCGCCTGTCGGTGACATAAGCCGCCAGAAAGTTGATGCTTGCCACTTTTGCCAACTCCGAAGGCTGTAAGCCCACAGGGCCCAGATCGATCCACCGTCTGGCGCCGGAGATGTCTTCCCCGATCAACAATACTAACCCTAGCAGGCCGATACTGATCACAAGCCCCGGCACCGCCCACAACCGCCACACATGGTAATCAACACGCATTAATACGACCATGGCCGCTAACCCCAGAGCAGCCCACATCACCTGACGTCTGATATAATGATACGGATCGCCATCCGGTCCAGCCTTGGAGTAGCCGGCGCTAAAGACCATGATGACTCCGATAACCAAAATAGCCAAAATGATGGCGAACATGACGTAGTCAGGCTGTCTGCTGGGAAGAGCCATCCCGATGCCTCCAAGTAGTCTGCTTTTATCGCCGCGCTTCTCGGGCGCCGAAACAACCTGGCCTACTCTCCAAGAAACGCCGCTTGCCGGAGCGCAACTACAATGCGATATAGCCGATCAGGCCGAATAACATCGCTATGAGCCAGAAACGTACGGTGACTTTGGTTTCCGACCAGCCGGAAAGCTCAAAGTGGTGATGTAGCGGACTCATCCGGAATATGCGCTTACCATGAGTAACCCGGAAGTATGCGACCTGCAAGATGACCGACAATGCCTCAATGACAAACAAGCCGCCCACTATGTACAACAGCAACTGCGTCTTGGTCAGAACGGCCATGGCGCCTAGGGCTCCTCCTAAAGCCAAGCTGCCCGTGTCGCCCATAAAGACTTGCGCCGGATAGGCGTTGAACCAGGAAAAACCGAAACATGCTCCGGCTACCGCAGCGGCAAAGATCGCCATATCTCCCGCGCCGAGCATATAAGCGATGACTGAATAGGCAATGGCGGCAATTGCAGTACTGCCTGCGGCCAAACCATCACATCCATCGGTAATGTTCACGGCGTTACCGATAAACACCACGGTAAGGGTGGAGAAAAGCACATACAGCCATTCCGGTAAATAAATCAGACTACCGGTAAAGGGCACAAGCAACGACGGACCCAGACGTGGTTCGTTAAGAGCATAGATAACCACTGCCAAGGCAATCAAAATCTGCCCTATTAGTTTCTGACGCGCTTTCAATCCCAGCGATCTCTTGGTCACCACTATAATATAATCGTCTATCATGCCTATCAGACCATAACCTACGGATACGAAAAGCGCCAGAGGCAGCAGTGCGGGTTCATCGGCCATAAGCAACGCAGCTGTTACCGCAGCCGCAATGATCATCACTCCCCCCATGGTGGGGGTACCTT
>DUQB01000164.1 GCA_012838035.1 Bacillota bacterium | reverse complement strand
GCCAAAGTGAAACCTGCGCCTTTGATTTTACGGTGGCGGAAGTGGTGCAATTGGGGAGACTCCCCTACCTCGGGCCATTCGGTAAAGAGAAGGTAAACGACGGCACCCATATTCAAAAGGCGATGCAAGATGCCGATGTCGTTCACTTGGCGCAACGGCGGATATATGAACTCAGTGGCGGAGAGTACCAGCGAGTCGCCTTAGCGCGTACCCTGGCGCAGGCCACGCCGATTATGCTCCTGGATGAACCGACCAGCAGCCTCGATGTGAACTATCAGATTCATGTATTACAGCTTTTAAAACGTCTTACCGCAGCTGGGCGCGCCGTTCTGATTTCGCTGCACGATCTCAATCTGGCCGCACAGTTCTGTGATCGTCTCATCATGCTGCACAACAGCCGTATCTACGCTGAAGGAACACCTGAAAGCGTGCTCACGGCCGAGACCATACAAACCGTTTACGGCATTCAGGCTACGGTGGCGCCGCATCCGGTCACCGGTCGGCCTTATGTATACCCGCACTACAGTTAGGAGGGCTTCCAGTGTTTGTCTTACGTCGCGCGTTGTATCAAGGTCTTATCGTTATACTCATGTTGCTGCTGTTTTTGTTGTCGGCAACCAGCAGTGTGTGGGCCGCCTTCCCCGTCAGTTTAACTGATGATTTGGGCTACCAGGTTACATTAGCAAGCAAGCCGACGCGGATTATCTCCATGGCCCCGAGCAATACGGAGATTCTGTTTGCCATAGGCGCCGCAGATCAGGTGATAGCCGTAGACTCCGACAGTGATTATCCCGCCGCAGCCAAAGGGAAAGCGAGCGTAGGTTCGGCATTAGGCGCTTCCGTAGAGCGCATCGTCGCTTTCAACCCCGATCTCGTTCTGCTGTGGGATGCTTCCGCCGGCGAACTGCGCAACCAGCTGGCGCGCTTGGGCATCACAGTGGCCGTCTTTAGCCCGCAAGCTCTGGCCGATGTATATGAGACCATTACTAAAATCGGCATGCTTACGGGAGCGGAGCAAGGAGCCAATGCATTGGTCAACAGGATGAAACAGCAGGCTGATCAAGTAAGGAACACTGTGGCCAAAGCGACAACCAGACCTCTTGTGCTGTACGAAGTGTGGTACGATCCGCTTTATACAGCAGGACCAGGCAGCCTTATGGACGAGCTGATCAACTTAGCCGGCGGGCGCAACTTGGCGGCTGATGCTCCTGGCGCCTGGCCCGCCATCAGCATGGAAACGGCTGTCACACGTAATCCCGATGTGATCCTCACACCGTTTTCGCCCAGCGAATCGATTACCGGCAGGCAGGCCGCCCTGTGGGCAAGCGTCAACGCCGTAAAGAATAAACGGATTGTGCAAATAGACCAGAACATCGTCAGCCGACCTGGTCCTCGGATTACCGAAGCTCTGGAACTCATAGCCAAGGCGTTGCATCCTCATCTTTTTTAAGACGGGTTAAAGGCCGGCTCGTGCTGTAGCAGGAGTTATTAGACGCCCCCAGCCGATTTACAAAGCGCAGCTGCCGACTATCCTGCTTGGTCAAAAGGGCAGGCTGCTCAGTGTCGCTCAGCTACCATGGGTCACCCGACATCCGTGGCGACGGTTACCCATGGTAGTTGAACCTCGCCCTATGGGTATTGGCAAAGGTATGTGTAAAGAATCTTACCACGATCACGTACGATCTACGAGCACCCGCTCCAAACGGAGGTATTCTCAAATGCCCGGTAAAATCCGAGGACGCCAGTCTACCCCTTTACTATTACTCACCCTTGCACTTATATGGCTGGGCGTTGTGGTTGTATCCGGCGCCGTAGGCGCCGTGAGTATTCCCCCAGGTACGGTAGCCGGAATTCTAGGAAAACGTTTCGGCCTACCCATAGAGGCGACTTGGCCTGAGGTCTACGATACGGTAATTTGGCAACTGCGTCTGCCGCGCGTCATTCTGGGCAGCCTGGTCGGCGCAGCGTTGAGTTTGGCCGGCGCCACCTTCCAAGGATTGTTGCGCAATCCGTTGGCCGATCCATACATACTGGGCGTTTCCTCCGGTGCTTCACTAGGAGCGGTAATCGCGATCGCCCTGGGAATGCAGGTGAGTATCGCCGGTATTACTGCTTTACCCCTCTTCGCTTTCCTCGGCGCTTTAGTAGCCACACTGATCGTATTCATGTTGGGCATGCAGAAGGGGCATTTACCTTTAGCCACATTACTATTAGCCGGCGTCGCTCTCAGTTCATTCTTATCGGCGATTGTGTCGCTGGTAGTACTCTTCAGCGGTCAGCGCATGGGGCCCATTCTGTTCTGGCTGATGGGCGGATTAGATCGGGCAAACTGGTCCGGCATCATGCAGATTCTACCTTATCTGCTTTTGGGTGCCACACTGCTCATATGGCACGCTCGTAACCTAAACGCGCTCGCTTTTGGCGAAGATACCGCGGGGCACTTAGGTGTAAATGTGGAGCGCGTAAAGCGCACCTTGTTCGTTGCCGCGTCATTGTTGACCGCCGGCGCCGTAGCTGTCAGCGGCGTAATCGGCTTTGTCGGGTTAATCACGCCACATGTGATCAGGTTGCTGCGAGGACCCAATCATCGCGGCTTGCTTCCCCTTACCATGGTACTGGGAGCCATTTTCTTAGTAGCTGCCGATACCATCGCCCGCACCGTAGTAGCCCCACAAGAGTTACCGGTAGGAATAGTCACCGCTTTATGCGGAGCGCCTTTCTTTCTGCACATATTGCGGCGACAGAAAGGAATAACGTAACGCGTCCATCTGCGACATAGATCACAATAAGAAAAGGCCGTAGGCGGCCTTCTGTCAAAAGCACCACAAGAACCTACGACCTAACCGAAGACTGGTTACATCAACCTGGTGTTTATGTTTGGTTGTACTTTACTTGAGCGCCGATTTACTTAGATGCCGAGTTAAATTTCGAACGAGCTCTAAAGTACCAGCGCCGAGCTTGACGGCGGGCAAAGGACGGACTTTTGCGGTAAATGGTAATTGCCTCTTGGTACAAGCTCCGCGCCTGTTCGTGCAGCCCCGCCTGCTGTAGAACCAACCCCATACGATAGCACGTCTCCACGTTGCCGAAGCGCATCACCGTAGCAATCCACTCGTCGATACGCAACATATCATCCGCCGCGGACGGATCAGCGTTGCCGGCCGACTCCGCCGCCAACTGCTTATTAAGCTGTAATGCCGCTCTTGTTAGATAGACATAAGGCATCCCATATTGCACTTCCGGTCGCACCGCAATTGCTTGCTGTAATGCTGCAAGCCCCTTGGCGTACTCACCCAATTCTACGCAAACAGCGCCGTAGGTGTACAGAGCCCCTGCATGGCCGTCCATTTTTGCTACGGCTTTTTCCAAATGAGGCAAGGCCTCTTGCGGCTTACCCATTTCGAACAGCAACGTGCCCAACTCCAATTGAGTAGCCGAATCGAATGGGCGAAGCTCTTCGAGCTCTCTTAATTGACGCAACCGCTTTCTACGCTGCCAGGGACGTGTGATATCAGGTATAAGACCGATGAACCTCTTATCAATTAGGAGATAGATCGTAATGAGTAGCAGTATTGCCAAAAGTGGATTACTCATAATCATGTTAAGTAAAAGATAAAAGGGATAATACATCCGCGCCCAACCTCACCTTTCGCTGCCGCGTGAATTGGTTCACCCGGACCTAGTTCGTTGCAGGAACACAGAATCCTTGTATGCTTGCTGCAAATGCCGTTCCGTACCGGACTGCCGACGCCTGACGCTGTACTGTCACCTTCCTAGCCCCGGCTGCATGTGATAGGAGGCGAAGACCATTACGGAATAAGGAGCGTGAGTCTGGTGAGCGCTCGTTCTCATTGCCGCCACACCTGCTACTGGTGCGGGGAACCTGTCCGCAATCAACTTCTCTGTTCTTGGTGTGCGTCTATGGAGCGCAACATATGCTATGAACGCTTTATCCTTTCCGGTCGTCAATTACTTCAGGTTCAAGCCGTCCTGAAAGAACCCGACTTAATTGTGCGCCGCTTGAGTTTTCTATGCCGTTTGTTAACGCAAGAACCTGGTCTAGTACCCAGTATGCTGTTCCGTACGCTTCATCAACCGGGGCCGAGTCCTCAAAAACTGAGGGCACCGGCCCATGACAATGTAAATAGTCCGGTGCATGAAATCAAGCCGGCAACAGCGCCTATGCATTAAGACGCCGGCGGCAAAGCTCCACCTTGCGGCGCGATCTCCAGCGGTCCAGCCTCCAGGAGATCATAGACTACAGCTCACATTGTTTTATTACGACTTTCGTAGTAATATAATAAGAGCTTGCAGGAATAATGCTCTCTATCGAGAATGTTGCCCTCGGTGGATTAATGCAATCGTTGATGGGAGGCCGATCCATGGAGACAAAGCTGGCATTGTTTGGCGGTCCGAAGAGTGTTACGTTCCCGCCGGAGGATATGTTTACCTGGCCGATTATCACTAAGGAAGATGAAGAAGCCGTTCTTGATGTGTTGCGTCGCGGAGGCATGTCCGGTACCGATGTGACAAAGAAGTATGAAGAAGAGTTTGCCGCATGGCAAGGTTGCAAGTATGCTCTTGCCTTTAATAACGGTACGAATGCGTTGAACGCAGCATACTTCGCATGCAAAGTCGGCGTAGGCGACGAAGTCATCTGTCCCAGCCTAACCTACTGGGCTTCTGCTACCCCCGCATATACGCTGGGCGCCACCATAGTCTTTGCAGAGGTAGATCCGGTCACGCTGTGTTTAGACCCCAACGACATAGAGCACCGCATTACCGAACGCACCAAGGCGATTCTGGTGGTGCATTATTTGGGCCACCCGGCGGACATGGACGGCATTATGGCAGTAGCCAAACGGCACAACCTCAAAGTAATCGAGGACGTGTCGCATGCTCAGGGCGGTCTGTATAAAGGTCGCAAACTCGGTACCATAGGCGATGTCGGCGCCATGTCCCTGATGAGCGGTAAGTCTATGGTCTCCGGAGAAGGCGGCATGCTGGTCACCAATGATCAGGAAATCTACGAGCGGTCAATCGCTTTTGGTCACTACGAGCGTTTCGGCAAAGACATTCAGACGCCTGAACTGCAGCAATTCACAGGATTGCCGATGGGTAGCCAAAAGTGCAGAATGCATCAACTTAGCTCGGCGTTGGGCCGTGTTCAGTTGAAGTACTACGATGCGCGCTGCGAAGAGATCCGCAAGGCCATGAACTATTTCTGGGATTTGCTTGAAGGCGTACCCGGCATTCGAGCTCACCGTGTGCCGAAGGACTCCGACAGCAACATGTCCGGCTGGTATGCGGCGCATGGCATCTATGTACCAGAAGAGTTAGAAGGCTTGTCTTTAACCCGATTCTGCGCTGCGGTAAGAGCCCAAGGCGCTCCTTGCAGCCCGGGCGCCAATAAACCGCTGCATCTGCATCCCCTGTTCAACACCTGCGATGTCTACGGTCACGGCAAACCTACACGAATCGCCAACAGCGATCGCGATTTGCGTCAGCCTCCGGGCAGCTTACCGGTGACGGAGAGCCTCAATGCACGGCTCTACTCCATCCCCTGGTTCAAGCATTACAGACCGGAGATTATTGAGCAGTACGCGCATGCTTATAAGGTAGTCGCAGAGAACTACAAGCAATTGCTGGCGGACGATCCGGGCGATCCGGAGAACCTGGGCGGCTGGCACTTCTTCCAGCATAGCGCATCGTAACACTCATCTATAGCTGATTATATATGGGCTACTGAATTAGGTAGCCCTTCTTCTTTATATAAAATGCGGCTGGATCCGGCGGCTTAAGCTAACTGGAACCAGTCTGCTTACTATATGAGCATCAGGCGCAGGACCTACCTTTTCCACCAACCCCCACCGATCGTACCTTGGAGTAGAAGGCAACAAGATCAGCAATACATTTGCATTGCGTATGGAGGATCTGGGAACCATCTGTTGAACTACAAATTTGAGCCTTTTTCATCATATCCCGGCAGTGACTGCGCTGGAACGGCACCAACATTTTGTACAACCAGGCAATGCCATGCAGGACAAATGGTGTTACAGGCCGATATTCATTCAGCCGGCGCATAATGCAAAGCTTGGCGATCGGAGCTTTGGCAGCAACACAAAGTCTCTCCGGGGTTAAGACGAAAGACGAGGCTGCAGCTAAGATCCGTAGGGATAAGATCGAGCATAGCTTTGCGCAATATTATGTGGTAAATCAAGGGAGGTAAATCTTACATGCTGCACAGATGGTCTCTGCGATGGTTCTGCGTATTGCTGGTATTAACGACTATGACTACCGTTGGCTTTGCTAAG
>DUQB01000163.1 GCA_012838035.1 Bacillota bacterium | reverse complement strand
TCAGACCACGATTCGCATCGTCTGTCCAACCTATGCTGTACGCTTCTTCAAACAGAGTCTCGCTCTGTTCGCACGCTGTTCAGTTGTCAAGGACCAGATGGATCCGCCGCTCGAGGCGACTTTTACATAATAACACGCTTGCCGTTCCACGTCAACTTCCAGTATCTGTTTTTCAAAGGTGTTTCTTTAAACTCCTTGAGGCGTTTGCCGGGCAGAAACCGCATCCTCAGTGGTGGCAAGAACAAACTATACCAGGAAACAGCCCCTAAGTCAATGCCGCGCGTTCACTCTATTTCACTCCATCAAAAGTCCCGACATATTGCTTTTCATGGAGCGGCCGTCACTGGCGATTGGCATCCAGCACTTCAGCATCTTTATTCAGAGGCTCTCCTACTGGACTTCACCAAAAGGCTAAACGCAGTCCCATACGCATACCGTCATAACCATTCCCCAACAGTCTTCTCCAATACTCTGTATAAAAAGTATCGAATGCGGAAATACCGACAAGTACATATGACGTTAGCGATTGATCAATAAGACGAACCGCACCTCCGGCATACAGGCGTCCGGAGGCCATTACATTCATAAGCCGGTAATCTAATTGCACCATTAATTGAGGCTGTTGCACCGTCTCATTCATAATCGTCACTCTCCAGGGGTATGCTGCAGAAGCATACTCTACCCCGGTACTAATGGACAACGGCTCAACCATTACGTATGGAGGTCCAAAACCTGTTACTTCTCCAAGACCGACATCTCGGTACTCGTACATATCGTCGCCCGCGCTCTGAAACAACCGCGGCGCCGAGCGACTACCCACGGCGTAATGCCCTTTAACTGGGTCATATTCCTGATACACAGCCATTGCGGCACGCTTCAACTCTATGTCCGGCACAGGCTCGGCAATCACACCTGGTCCACCTCGTTTATCCGCTTCCAACAAGTAAGTATATACACGATAAAAACGCACATCGGGTTTATTCTCAAGCTGATTGATAAAAACGGTCACCGCAGCGGCAGTCACCTTATGATCCGGATGAGTGTCGTGAATGGAGACAGTATGCAAAGCCGCATCAGGATATGTAGCATAAAAAGACTCAATCACACTCAGTACCTGATTGTATCTCAATTGCCCATCCGGAAAATCATAAAACACAATGTCGTCAGGCGCTGCGCCCAATATAGCTAATGCTGCTCTGGCTTCGCGCATCCTGGCGCTCTTCACGTCCTTGGGAGGGGCAAGTATCTTACCTTTAACAAAGGTAGGAAAGCGAGCCAGCGTATTCCCGCCTTTTGTCAGATAAACGAAGATATTGCGATTACCGGCACGTACCGAGTTGGTAATTGCGCCGGCCATTCCAATGGTTTCATCATCCGGATGCGGGAGATACCAGATGACAACTTTTTCACCCGCACCTCCTTGATTCTCAACCGCGAAAACCGGTACCGTCAGTATCGTGAGCACTACTACGATTATGATCAATACCCTAGCCATTCTCTTCATCACAACCTACCTTATCACCGTTGGACCAGCAACAATTCCCGTACCATCATACTATCATTTGCCCGCGCAAAGAAAGTCGCAGATACACGACGGTGCTCGCTCCGCTCCTGAGTATCATTTCTGCACCATGGAATAAAACACAACGCCGTCAATTCAGAGCAACTGCGCATAGGGAAGCAGCTTGCACTCCCAAGTGAACCTGGCCTACAAGCTGCTCATCCCATCTAGTGAATCTATTATCTGTTTGAGAAAACGTCCCCACAGATGACGTCATGCAACCAAACAGCTACTAGTAATCGCTAGTCCCCACGGTCAGCGGATCGGTATAGCCTGCCAAATCAACACGACCTAACTGGAACCGATCTGCCGGCACCGTCTCTCCAACCTCCAAGCGGAAGTAGTTGATTTCCTCATCTACCGCTACCGATGCCCTTAACGTCCACTGTTGCCATCCGGCATCGCTTGTATCTCCCGCTTCAGCATTGAAGGCAAGCGGTTGCCAATGGGAGCCGTTGTTTGAAACACTCATGGTAATACCCTGCAGGTTAAATCCTGCTCTCGTAAACACCCGCAGCTCTATCGTCTGTAATTTGTGTCCTTCCCAGATGATGTAATCGATGCCGTCGACAGCACGTACCATGCGATTGCCATCACCTAAGAAATCCGCATGCTCATCCCTAACAAACAGCCAACCGGCCGACTTTTCATAAATATGGGTAAAGTCGAGCATCCCAAACCAACCTGACGACATGGGCTCATCCAACTCGGTACTGATATGCCACCAGTTTTCTACCTTAAATGGGACCTTTACGCTTACCGACTTATCGTATTGATCTGTTGCTGTTACCACCAATACATAGTCGCCGTCCGGTATATCAAGAGTGTTTATTGCGACACTTCCCGGCACCGGTACGGACTCACCTTCATAGACCACTTGCGCCGGGATGCCGTTACCCATCAGGGCGATCTTTACGTAAGTAAGCTCAACGGCGGCAGGGCTATGCACCGCAAAGCTCGGCGTTACAACTCCCGCAACCCGAGCATCATACTTCGGTTGCGATATTTCTACCTGCAGTAACGGTAGTGTTATCTGCGCGATACCCGGATCGAACTCATGCGTTGAGCCATCCCAAAAGGCGATCTTTCCGGAGACGTTGCTGGTCACGCTATAGCGCCCCTGATCATCAGCCGCAACATACACCGACGCAGCTATGGTAAACCGGTCGCCGGCACCAAAGTCATGGATGTTGAACCTATCGCCGAACCGCAGATCCAAATCACCACGCTCTAGATTGAAGTTCTGCGAACTCAATACGGATGTAATGCGTGCGCCTTTACCATTGACCGGATTTACCAGTGTATGCCCTACATAATATTGGCCTAACGCTAACTGAGCCGAAGCGATCACACTGCGCGAACTCATGACGGATACGAACGCTGTCCCGGTAAGCATCTCCTGCTCCACCGTCTGCAATTCGTAATGCCGGTCACCCAAGTATCTCACGCCGGCTACGGTGTACTCCGTACTGTGCAAATGATTCGAGAACACGATGCGTTGGTTTTTCAACACATCACCAATGGGGATGCTTGGCGAATCTTCATCCAGGCGGATGATTATCTTACATGCGTCATAATCGACCGAGACGACTTCGCCACGATAATCTCCGGTTGTCTCAAGGGTAATGTCACCTTGGCGTAATAGCGTGCCGCCGACGAGATTCGCAAAGCGCAGGATTCCGCCATCGCTCCATGAGACAACGCCTAATGCCCCTTGAAAATCGATATCATGCGCCTCTGAGGCAAATGGCTCTCTGAGCGCCGACTGTAACACATAGTCGGTTCCTTCTATATGATCGATCTGCAGCGCTGTGGTATCTTGTTCGGCCTCGGCCAGACTCGTCACTCGCTTAATAAAGGGCTCTCCTACGTAGGGTTGCAAAATCGTGACGAACTTGCTCTCCAGCTTGGAGTCACTAGTGGTGCGCGCCAGAACATACTTGAGGGTTTTCGGGTTGCCCTCGACGTTCTGTGGCGGTTCTCCATCAGCAACAAAAACCTGCGTACCGGGTTCCGGCACAAAAGTGGCCCGAAAATGCGTATTGCTCGTACCTGCTACCAACCAATCCGCATCCCATATACCTGTAGGTGCGCCTTTCTCTACGTTCTTCAGATAAGAGAACCCGCTACCAGTGTAACCACCATAGTTGGAAGCCGACGGCGATTCGAGATGAACCGCATCGTAGAGATAGCTAAACGGAACATCCTCACCTGCGACCGTTCCTTCAGCTTGTTTTACCAGCTCGATGTTTTCCGTAGTAAAGGTACCGTCAGGCCCGTGTAAGCTGTAGTCATGTTGCTTACCGCCGCTGACTCGGAATACGTCCACGGTATAGGCATCGCTCTCACTCAAACTGATAAGGGCCAGTGAGCGTCGATATTGATCAACCGTACCGGGATAGGCATCCTCAGCGCGTACATCCACATACTGCACCATCGGTGTGGCGTTGAACAGTTGGATGTTACCGCCGTCCTTATTAGCCTGGCGCTTGGCATCGACCATAACCGTGTTATGGCTCACCGTGTGAGCGACAAAACCGTACCGCTTCTTATCGACATTCGATGCGAAATCCGGGTAACCGAGATCCGGACTGATGCGGTGTCCCTTGGCGAAATACTCGATGCCGAGTCGATCATAGTGGCCATGTCCGCCGCCTTGTCCGTAGTACATGACCAAACCTGATGCGTTGGTCCCGCGTCCGGCTCTTAGCATGGCTAAACCATAGGCGCTCATGTTATCGCTTTCGGTTGAAATCGCTTGGCCGGAGAGGAAATGGGATTCGCCGTATTGCTTATACGCGGTCAGATAATTACCGGAACTCCAACCGATGATGCCGGAGCTCTTCACCCCGCCGGTATCACCAATATTAGGCGAGAACTTGCCGGCCATCACGATGCGTAGCGGATACTCAAATAAGGCACGCAGTTTAGGTTCATCGCGGTACAAGTTCACATCTCTGGCCAGCATCTGTTCGGCTACCAGGTTGAAGTGGCCTATCCAAAGCGAATTATAGCCGGGAGAACTCTCATTCGGCGCACCATCTCGATAGATGAAGTTGGCCAAACCCGTGACTATGCCGTCATACATCCACTGACCTACCCCATTGGCATGGAGCACGAAGTCCAAATAGCGGTCCGTATCATCATCATCGAGAACAATGGCTATAGTGGCCAAGGCGCTGTGGTGCATACCGAAGTTCCCGCGGATACGACCATCCATCCGATAAATGGATTGAGCGGCGTTCCTCAACAAATTCTCTTCTATGTTCCGCTTAATCTCCTCAATGCTTTTACCTAAGGCTTGCTCCAGCTCGGCGTCGCCGGCCAACCCTTCATAAATGTAGTCGTAGGCTACAGCCAGGTCCCTTACCATGCCTGTTTCCCAGATACTGTTGAGAATGCGACCATGATAGTTCCCCGGCATGATCTCCGTACCAAAGCGGGATTGCTTGACATAATCCATATGGGGATACTCTTCGGCGATCCGGTCCAACAGCGCCGCCGCCTGACGCGCATATGCCTGATCACCGGTTAAAATATACGCTTGCGCCATCGCCACCGCCGCAGGGCGCAGATAATCTGAGTACAGCCAGTGCGCATAGTATGCTACAAACCAGTATTTCTGCCCATCATTGGGATCTTTCCATCCCCAGCCATTGTCCACATAAGGCTCGGAAGACACCTCACCGGGCGAACCCACATTGTAGGGATCGAAGTCATTTGTGGGATAAATTTCGCCACCAACCGGACACTTTACCTTATAAGGCAAATCGGGATCGATGATCCAGGGATATTTGCCATATGCCAGAATTTCCTCAGGGTGCAATGGGTCTTGCTTCTGGTGCGTGTCGAAGGCGCGCGGCACGCTTGCCGGGGGCACCTTATCGCGCAGCTCCGCAATGGTGTAGTTCATCCACCTGCTCGCATTGGTGACGCTGCTCGCCCATGTTCTGTTAGCACGGATATCAGCTATCTCCTCGGGAGTGAGCAGGTTCGTGCGCGTTTTACCCTCAACCACAAAAGGACACCACCCGGATATGGCCACGATTGTCAAAGTAAACACACAAAGGATTGTCAGAAGTCTTGTGAAGCGATTTCCCATCCAAGATCCCCTCCAACGCATTCTCGAGTTAAACTTCTCTATCCGAGGCATCTCACCTGCAAAATAATCGGTTGGGCAATCATTTTGCTCAATTGTCAGCCGAGAAAAAAAGCGACAGCCTGACTGATGTCAGTTCTGTCGCCACCTCCGACCCATGGCGCATCCCGGCGCTTTATCCACCTGTAATTTACATCTCTTTTTGGTACTTATTGATGAAAAAAATCAGCACGCCGAATCGGCTTAAATAGGCCGCTACCAGTATCAAGATGATGTAAACGTCAACTTGTAATAAGGAGAACACGATCAGCGAAGCGGCGCCGACAATCACCATCAGGTCGAAGGCTTGAGCCTTGGCTCTGCGAATAATGGCCATGTTGCGCTCATCGTTCGTCTCTATCTCCGCTTGCTTACCGGCCTGTGGATCCTTATCCAACAGGTACATGCGGATGATGATGCCGGTGCTTCCGCCAAAGATCCCCGCGCCTAAGCCGACGCAGATATTCGGCAACGTGCGCATGATACCAGTGCCATCCGCATCTAACCAGGTCAGAAACAGCCCAATGCAAAACAATAAGAAACCTAGCGTCACGCCTAGATACCATTTGCCTCTACCGCGGTCAATACTACGCCTCACGGTGGGTCTTCCTCCTATCCTACTCCTCGTATATAAATATGTCCTCAATGCTCAACCCAAAAAACCTAGCCACCTTGAACGCTAGTGTGATAGACGGGTTGTAGCGACCGTTTTCCAATGCGCTGATCGTCTGCCTGGAAACCTCCAAGGCGGCGGCAAGCTCCTCTTGCTTGATATTACGCTGCTTGCGCAGTTCTTCGAGACGGTTTTTCACTGACCACCACTCATTTGATGTAAAGTATACTTTCCGTCACAAACATAGCACGTACTATACGTTATGTCAAGTCTCCTTTACATCATGACGCATACAAAGATACGATCGGATGGATGCAAACCAGACCCGATCGTATTTTTCATCAACCGTGCGTCTTTTTTTGTCAGCGCGCCCGGCTCATCTGAGCAGCAGCTTCCAGCCGGGTCACGACATAATACAACAACGTTGATACAAGCATCAGCAAGATTACGCCTGCCATTACCAGCGACATATTGAATACCTGCCCACCGTAAACGATCAGAAAACCTAACCCGGCTTTGGCGACAAGAAACTCTCCCACAATGGTACCCACCAATGACAAACCGACATTCACCTTCACGGCGCCGACGATCGTCGGAATGGTTGCAGGCAGCACCACCTTGGTCAACACCTGCGCCTTAGTGGCGCCGAATGTACGCAACAGTTTGATCTTGTTCTCATCAACTTCCTGAAATCCGGTGAAGACCATCAACACGGTGACAATAATTGAGACGGTGATCGCCATAGCCACGATCGCTTGGATGTTCGTCCCGAGCCAGACGATGAATATGGGACCGAGGGCTACCTTGGGGATGCTGTTGATTACGACGATAAAAGGCTCGGCCGTCCTGGACCAGAAGGGACTCCACCAGAGCAGGATGGCAATGAGCACTCCGCCTAAAGTGCCTAATACAAACCCTGCAATTGTTTCTCCCACCGTTACTCCCAAGTGGTACCATAATTCACCTGAGCTGTACATCTGCACGATCACACCCCACACCCGACTGGGTTGACTGGTGACAAACGTATTGATCCACTCCAAACGGGCTAAGGCCTCCCAGCCAAGGACAAGGATTAAGAGTATAGCCCAGCGGGTGACGGTTATCAAAATCCGATCTCGTTTCCACCGCCGTAAATACTGCAAATGCTCAGGACTAAAGGCGGAACCGGCCGGTGGTGAGAGAACTCTAAAGTTTTTTTCGCTCTCCGCCATGGTCCTGCAACTCCTTCCAGATCGTCTCAAAGTAACCACCAAACTCAGGTGTTTCGCGCACTGCCAGAGCACTGCTCGGATTATTTGCGTAATCAAGGCGATGATCAGCTACAATGGTTCCCGGTCGCTGCGACATGACCACTACTCGATCAGACATGGAGATCGCTTCAGCAATGTCATGAGTGACCAATATCACGGTACGGCCTAAGCGGTGAAGAATGCCGCCTAACTCTTCTTCCAAATTCAGCCGTGTCTGGTAATCCAAAGCGCTGAACGGCTCGTCGAGCAGTAATAGATCAGGTTCCAGAGCCAAGGTGCGCACCAAGGCCGCTCTCTGTCGCATGCCGCCCGACAACTGGCCGGGATAACTATGCAGGAAATCACCTAAACCCATATCCGTTAATTGGTCAATCACTCTCTTGATGCTTTGCGGATTCTTCCGGCCACGCACCTCCAAACCTAATACGGCATTCTGCAAAATCGTGCGCCATTCATAAAGATAGTCCTGTTGCAGCATATATCCTACGGAGGGTAACGGCGCGCGTATCTCCTTACCATCCACTGTAATGGAGCCGCGTGAAGGACGTAACAGTCCGGCGATCAAAGACAATAGAGTGCTTTTTCCACAACCACTTGGACCGACGATACTCACAAACTCCTTCTCGTATATGATCAAGTTGAGATCCATAATGGCATGGATCTCTTCTTTAAGCGTGTGGTATGTCATCCAGAGCCCGTTAATTACCACTTTCGGCTGCTTTACCAACAGTGCGTACCTCCGTCCGATCAACGTCGAGACAGGTAAGAGCTCTGCCTCGACGCCACCTCACCATACGCAACACTTAGCGACTACCTTAGCTTATTCACCTACTACTTTTAAAGCCACACTGTTATCCATAATCGCTTCAAACGGTACTCGCCGTTCCAGCTCGCCGGCTGCCGCCATCACATCCAGTAGGTGCTCAAAACCTTCTTGAGAAATCACCGGGTTTTTGTTCCAAGTGCCCTGCTCGCGATAGCGCGTCAACGCTTTAATGAGCACTTCCTTTTCGGTACCTGGGAAGAAAGGCAGTACTTCCGCCACAACTTCCTCGATGGTATGCGTTTCCACCCATTGCATACCTCTATAAATTGCCCGAGTAAAGCGCTCCAGGATATCTTGATTCTCAGCAAAATACGACTTGCGGGCGTGGTAGACGGTATACGTAATAGGTCCGCCATCCACCCCCAACGACGCCACGATTTTTCCGATGCCCGCCTCCTCCATCGCGGAGAGCGTCGGTTCAAACTGGGCGATATAGTCTCCTGTACCTGCCTGAAAAGCGCCGGGTGCAGCAGAAAAGGCTAAGTGCGTAATCATTGTCAGGTCCTTAGCCGGATCGATATCGTGTTCGCGCAATATCCACTCCAACACCATCTGCGGTACGCCGCCGATGCGAGCTCCCACCACCGTCTTTCCTCTCAGATCTTCCCAACGGAAGTCATCAGTGGGCAGGCGTGCCATCAGAAAGGAGCCGTCCATGGCCGTAAGCTGGGCAAAGCCCACAGCATAGTCTTTAGCCCCCTGCTGGTACAAATAGACTGCGGCTTCCGGCCCAAAGAAACCGATATCCACGCTGCCGGAAACGAGCGCAGCCGCGCCTTTATCCGCTCCCCCTGCGGTACTTAGCTCAATATGCAATCCCTCATCCGTAAAAAAACCACGGGAAAGGGCTACATACTGCGGCGCATAGAAAATCGATCGCACAACCTCGCTTAAGCGCACCGTAGTCAATCGTCTATTTACCCATAGCCTCCCGCCGACCACAGCCAGCACCAGCAACAACACTGCTAATAGCAAAAATAGCTGCTTTCTGTGCATGCGCACGTCAGATTCCCCCTTATACCGGCAAGTTGGGTAACCTGAGCGCATGGTCGCTCCTACCTCACACACCGCGGGGCGAACTGCTTACCGGCGCCGGAACTCCCATACGCTTGGTTCCTAGGATCCGGATCGTAGAGATCCGTGCGCTGGCATCGTATGCAATTAAGTAGTCACTTGTTCTTGCGCTCCTTGAGGCAGCCGGCGGTGCCGGCCCCCGTATAAAGCGGACTAAGGCGGTATATGATCATGACGGGATTACCTGTGACTGAGAACGAAGTGTGCGTGTGAGGTGAAGCGGATGTAAACCACGGGGAAATGAGTCGGGGAAAATGACGGGCGGCGAGATTTACTAAGCGTAAGAACGCGCCTTCTGTGCGGCATAAAAAACGCGTTCGCTCTGTTCTGTAGGTTTAGCCATATCAAAAGCCGCCAAAGGTCCGATCGGCTGCACGAAACCGGCTTCCGACAAAGCGGCAATCACCTCTGCAGGCGTATATGCCTTTTCTACATGTAACTCCGTGCTGCGCCGCCAACCATGCTCTGCTCGCAAAAAGATGTTCAGCTCCATGCTGCAAATGCGCTCGCCTTCATCCCACTGGTTTTCCCAAGTAATGAAGCAGCCCTCATCTTCATCGATATATGTGTTGTCGCCGTAGACCGTCGCCAGCTTGTAAATGGTGTTGAGATCAAATACCAATACGCCGCCCGGTTCCAGTACGGCGTGGACCCGCTTGAGAACAGCGACAAGCTCCGGTAGAGTGGTGAGGTAATTCAAGGTATCGCAAAGCGCTACTGCCAAATGGTAATGCGCGGTCCCTAAGTCCAGCATCCGCATATCTTGACAAACCAGCGTCGGAAACACGCCCAGCTGGGAAAAACGCTCCGCTGCGATAGAGAGCATATCCGGCGAGGCGTCTACTCCGGTCACTTCATAACCCCTTTTGTGCAGTTCTAAAGAGGCTCGCCCGGTACCACACCCTAAATCCAAAACCCGAGCGGCAGAAACACCGCTCGGGTGATATCGTCTGAACAAGGTAAGCGCGCACTCTACCCATAGCTCATAATCATACTCTGCACTGAGTTTGTCGTATACAAACGCCAAATGACGGTATCGTGCCATGGTCAATTCGGTTGCGCCGCCATCTGCGCCAATTGCTCGAAGGTCAGCCGCGGCGCGTCTCCCCATAATCTCTCAATGTCGTAGTACTCACGTTCTTCCTTGCGGAACACATGCACAATCACATCGCCGTAGTCCAGCAATACCCAAAGGCCGTCGTCCCATCCCTCACGGCGACGGTATGTAACGTTGTTTTGTTGCAACGCCTCAATAATGGCCTCTGTGACGGCCCGCACCTGAATGACGGTTTCCGCTTCCATTACTATAAAGTAATCGCACATCACCGTTAAACCGCGTAAATCCAAGGCGACGCCGTTCTCTGCTTTTTTATCGGCGGCAACCTGTAGCGTAAGTGCAGCAACCTGCTCAGGTATAACGTTCAGTTTAGTTCAACCTCCCTGTTTGTGTTGTCGTTTATTTTTCCTGCGTAGAAGTCAAAGGAACCGAAATCCAAAAGATCATGCCGCAAAATCTAATCGGCGCTTTACGCGAGTAAGGTGAGCACGTTAAGATGCCTCTGCCGGTTCACAGGTTCTCGCGTGGGCTAAGAACCTGCAGTCGCCGCCCAGTCCCGGCCCACAATGACGGTGATGTCCGCATTTTGCCTTATGTCACCAGTCGCACTCCAATTGTCCGCTTCTCCCGTAACACCTAAGGCTGCGGCAATGGCATCAACGGCTTCTCGTCGTTCGTCGCGGGCGAAAATCATCGTTTGCTGGTAGTTAAAGCTGGCGGCATTTGCTACCGATACCACCTCAAAGCCTTCCTGCCGCAACCTTTCAGCGGCTTTCCCGGCAATACCGGCAATACCAGCCCCGTTTAAGACGGCAATCTTAACCGGCGGCGCCTGCACGCTGCCTTCACCGGTAACTTCAAGCAATAATTCCCGCGCAGCCTGCTCATTCATGATCCAGTAGCTTACGCCTTGAATCTCACCGGTTGTACCAGGGAGTACATGAGTTTGGACCGAACCTACATTGACCTTACGCGCCGCTAGAGCAAGAGATACCATTTTATCCAGGGCCAGATCGGTTTCAACAGCGGCATATACTTGGCTTAACAAACGCGGCGCCTTCAGCAAGTTGGGCAGGCGCAAGGCTTCTTTCGCCAGCGCCTTGACAAACTTCAACTGACGCTCAATTCGACCTTCATAAACATTGTTTACCGGATCAACCAAAGCTATGTCTCCGAGCGCATCGTTGCGGAAACGGACGTATCCGAGGGCTCTATGGCCGTCCAGGCGCTGTACGCCTGGTTGTAAGTCGATAACGAGCTGCTGAGCGCGATCAACGTAGTACATGCGCTTGGGTACATCGATCGACACGCCTCCTAAAGTGTCTACGATCTTCTCAAAACCGGCAAAGTCTACGACGATGTAATAATCGATTCTTACTTTAAGCAGCTCTTCCACTGTTGCGCGAGCCAGCTGCGGACCGCCTAGTGCAAAGGCCGCGTTGATCTTGGAATAGTACCGATAACCTGGAATGCGAACGCGCGTATCGCGCGGAATGGAGATGATCCCTACATCGCCGGTGCGCGTGTCAAAACTAACCAACATAATGGTGTCGCTGCGTCCGATATCGGCAGACCGCTCATCGGTGCCCATCACCAGCACGTTGACCTGTTCAACGCCGGCACCAGGGGCGTTATTTGAAGTTGATAGGGTTATGGAGGCGGTGCGCTGTAACCGTAGATATGCCGCTGCGGTAATGGAAAAGAGAATGACCGCGCCGATGGTCACCAGCACGATCAGTCGACGAATACGGGGGCGCTTTTGCTCCCGCTGCCCCATCATTTCCTGCTCTTGGCCGTCGATTTTTTCAGGAGGGAGCATGGTCCTTTTCCTCTCAATGGCAAACTGAAATAAAAGGTGCTACTTGCAACCCGATCCGTCTGCAGTTTGACGCTTTAGAAGGAAATAGTTACGCGCGTCAACTGTAATAGGATGTAATATCAGGCCTCTTTTGACAACATAGGCGATGGTCTGACTCAGAGCCAACAACATCGCGTCATCTAGGTTTTCCAACGCTGTGTCGCGTACCTGTTCAACTCCGGAGAACCGCCGACCAAGCTCCGTATAGTCGGCGAGAAAAATAACCTTTTCCAATACGGTCATACCGGGGTGTCCCGTCGTGTGCCAACGTATAGCGTTCAGTACGGGTTCAGACGTAATGCCGTACTCGCGTTTAGCCAGCTCAGCACCTATCCAGGCATGAAGCACGGCCGGATTCGCCCGTTCAATCTCAGCCACTACTATACCAAAAGACGCAGCGTGCTTCAACTGCGCCTCAGGGGGCAGATCTCTGGCGCAATCATGTAAAACCGCAGCTATTTCCGCCTCCGCTGCATCGCCCAGGTGCCTAAGAGCAAGCAGACGAGCCTGCTCCACCACCCGTTTGGTGTGATCCAAGCGCGCCGGCGTAAGCTCAGTCGCGACCTTAGCTAATAAATCACCATAAATGGGAATAGTCGCCACTCCTTTTTGCGCCGCATGATTGAATCAGCATCTATCCGCTACCGATACAGAGCATGCCTGTTCATGAGCTCGATCACCGCATCAGGAACCAAATACCGTACCGAACGATCGGTTCGTATACGACGACGGATTTCCGTAGCCGAAACAGCCACCCCGGGAACATCCAGCACATGAATATGCTTTGCATAGGCGGCCCAGCGTTCAGCAACCGCGGCTTTCACCTGCGCCTGGCTCCATCCGGGACGGGCTACCGCTACGAAGTGATAGTTCGCCAGCATGTAGTCCACATCTTTCCAAGTCGGCAGATCCAGAAACATATCGGCGCCGGTGATGAAAAATAGTTGCGTATCAGGATGCTGTTGTTGCAAAAACTGTAATGTCTGCACGGTGTATGAGGGTTTAGGTAGGTTTTGCTCGATGCGCGATACGCCAAACGCCGTGTTGTCGGCAATGGCCGCTTCCACCATGGCCACCCGCAGGGCATAAGGCGTCAGCGCCGCATCGCCTTTATGCGGCGGCAGGGCGGCAGGCACAAATAGCACTTGGCTGAGCCCAAGCGCATCGCGCGCTTCCTCGGCTGCAGCCAAGTGCCCGTAGTGGATGGGATCAAACGAACCCCCAAATACACCGATCCGTTTCCAGCTCGGCGAATTATTGGTCAGTGCGGTTGCATTATCCACGAACCTGGCCGTCACCCTGGACAATATACTTGGTAGTCGTCAGCTCTGTGAGACCCATCGGACCCCGAGCATGTAGCTTCTGCGTACTAATGCCGATCTCGGCGCCGAAGCCGAACTCAAAACCATCAGTGAAGCGAGTGGAAGCATTCACATACACCGCCGCTGAATCCACCTCAGAGGTGAACCGTCGGGCTATGCTGTAGTTCTCGGTAATTATGGCATCCGAGTGATGCGAGCCGTACTTCCCGATATGCTCAATTGCCTCAGCCGCACTATCGACCACGCGAATGGACAGGATTAAGTCGAGGTACTCTGCGTACCAGTCATCTTCCGTAGCCGGCTGCGCCGCGGGCAGCACACTGCATGTACGCGGGCACCCGATGAGCTTTACCCCGTGTTCGGCGAGTGCCGAACCTGCCGCCGGCAGGAACTTGTCCGCCACATCCTTGTGCACCAACAAGGTTTCCATCGCGTTGCAAACTGAAGGTCGCTGAACTTTGGCGTTGATCACAATCGGCAACGCTTTATCCAAATCCGCATCCGCGTCGACATACACGTGGCAAACCCCGATGCCCGTTTCGATAACGGGAACCGTAGCATTCTGCACCGCGGCTTGGATCAAGCCTTTGCCGCCGCGGGGGATAAGACAGTCGATCAAGCCGTTGAGCCGCATCAACTGGCGTGCAGAAGAGCGATCCGTATCATGGATCAGTTGAATCGCGCCGGACGGCATACCCGCCTTTTCCGCGGCCTCTGCCATTACGCCGGCGATCACCTTGTTGGATTCAATCGCATCGGAACTGCCGCGCAATACGGCTGCGTTCCCCGTCTTTATACATAAGCCGATGACATCCGCCGTGACATTGGGGCGTCCTTCATAGATGACCGCCACTACGCCTAACGGCACCCGCACTTGCGCCATGTCCAGGCCGTTAGCCAAACGCCAAGCGCGCACAACCTCGCCCAAAGTGTCGGGTAACGCCGCCACTTGACGGAGTCCGGCAGCCATGTCGGCAATCCGCTTCGGCGTCAGCATAAGGCGATCGATAAACGCGCTCGCCGTTCCGCTAGCTTTAACTCGGGCAACATCCTTCTCATTGGCTGCCAGCGTTTCGCTCTCAGCTGCTAAAAGCGCATCGGCCATTGCATGCAGAAGCGTTTGCCGTTCCTTACTGTTCAATCGGGCTAATTGCCGCGCCGCCTCTTTAGCGCGCCGGGCTTTTTCTACTACCTCATGATTCTCAATGTCTGTGACCAATCCAATCCGCCACCTTTCACCGGGGATGCAGCTGCCTTAACCTGCGCCGATTCCTTCCCCACAGCAAACGTGGTAAACAGCAGGAACACCAGGCATTCTGTAACCGCTCCACCCATTAAACAGAATGCCTGCCCATATGGTTCTCCCGCCTCGCGTTTATGTTGGAGCGCGCCTATTTTTCTTCGTGCGCCTTTGATGTCATTACCTGGGAATGCTCATGCACGCTTTTGGTACGAGAGAGCACTAAATTGTCACGGTGGATCACTTCATCGTAATCGTGATGACCAAGTCTACCGGCTATGCAGGATGTGGGCAACCCCTTAATCATATTCAGATCTTCGGATGCATAATTGGTAAGACCGCGCGCCAGTTCGCGCCCTTCCGGCCCGATTACACGGACTAAATCGCCCTCTTCGAAGTAGCCTCTCACACCGACGACACCGATGGGCAGGAGGCTTTTTCCCTCATCTTGCAGCGCTCCGGCAGCACCGGCATCGATAATGATGTCGCCCATTGCCTGCTGGTAAAAGGCGATCCACCGCTTGCGACTGCCCAGGGCGTGTTCGGACGCCACAAAGATCGTGCCTACGTCCTCACCATGCAACACCCGAGAAATGATATTCTCCGCAGCTCCGTCGGCCACAACCATGTGCACGCCGGACAACGTAGCGATCCGAGCCGCTTGCACCTTGGTGGCCATGCCGCCGCTGCCCAAGTTGCTGCCCGGTCCGCCGGCCAAAGCTTCCAATTCGGGCGTTATTTCAGTGATCACCGGAATGCGCTGAGCCACGCGGAAACGACGCGGGTCCGCCGTATACAAACCGTCCACATCAGAGAGCAGTATGAGCAAATCGGCGTGCACCAACGCCGCCACCAAGCTCGACAAAGTGTCGTTTTCACCGAAACGAATCTCATCCACCGCAACCGTGTCGTTTTCATTAACAATAGGAATAACGCCATATTCCAGCAATTGAATAAGCGTGTGTCTGGCATTTAGATGACGCGTTCGCTCCGTAACATCCTCACGGGTCAAAAGCACCTGTGCCACTATCTGGTCTTGCTTGCTGAAAAGCCGTTCGTAGCTTTCCATCAGCAAGCCTTGACCTACAGCGGCTACCGCCTGTTTTTCAGGCATGGTTTTAGGACGTTCTTTCAAGCCCAATCGATTCATGCCGACACCGATGGCGCCTGAAGAAACAAGAATTACCTCATACCCTTTCCGGACTGCGTCGGCCATTTGACACACCAGTCCTTCCAGGTGACTCATATTTAGTTTGCCGTCGGGATGCGCGATGGTGCTGGTACCCAATTTGACGACAATGCGTTTTGCGTTACGGAAGGTATTCGCTACGAGTCTGCATCAACGGTAACTTCCTCCCCGGGAGATATTGGCGCAGGTGGTTATGCAGATAAAGACCACCTGATACTGCACAAAGCTTAACATACGCGCCTCATGGCCGTAAAGCGCTCGTATGTTAAGGTTATGAAGCCGGGCTTCAGCCCATAGGCCACCCCTAACTGCGCGGCATTTCGTTTGCGGACCTCGGACACCGCCGCCTGAGCGCTAAGGTAACTCTATGCGAGCCTTTTTACTTCGCCGATATAATAGCGAGTTACGCCCGATCGTCTTCACCACTTCGGCTTGCACTGCCGCCGCCAGGGCATGAGCGACTTCCGCCGGTGACTCGGCGCAGTTTTTCAGCACACGGATTTTGACCAGCTCACGTGCTTCCAACACATCATCCGCTTGCTTAATTACAGCGGCATCCATACCGCCTTTTCCCACCTGCAGCACGGCCGGTTCATCATTACCCAAGCTGCTGAGGTGAGCTCTTTGCTTGCTTGTTAACACATGCGTTACCTCACTCTTTACGCTCACATAGCGGTATTCGAGCTTATCGCCGACATCCCTGCCGACATCCGCTCCGACTTTACTCTACATATTCAAAAACCAGATCAAGTACATGCACAGTGTCACCGTCCTTAGCGCCGGCTTCGCGTAAGGCCTTATACACGCCGATATCGCCAAACAGCCGCTGCAGATACCGCATCGTGTTTGGATTAGACATATCAAGTCGTGCCATAAACCGCCTTAACCCATCGCCCTCAACCACATAGACGTCGTTCTCTCGTCGCACGTTAAACTTACGCAAAGCAACTGAGAGCCGCTCCCTAGGCTGCTCTACGGCAGAGATCACAACGGTGTCGGCGTCGGTTTCCCGCATCTCCCGTGTGCGAGCTTCCTGCAAGAGGCGATATGCTTCGTACAGCACAGGGGTTACGCCTTCTTTAGTAGCTGCGCTGATCGCAAAGAAACTCCGCCCGTCTTGAACAACTCGCTGTTCTAAGAGCCCAAGTCGTTCTGCCGCCTGTGGCAGATCCATCTTATTGGCCACAACAATTTGGGGTCGTTGCGCCAGATCCGGATTATACAAGGATAACTCTTCATTCGTCGACTCATAATCGCTCACGGGATCGCGTCCGTCGAGCGCGGCGGCGTCTATGATGTGAATAAGTACTTTTGTCCGTTCAATGTGACGCAAGAAATCGTGCCCCAGGCCGGCACCGGTATGAGCGCCGGCGATAATACCGGGTATGTCAGCTATTACGAAACTCTCTTCCAGGCCCAGGTAGACGACGCCTAAATTGGGCGCCAATGTAGTAAACGGGTAATCGGCTATTCTAGGTTTGGCTGCCGACACAGCCGCAATGAAGGTGGATTTACCCGCATTGGGATACCCCACCAAACCTACATCGGCCAGCAGCTTCAGCTCCAGGATAATTTCCCGCTCTTCGCCTTTTTCTCCCAGTTCAGCGAACCGCGGAGCTTGCCTTGTCGCGCTGGCGAAGCGCACGTTGCCGCGTCCTCCGCTACCACCTCTGGCTGCTATAAAACGTTGTCCATGGGTCGTCATGTCTGCAAGCAGTTCACCGGTATTCGCGTCTTTCACCTCGGTACCAGGCGGCACGCGAAGAATAACATCATCGCCGTTCTTGCCATGTTTACCGGCGCCTTGGCCGTGGTCGCCGCGTTTGGCCTTGTAATGGCTCCGAAAGGAGAAGTCGATGAGCGTGCTGAGGTTCGCATCGACCTCCAGCACAATACTACCACCGTTACCTCCGTCACCGCCATCGGGACCTCCGGCGGGCACATACTTCTCTCGCCGAAAGCTGACCACTCCGTTACCGCCGTCCCCGGCCTTGAGCCAAAGACGCGCCCGATCGTAGAAGTTGGCGCTCATAAATGTCATCTCCTTCAAGAGCTTGATTATATCATGCCCGGCAAAAACAAGGATACAAAAAAACCCGATGCCTGCACACCGGGTTTTTTCCACGCTTTGTCAGCAACCTTATACCAAAGCCGCTTGCGGGTACACACTGACCTTCTTGTGAGTCTTGCCCATCCGCTCGTACTTAACGATACCCTCTACCTTGGCGAATAGAGTATCGTCTTTACCCAAACCTACATTGGTACCCGGATGGATGCGCGTACCGCGCTGACGCACCAGGATGCTGCCGGCACTGACCAATTGACCGTCGTGCTCTTTAACCCCCAGCATCTTGGGGTTGCTGTCGCGTCCGTTCCTAGAGCTGCCTACGCCCTTCTTATGTGCCAAGACAATCACCTCACAAAATCGTATTCAAACACTGCCAAACGGTATACATAGACATTTCGCCCCATGTTGCCGCTTCAAAAGCACCAATTGAGGTAAACCGGTTGATTATACCTGAATGCTCTCGACGAGTAAGCGGGTATAAGGCTGACGATGACCATACCGTTTGCGTACATTTTCCTTCGCCTTATACTTGAACCCGGTGATTTTCTTCCCCTTACCCTGTGAAACAACCTTGGTAACAACGGAAGCGCCGGCGACATACGGCTTGCCTACCCGCATATCAGCCTCATCGGCCACAAGCAGAACTTTATCCAACACAACCTGGGAGTCGACATCGGCTGCGATCTTTTCGACGTCTATGGTATCGCCGACCGCTAGTTTAAACTGTTTTCCCCCGGTTTCAACAACAGCATACATGATATGCCACCTCCGCAGACTCGCCGGATAAGGTAGAGCAGTCGCTCTTTTGCTGCAACCTGCAGCGATCACCTCATGCCGTGCGGTTTCGGTACCCAGCCTAAGGGGCCGATACCTACGCAAAGGATCATATCACGCACCGCCCAAACCTGTCAAACGGATCTTTAGCATACACACTCCGGCCTTTTACTGCGGCGCGGTACTTACCAACTTAGCCTTGGCATAGGTCCGATGTACCTGGGTAATCCGTACCTCGTGCCGCTCTCCCACTTTATCGCCCGCACCGTCTATATCGATGACGTATCCTTCCAACCGACCGATGCCGTCATGCGGATTGGAGGCGTGCTGTTCGGCTATCTCTAAAGCGACGATTTGCCCTTCGTGCACCGGTAAGGCGCGGGCGGCAACCTCGTCGCGCGTGCCCGTAGCATACTCCACGGCTTCCATATGCAAATCGTTACGTCCTCTAATATAGATCGTCTTTCGGGTAACCTCTTCCAGTTCACGCAAATTAGACCCGCCGGGCCCGATGAGCACGGCGGCCACCGACGGATGGGCTTCGATTAGTATTGCCTGAAAGTCATACTGCTTGACTCGCCGAAACACCTCTCTGCGCACGCGGGACGCCACGGTGTGTTCGGACAGGAGGCGACCTTTGCCTTCACAGTACGGGCAGGTTTTATGCAGTATGTCGCTGAGCTCTTGCCGGGCTTTCTTGCGGGTCATTTCCACTAAGCCCAAACCGGTGAAACCTAGTACGTGGTTCTTGGTTTTATCTCGGCGCAGTTCTTCTTCCAAACGCTCGATAACGCGCCGTTCATCTTCTACCGTATCCATATCGATAAAATCAATAATGATAATACCACCAAGGTCGCGCAACCGCAGCTGACGGGCGATCTCGGCAGCGGCTTCCAAGTTGGTTCGCAACACCGTGTCCGCCAAATTGGTGCTGCCTACGAAGCGTCCCGTATTAACGTCGATGCTCGTCAGCGCCTCGGTGCGATCGATCACCAGGTAACCGCCCGACTCCAACCAAACCTTGCGCGACATGACTGCGGCGAGGTCCTGTTCAATGTTATACGCGTCAAATATGGATGGACCGCCATGGTAGAGGAAAACGTGATTTTTCAGATGGGGAGCAAGCGTTTGCAACAGATCGATGGTCTTGCGGTATTCATCGAGATCGTCCAGTACGAACTTGTCTACGTCGGCGGAAAACATATCGCGCACCAGACGATAGACCAGGTCGTGATCTTTGTAGAGCAAGGCGGGGGCGCCGGTTCGCTTGGCTTGCTCCTGAATGGTTTCCCACATACCTACCAGGAACCGGCAGTCGGCGGCCAACTCCACTTCCGATACGCCTTCGGCGACCGTACGGACTATCAGCCCCATGCCTTTGGGCTTGACGGACTTGGCGACGGCTTTTAAGCGAGCTCTTTCCGCTTCATCCACGATGCGCCGCGATATGCCTATATACTCGACAGTCGGCATCAATACCAGGTACCGCCCGGGTAGACTGGCGTGAGTAATAACGCGCGCTCCCTTCGTACCCATCGGCTCCTTGGTCACTTGCACCACAATTTGTTGGCCAGGTTTAAGCAAATCCTTTATGGTCTTGTACTTCGGGTGCTCCAGCGGTTCATCGAGATCGCGTTGCACGTTTTTATATGCTACAGCATCGTCTACATATAAAAAAGCGTTGCGCTCCAACCCGATATCGACAAACGCCGCTTGCATTCCCGGTAATACGTTTTCTACTCGTCCTTTATAAATATTGCCTACAATTCGTTCGGCATCTTCGCGCTCGACATAAATCTCCATCAGTCTGCCGTCTTCTAATGTGCCGGCGCGTGTTTCACCGAGACCGACATTAATGACGATCTCTTTCCTCATGTAATTGTCACTCCCAATCTTGTAACCCAAGATACGGGCGAGTTTGCTCCGTATCGAGTAAAACCAAACCGCGGCACTTACGGCATGCATACGCCGGCTGAGTACACGGGCGGGAGTCAAGACAGACATACACCGCACATAGCGGCGGCGGCTCAACCGACCGTACTCTCTACCTGTGTTCTTTGCTTGCGCAGTTGTGGTAACCGACTCAGCCTCAGCTGAATGCTCTCCGGCTTGCTTGTGCTGACAGGGAAGGCGAACAGACGTCTTTCCAGCCGGCAGCAGCCGCATTCAAGCCGGACTATCTAACGCTCTTCTCTGAACATGCCTTAAATAAGCGCCCCTGGCAATAATATCTGAAAAGGATAGAACACTTGTGTGGTTTTAGTTTACCATGCAGCCCACAGCGTGTCAATTAGCGACTGAACCACAAGATCCGGGGCAGCCAAATGTCAGTTCAATCGGCATATTATTTTCTATTCAACACCTGTTCCACCGGGGTAGCCGTACCGAGTTCCACCAAAGCATGCACCACATCGTACTCCGATAGTAAGCCGTCCACTTCTCCCGTATCGTTCATCACCCAAATGAGATGATAACGCTGTGGAACAAACAGCTTGACCACCTCGCCGACCGCTGTGGTTCCCACAGCAACGATGTGTTCCGCAGGTAGGCAACCGTAGCGGCGCAATTCACCCTGCTTTCGCACCAAGTAACGCATGAGCACATACATCGCCGTTTTCTGCTCTTTCGCTGCAGCTGCATACACAAAAAACCCCAAGATGATCAGCGTAAGATTCACATAGCCTAAAAACAACCCGACAACGCCGCTCACAGCAAAGAGGACGGCAAACACTCCGCCCAACCGAGCAGCATGCTGCGTAGCGCGGCGGAATCCCAGTCTGCCGCAAAGCCGGGCTCGATAAATCCGCCCTCCATCCAACGGCAGCGCGGGTAAGGCGTTAAAAGCCGCAAGCGTCATGTTGATCTTGATAAAGAAAGCAACCCACTCTTGCGGCAACTGTTCGTAGGTTAGAAAAACAAGACCGACGCCTATGAGAAACAGATTGGCCAGCGGACCTGCAGCCGCCACCCGCATCTCGACGCGTGGATCTATCTCGAGCACGTCGTCTATGCGAGCTACTCCGCCAAAGGGCAGCAGCTCCACCTCATCCACAACCAAGCCCGACCCTTTAGCGACCAGCGCATGCGCCAGCTCGTGCAGGAGTACGACGGTAAAGATCATCATCGCCTGTGGCAACAGCCCGACGGCGCCCAAAGTAAACAGCAACAATAAGAAGAGCCGATTCAAGCGGATACGTATCCCAAACAGGCTACCCATACGCATTTTATTGCATCCTGAGCCGTAACGGTCGGGAGGCGGACGGCGCCGGAACGATCAGGCGCTTAAAAACGTCCGCCCAGTCTAGGCGAGAGTTAAAGCTGCCTAATCCCCTGATGCTCGTCACCAGCACGGTCCAGTCCAGACGCTTATGCAACGTCTGCAGAATTGGCAGCACTGATACTGGGGGTAGCCGCACTATCCCCAACTCGGCGCATACACCTGTCAGGAATGCCGGGATAATAATACAAAGCAGCAAGCGGAGCCAAAGCGTTCGCACCTACAGACCCCTTCACAGCCGAGTGACGCCGTATACCGTGCCTTAGACGGCGTATCACTAGACTATATGGGAAGCGGAGATGTTAAATGCCGGCTCTGTTCCGCCGCGAAGCTGCGACGTATGCTTGGTACCCGCTTTTCGTGCCGAGTAGCGTGTTAAGAGAAATGGATTTTGCGCCGCCGCATGTTCACGTTGAAGATAATGCCCAATGCGGCGAAGTTGGCCAGTGAAGCGCTGCCGCCATAGCTGATGAAGGGCAAAGGCTTACCTGTTACAGGCATCACGCCTAGGCTCATGCCGACATTGATCGTAAACTGCGTCAGAAACATCGTGAAAATGCCTGCGATCAGAAGCCGGCCGAAGCGTGAGTCGATCTCCGCAATGGTACGGATGGTGCGCCACAGGAAGAGCATATATAGACTGATGAGCAATAGTGCGCCCAAAAAACCGAATTCCTCACCAATTACCGAAAAGATGAAGTCGGTGTGGCGCGCAGGCAAGAAGTTCAGCTGCGTTTGACTGCCCGCTAGGAAACCCTTGCCGAAAAAACGCCCGGAACCGATGGCGTACATGGATTGGATAATGTTGTACCCCTCATTGTACCGATAAGCGTATGGGTCCAGAAATACCAAAATGCGTTTGATCTGGTACGGCTTGATGAGAGAAACCCAACCTTTTAAAGACGCAAGTAAAGCCGCTCCGCCTACAGCCGCAGCGCTACCCGTCAATATCGCCAGCTGTTTAACGGGAGCGCCGGCGACGAACACCATCCCCAGCCATAGGCTGCCGAAGATGATGGTGGAGCCCAAATCGGGTTGCAGCAGGACGAAGAGCATAGGGATACCCGCATGAATTAGCGGCGAGAGCATGTCGCGCCAAGTGGCAAAGGTATGTTGCTCCAAATGCTTGGCTAAAGTGATTACCAAAATCACTTTCATGAATTCGGAAGGTTGGACTGGAACAGAACCGAGTTGCAGCCAGCGTTGCGCCCCCATTTGCGCATAGCCGGCAAACAAGGTGAAAGCCAGCGCACCGACACCGGCAATATATAAAAGCCGCGTGAATCTGCCGAAATAGCGGTAATCGAACTGCAAACAAGCTACGACGATACCGCAGCCGATGATCGTCCAGACTATTTGTCGCTTGAAATAATATAGTGAGCTGCCGCCGGCGCTAAACACAGCCACCAGTCCGAACAGAATCAGGCCGGCGACTGCAAACACCAGCAAGGGATCGAGACTGCGCAGCATTCGTCGCTCAATGAGCAAAAAGCGGACCTCCCTTCCCCATTAGAGCAGGTAGACCCGCCTCAACCGGACTTGTGCTCCTGATATCAGTGGGCAACCTTACTACCCTGCCGCTTTAAACGCCGTATCGGTATATTCGCAACCAAGGCCACCGTGTCTTTTTCGTGCTCCAAGTTGACCTCCAGGCCCGGCTCATCAACTTCCATGTACTTGGAGATAACCTCCAATAAGTCTACCCGTAACATCTCTAGGAGGTGCGGCGATACGCTTGCTCGATCGTGCACCAGCACGAGCCGCAAGCGCTCTTTTGCCTGCTTGCCGCTGGACTCCTCCCTGCCGAATAACCTCGCTAGGAATTCTAGCATATTGCGTTCCCCCTGTCTGCATGCGGGCTCTCAAAGCGCATGAATGAGTTCATTGTTCTATGAGTTGCCCCAGGCGCACGCCTTAGTTTGCTTTCCTGCGCGAGAACCGCAGGGGTACCAAACGACGTAGTTTCTCCAACATGCTCTCCGGTTCAAAATCCATTTGCGGAATGTCTTCCCCGAGAATGCGGCCGACAATATTGCGGTAAGCCGCAGCAGAAAGGGACTTCTCGTCGAACACCACCGGTTCGCCCCGGTTTGTGGCTACAATCACCGCCTGGTCGTCGGGGACCACCCCGAGCAGATCAATAGCCAATATCTCGATAACATCCTGGACGTCCATCATGTCGCCCCGCTTCACCATTTCCGGTCGTAGGCGATTGATGATCAGCTTCGGACTGAAGAGCTCGTGAGCCTCAAGCATGCCGATGATACGATCGGCGTCGCGCACTGCGGAAACCTCGGGCGTGGTTACGATGATGGCCTCATCTGCGCCGGCGATGGCATTACGGAAACCATGCTCGATGCCGGCCGGTGAATCGACGAGAACGAAGTCGAACTCTGCCGCCAGTTGCTCACAGAGGCCCTTCATCTGCTCAGGCGAAACCGCATCCTTTTCCCTGGTTTGCGCCGCGGGAAGCAAGAAGAGGTTATCGTTGCGCTTATGCTTGATTAACGCGTTGCGCAGCTTGCAATTCCCTTCAACCACTTCGACAAGATCGTAGACGATGCGGTTCTCCAAGCCCATCACGACATCAAGGTTCCGCAACCCGATGTCCGCATCGACCAAACAAACCTTTTGGCCTGCTATCGCCAGACCTGTACCTAAGTTGGCGGTAGTGGTAGTTTTACCCACCCCACCTTTGCCACTGGTTATGACTAACACTCTTCCCGGCATTGGGCGGGACCTCCTCTAACAGTAGCCGATAAGCTGAGGCGACTTGTTTATCCGCCATTCACCCAACGGCTTAACAGGCATAGACTTCTATTTGGATCTGATCATCTTTTACCAAGGCCATTTCGGGACCGGTCGGCGCTGCCGTTTCGCCGTCGGGCGCTCGGGAAATGTATTGCGCGATACGCAATTGCGTAGGTTCAAGCCGGAATGCGACCACCACCGCTTTCGCATTGCCTTGCGCCCCGGCATGGGCTACACCGCGCAATGTGCCGAATACCAGAATGTCACCTGTACAATTAATGACGGCGCCAGGATTCACATCGCCTAATACCACTACATTTCCGTCATAATCGATACGCTGACCGGAGCGGAGCGTACGCTTATGTAAAAGAGTGTTGCTCTCTTCCTCCTTTGTGCCGCCTTGTCGCGCTGCATCATACGAGCCGCTGCGGGAACCGGCAAATTGATGAGCTGAGGTAACGCCGGGGTCTTCGGCAGATTTAGCCGGCATAGACCGAACTCCTTCATTTTCCAGAATAATGAGCCCAAATTCTTGCGCGACTTTATTCAACGCCAAAAATTCTTCGGTCGTTACCGGACGTGTACCAGTATCTAAATGTAATGGCGCCCCACCCATAAATCGCCGCGCTTGTCCCAGTTTGGCGCGCAACTCCGCAATGACGTCGTTAAAGTCGGCATCGTCACGAATCACAATGGTAACGCCGTTATTCCTACTTCCCTTAAGAACCACGCTCCCGCGTGCAGACACCTAATCATCGCCTACCTGTTTCTTATACTAAGCTAATACTCTACCTTCTGCGACTTTGTTGCATTTCCTTCCTTCATGTCCATAGCATGATCGGAACAACCTGCGAATCGAAGACCTTAATCCGCAGGAGAACGCAAGGCCTGTGAAAAGTCCACATGCGGTAGATTACCCGGCGCCGGAATCGGTATCTCCGCGGTATTCTGCGCTGCACGAGCCTCCTTGGCCGCAAAATAAGCATCCAAAACCTGTCGGGCGATGGGCGCCGCCGCCGAAGCGCCACCTTCCCCGAACTCGGCGAAAACCACCACAACGATCTCCGGATCAGTCGCAGGTGCCATGGCGGCAAACCAACCGTGCGCCGGTTGTCCGGGGGATGTTTGCGCCGATCCCGTCTTGCCGGCTGCATCGTACTGCGTATTACGGAAAGAGCTTTGCGCCGTTCCGTTAGGCCATTGTATCACCGCCCGCAGTCCCTCAATAATCACTTCCCAATGCTCCTGCGCCACTTGCACCCGCCGCGCCAGTTGTGATGCGGCTTCCATCACCACTTGCCTTTCCGGGGTCATAATGCGCCGTACCAAAATAGGTCTATACATGTCTCCTCGATTGGCGATGCCCGAATAAGCGACGGCCATTTGCAGAGGCGTTACCTTCAAGAAGCCTTGGCCGATGGCCACATCCATCGTCTCCGCCTCATACCAACCGACACCGTAAATGCGCTCTTTCCAGGCCTTGTCCGGGACTAAGCCCGCTTTCTCGGCCGGAGATATGCGCAGCCCCGTTGGTTGGCCAAAACCGAAGGAGCGGGCCATCCTGGCGATTGCATCGACGCCGCCTGTTTTGGGCCGCAAGGCGATTTCCCAGAAAAAGTCGTTGGCTGAACGAGCCAAGGCGCCCACAATGGTCACTCGCCCGGCGGGAGCTTGCTGTGGAACGGCATTGAGGGTCCAGTCCTTCTTGCCGTATTTGCCATAACCGGTGGCGTTGTAGTACTCATTGGGCTGCAGTGTATCCGCTTCCAGCGCCGTAAGGCCGGTAAAAGGCTTAAAGGTGGAACCCGGTGGAAAGTCTCGCAGCGCCCTATTGAGCAGCGGACTTTGCGGATGCGCGGTAATCTGCATATAGTAGGCGCTTCTGTTCTCGCTAATGAACTGGTTCGGATCGTAACCGGGTTGGCTTACCAAAGCGAGTATCTCGCCGCTGCGCGGATCCATAGCCACCACCGCGCCCGCGCCGGCCTTTTTATACCGGGAGGTTTTGTTCACTTGGGCCAAATGAGTGCGCATCGCTTCCTCCGCCGCCAATTGCACGCTCAGGTCGATGGTCAGATACATGTCGTAGCCGGGGATCGGATCAATCGTAGAAAGCTCCCGGATCGGTCTCCCCCTTGCATTCACCTCGACACGCCGCTGACCGTCCTCGCCTCGCAAGAATGCTTCATAGGCGAGTTCGAGCCCGTTTTTGCCAATGAGGTCGGTCGGCCGATATCCCTTCTGCAGATCGTCTTTATCCACGGCGCCTAAATAACCCAGAGTGTGGCTGAGCACCTCGCCGTACACATACTCCCGCGTCCACTCTTCTTCCACCAGAACGCCGGGTAGATCCTCGCGCCGCTCCTCGATCGCAATGACCATCTCTGCGGTAGCATCGCGCTTTAGACGCACCGGTTCATAGGGGTACGGTCCGCTCTCTTCGACCAGAATGCGGCTGATCTCTTCCTGTGGCATATTCAGGATCCGTGCTAATGTATCGAATACATAAGGCTTGCTTTCCTCATCCAGACCCAAAGGGACGAGCGATACCGTATAAGAAAAGCGATTACGCACCAGGGGTTGTCCATAACGATCATAGATAGCACCGCGAGGCGCCCGAATGGGAACAACGCGAATGCGATTCACATCGGCTAACTGCATATAATGCTCTCCCCGCACAACCTGTAAATACCATAGGCGCGCGGTCATTACCGCATATACCGCGACGAGTAGGAATCCTATCGCCCTGAGCCTGTTGGCGAGGCTGCGTTCGGACACCGGCTTTGCATCCTCCTGAGTCGGTATTTAACACGGATTCGAGATAGACTAGAGGCAACGGCCACTTTGGGTACCCCATGTTGCCGGAGCTGCTCAGAGCTTGGTTGACTCCATATAGACGATGTGGTTATACAGCCTGTAAATCAAGGGGAAGACTAAGGCTGTAAGCAAGCCGTTGTACCATACGGACGGGAGAACAATATTGATCAGGCTATCGACTATGGGGATGACCACACCAAACGCACGCGCCGTTACGACATACAGAAGTTGATTGATCGCCGAAGCAGCAGCGCCGATGACAACCGGGACAAACGGATTTTCTTTATACAGACGGCCGGCCAAACGGCCGCTGACCAACCCGGCGATGGCCATGGTGGCCATGGTCAGACCGACTAATCGTCCGGTCAGCAGATCGAGCAGCAATCCGCCGGCTAACCCTATGGCGCAACCTGTCCATAGTCCTCCCGCCAACCCGGCACTGGCCGTAACAGCCAGCATGAGATCGGGATGTGCGCCTTTGACGAGCTTGGTGAACAGTGTAGACTGTACGACAACCGCGCTCACAAGAACAGCTGCTACAATAAGGATCTTACGGATGTCCGCCATATACCTCTTCTCCGAACCGAGCATGCGGTTTTGTGAGTACGGCGACCCACTCCAGGCGATCGAACTCGACAAACGGTTGCAACTGCCCGTATGTGGTTAAACCGTAACGGCCTTCATACACCGCCTCGACAATTCCCACAGGAAGCCCCTTAGGATAGATTTCCGACAATCCGGATGTGATGATGTAATCACCTACCACTAAGTCGGCCTCGCTGGCAAGCGGTTTCACCAGCGCCTTGCCCCTACCGGCATCGCCTTGCCCTTCCACCAAAACGACTTGATTGGTACGGTATACGCGACCGCCCAGGGCGGACTTCGTATCTGTTATCAGCATCACTTCGGCGGTATGGCGGGTTACCAACCGCACATGGCCGACGACGCCTTCCGGAGTAACCACCGCCATACCTTTCTCCACGTTATGAGCAGAACCTTTATTGATAATAATAGTGCTGAACCAGTTGCCGGGCGTACGATAAATGACCTCGGCTATTTGCACCTGGTCGGGAGCGCGCCGCTCCAAATCCACCAGTCTGCGCAACTCCTCGTTTTCGCGCTGGGCTTCGAGTAGCGCCGCTCTCTCTGTCCGAAGCTCTTCTACTTCCTTACGCAATGCCTCATTTTCCTTGGCCAACCGGGTTAGTCGAACGATCCGGGTGGTGACGCCGACAATACCGTCGGCAATACGAGTAACCCCGCTCTGTAGCGGGGCTAACGCTTCCCGAAACGCCTTTTCCGCCCAACCTAACTCGTCACGCGGCCCTGTTGTTGCCACAATGATGCCGGCGATGATCAAAATGATGGGGCCAAGAACCGCCCACCGCCACTTTCCCGGGCCCACGCTTATGCAACTCCTTCAAGCCAAAAAGAAGGTGAGTCCTGGTGAAACTCGCTCTTGGCGCAGATTAGTGGTGCTGGCTCGACCTGTGCGGGTTGATGAACACCCGTTGCATCAAATCGTAGTGTTCGAGCGCCACACCAGTACCAAGCGCCACCGCGCTTACCGGATCTTCGGCGATATGTACGGGCATCCCTGTTTCATCAGCGAGTAATTTGTCGAGATTGCTTAACAACGCGCCGCCACCGGTCATCATAATGCCGCGATCCATGATGTCGGCGGCCAATTCCGGCGGAGTTCGCTCCAAGGTTATCTTAACCGCTTCAACGATCATGCTCACAGGCTCAGCCAACGCCTCGCCGATCTCCACATCGGTAACCGTAACTGTTTTAGGTAAACCGGTAACCAGATCGCGACCGCGCACTTCCATCTCGCGGCCTTCACTACGTCCGTCGGCCGAACCGATTTCCTTCTTGATCTCTTCGGCGGTCCGTTCTCCGATGAGCAGATTATACGCCCGGCGCACATGCTGTACAATGGCTTCGTCCATCTCGTCTCCGGCCACACGTATGGACCGATGCGAGACGATACCCTCCAATGAGATGACGGCCACTTCGGTTGTACCGCCTCCGATATCCACCACCATGTTACCCGTGGGTTCCTGTACCGGCAGTCCGGCACCGATCGCAGCAGCCATCGGCTCCTCAATCAATCGCGCCTCCTTGGCCCCTGCAGAGAGAGTCGCGTCGACCACAGCACGCTTTTCCACCTCGGTAACGCCTGACGGTACCCCTACCAGTACTCTGGGACGAATAAACCCGCGGCGACGCAAGGCCTTATCCATGAAGTTGCGCAGCATTTTTTCGGTTACGTCGAAATCGGCAATCACACCGTCTTTCAGAGGGCGAACCGCAATAATGTTGCCCGGCGTGCGCCCCACCATCTTTTTAGCGTCTTCACCTACCGTCAAGACTCGCTTGGATTGACTATCGATCGCTACTACCGACGGTTCGCAAACGACGACGCCGCGCCCTCGTACATAAACAAGCGTATTGGCTGTTCCCAAATCGATGCCCATATCACGCGAAAAGCGATCGAACATTCTATCGGTAGCCCCTTTACCTTGCTTACCGTTTTGTTGCGTACCTGAAAATATGCTCATGAGACTTCGCACAGGCCTCTCTCCCGCAGGCTAATATACCTATTATCGCCAACAATAACATGGTCTAACACGTTGATGCCCAACAGATCGCCGGCTTCTTCCAAGCGTTTGGTAAGATGGATGTCTTCCTGACTGGGATTCGGATCGCCGCTAGGGTGATTATGTACTAGTATTACAGCTGCCGCGCTTCGTCTGACGCATTCGCGGAACAGCTCTCTGGGATGCACCAACGATGCGTTGAGGTGACCGATGGAGATGGTCTTGCACTCAATTACTCTGTGCTTGGTGTCGAGCAATAAGGCTACGAACTCCTCCCGGGGCGCATCACGTAATTTCGGTATCATTAGATCGGCCACATCGCTTGCTGAACGTATTTGCGGTCTGTCGTCACCGCTTTCGTTGGATAAACGCCGGCCAAACTCCAATGCGGCAAGAACACGCGCTGCTTTCGCCGTTCCTACCCCGGAGACCTGCCTTAATTCTTCTACGCTGGCGTCGGCAATCCCGCGTAACGTACGCCACTTCGCGATCATTTCATCTGCGATGTCCAAACTAGAACTATGCTTAGTTCCGGTGTTTAGAACAATGGCCAACAACTCACGACAAGTTAACGACTGCACCCCGTTAGCCAACAGCCTTTCCCTGGGGCGCTCCTCGTGGGGAATCCGTTTGATCCCCATTGTAGTTGCCAAATGCGAGCCCTCCGTTCTCCCTCACGGGCACTCGGCATGGCAATTGGGAACTTGTTTATCTGATAAAAAGTGACTACCGAGAACCGGCCAATGCATGGCGGCGTGTTAACAGCGCAACCCCGCATTGATTCAACATGGCGCCTACCTTGTACAACGGCAGCCCCACGATATTGAAGTAGCATCCGTCAATTCGTTCTATAAAAAGAGCTGCTACGCCTTGAATACCGTAAGCTCCCGCTTTATCCAGAGGTTCGCCTCCTGCGACATAGGCGTCGATCTCATCGTCGGTCAATTCCCGGAAGTATACGCCGCTTTGTACGTGCGAAAGCAAGGTTTGTCCGGCGCAGGGGCCACATCCGGCGGCTACGGCCACCCCTGTAATCACGTCGTGGCGTCGGCCGCTGAGGAAACGGAGCATGCGCTTAGCATCAGCCTCATCCTCCGGCTTGCCCAAAATTTGCTCTTCACAAAGTACTATCGTATCGGCGCCTATCACAATAGCCTCAGGATACTCGTAAGCTACGGCCTGCGCTTTAGCTTGCGCCAAAGCACGGGCATACGCCGCCGGACTCCCCTGCGTATACTCCGCCTCAATAATATCGGCAGGAACCACCTTATACTCAAGCCCAACGCTCGAGAGTAGTTCACGCCTCCGAGGTGATGCAGAAGCAAGGATAACCTCCATATAAACGACTAGTCTCCTCTAAAGGCAAAATGTGCGCCTGGCGCGGAACCATTTATCTCTTGACGTCTAATAGCCGCCGCTAGTTGCAAGCGTAAAACACAAGGCCGCTACCAAGCCGGTAACCAGGTGGAACCAATCGATTCGCAGACTAAACACGAATTAGCGGGCTGTGTTGAGCCCGCCCCCCTCTACATAAAACAGTGTATCACCTCGGTTATTGATCATGCAAGGTATTCACGGACATACTCTTTTCGAGTCGGCGGCGTCGCGTCACCACTTCGCCGCGACTCATCGCAAAGAACACCCCCACAGGATGTAGCCGATGCTCTCTCGGTTGTGGCTGCGCTTCGGTTGACCTGGTTGTTGTACGATTAGACGGACGGCGACCATCCGGCGAGTCTGCTTCACGAAACGGTACAAACGTACGTCAGGTTTGATCGGTACGCGCAACCCTACAATCAAATATAACGCATTATGATAATAGGCTTGGGCGATGTCGCCGGTAGACGGAATAGGCGGAGCCGTCGGATGCGAATGATAAATGCAGAGTAACTCCCATCCCTTCTCGGCCATGAAGCGAAAGGCGCTCTGTTGCTCTTCCCGATCTACAAGAAAGTGCCTTTCCGGGTTCGCCGCCACATTCGGCATGGGCAGCACGTAGAGCGCTTTCCCTGATTTTCCGGCCACTAAGCCGCAAGCTTCCTTCGGCGCCTCTTGGCGACAATGGGCGATCACCGCCCGGTATAGGCTATGAGGAATACGCAGATAATTCAAGCGCTGCATCCTTTCTACATGTAACCTGGGCTTGCGCCATACAAAAGTGAAAGCAAGTCTATCGAATCAAATGCGCGACTCCCTAGCCCCCTACCTTTGCTCATAGGCGCCCGTACGCCGCCATTTCAGACAGCAAAACCCGTGCTGTTTCCGGACGGGTGACCTCAGGTGGAGGCAGTGTGCCGGCGGCTAACAGCTCGCGCACCTTGGTGCCGCTCAGCTGTACATGATGCTGCTTCCCGTGCGGACACGTTTTGGCGCTGGCCATCTGTGCGCACTTGCGGCAGT